>DGXZ01000029.1:44101-93444 GCA_002396485.1 Spartobacteria bacterium UBA5019
CTTCATGACTTCTTCGATTTTGATTTGTTGAGATCTCATCTTTTCTCTGCACCCCTGACAGAAAACACTTTAATTGTTACACTTTCGTAACCCTTGAACTCACTCGGTTCCTGCGTGTCCACCGAAAAGCCTTTTGCCTTGAGGGAGCGAGTGTGCGTTGATACTTGGCATGTCGAAGCACGAGATCGAAAACACCCCGCAGGACCGGATTCAATATCGCGAGTATAAGATCATTTTGCAGGCCCAGCATTTCACCTCGCCACAGGCATTCGTGGATTTCTGGAGCATTGTTCGGGGGACGGCGAAGAAGTTTGATGTGAAGGTGAAAGAGGCTGAGAACGCTTTTGAGAGCAATGTGCGCGAGGTGCTTTTCTACGACACGGAGGATTTCGCACTTTATAAAAACCACTTCATCCTGCGTTTGCGCACGCACTACAAGGGCGGTTGGCCAGAAGGAATTCCGGAGCTGACATTCAAATTCCGGCATCCGGATTTCAAAGAGGCGGCAGCGGTGGATGTGCGTCCGGCGAATTCAGGTGGCATCGCGAAAATCAAATTCAAGGAGGAACTCCTGCCGCTGAGGGAAACGCTCGGCGGCACGCGTTCGATTTTTTCGCACAACTGCGTACTGGCCAAGCCGCGGGAGGGTTTGGAAGTCGCGGTAAAGGATCTGGCAGGAGCTTTTCCAGCGATTCATCAGGTCGGCGCGGACCATGAGTCACCACTCAGACTTGTTAATGACATGGCGGTGGAGGAGGTGCAGGTCGATGTGGGCGAACTCCACTTTGGCGGAGGTTTCAATGGCAAAACAACGATCGCCGTGTGGCGCACACGCAAATACGAGCGGGCATTCTGCGGCGAATTCGCCTTCCAGTGCCGCTTTGACAGCGAGGATGAAATCCACAAGTCGAGCCTGAAGCGCGCGGAGGATTTCTACAAAACGCTCCAACTCGACGCCCAAGAGTGGGTCTCCCTCGGCACCACCAAGACAGCTCTTGTTTACCAACTCGGACAATCTCCCCATGCCACCCGCAGCGAGTAATATGCCAGGTGCATCGGAAATCTTCCGCGCATTTGCCAAGATCGGTATCACGAGCTTCGGAGGCGGTCTTGTCGCCTACCTGCGCGATGCGCTGGTGACGGATAAAAAGTGGATGGATGAGGAGGAATTCCTCGCCGCCTTGGAAATCGGCCAGACACTCCCGGGTCTGAATTCGGTGAATGTGGCGATCATTGCCGGGCGGAAACTCGCAGGCCCACAAGGCGCTGTTGCGGCAGCTTTGGGCCTGATTCTTCCAGGCGTGTTGCTTTTGGTGGTATTAGGCATTTTGTATGACCGCTTCCGCCACAATCCCAATGTCGCCGCAGCACTTGCTGGAGTCGCCGCAGCAGCCGTGGGACTACTTCTGCAGGTCACTCTCAAGATCGGCGCCAAGCAATTTCTCAACCTTCGCGATCTGTGCTTTGTTCTGGGAACTTTTTACCTCGTGGCCTTCCACCATGTGTCGCTGCCGGTGGTTCTCTTTCTGATAGCACCCATTGCAATTATCCTTTGCCGCCCGAGCAAACCGAAGCCGAACACATGAAGGATCTCGTTAAAATCCTGAATGTCTTTTGCCTCCTCTCCCTGCTCGCCGTGGGAGGCGGAAGCGCCGTGCTGCCACAAATGGAGCATGAGACCGTAAGCCTGCACCACTGGGTCACAGGCGATCAGTTTGCGACGATCTACAGCTTGGGCCAAATGGCCCCCGGTCCAAACATGTCCATGGTCGCCCTCATCGGCTGGCAGGCCGCCGGCGCGGCGGGTCTTATCATCGCACTCGTGGCATTCTACCTGCCATCGAGTTTTCTGACCTACGGATGCAGCTTCATTTGGGATCATTTCAAGGACAATCCTTGGCGCGCTTCCGTGCAACGAGGTATGGCGCCAATCACCATTGGACTCATGCTTGCAGGCGTCCACGCAGTCGGAAAAACGGCCTGCATCAACCCGAACCACAGCACACACTTCAATACGATCACCTGTATAACCGCCCTTGCCGTGACCGGCATTCTCTTCGCCAAGCGCATCAACCCCGCCTTGCTCATGCTACTCGGCGGCGTCGCGGGATGGTTTTTATTGAGGGGGCATTAAAAGCCCAAACCTGCGGCATCTGAAAACGCGCCTTCTCGGCAAATGCAAAATTGAAGAGCCTCCCGCAGGTGTCATATAAAGTGGGTTATGCTCAAAAACGCTCTCCTCTGCTTCGCAATCCAAACCCTCCTTGTCTGGCCGATATTTGCGAGCGCGGGAGATTTTCAAAAACCTCCGGCCAAGCAAGAAATGGAATCCATTTTTCAAGAAGGCTTCGCGAAATCGGTTGAGCGCTTGGAGTCCAAGTTTGCCCAGAATTACAAACCTTCGAGCATCGGATTGTCACTGAACTCCGAAACCTCGCATTTCACAGCCTGGCTGGACCTCTGGCGCTGGTGTAAAATTTTTGCGGCATTGAGCGAAGAGGAAGCCGCCAAACATATCGAGAGCGGCCTGGCCAAGGAACTCTTGAGCGACCCCGTGGTTTCCCGAATGTTTTTTTCGACACTCTCGGAACAGGACTCGGTGCCTCAAGTGCTGAACAACCTGGGCTCGATCCGGGCGGCGCATCCGCAAAAATTCAGGGAATACGCTAGCCTGGCGATCGCCATCGCCGTGGTGAACGATGTCCCAGTTCCTCAAGGATGGCCCCACCATCAGGTGGCAGCAGGCCTCGTTCCCATCAACATTCTCCCGGTTGACCAACAATTTTCGCGCTGGGTTGCGGCAAACGAGGCGCGGCAACTGCTTCTCGACCCCCGCAAACTTTCCCCGTCACAACTCAAATTTGTGGTGGATGCTTTCATCACGGACGACGAACTCGTCTGGGCCAGAAAAAATGTGCGCCTGACGCGCTCGACGTTTGAAAAGGCGTATTCCCAGATCAATTACAGCCATGAAAGGCTGAAAGCGCAGCAATATGATTGGACCGGTGGCCCCTACACGCTCAGCGCGATCCGAAAGGAGGGCGGAATCTGCGTTGACCAGGCCTACTACGCCTCGATGGCCGGCAAAGCGCTCGGGTTGCCCACATTGTTTTTCACCGGCCAGGGAAGCGATGGAGGACACGCCTGGTTCGGATACATGCGCAGCGACGACCAGTGGGAAATCGACTGCGGACGCTATTCCCAGCACAATTACGCCACCGGCGAGGCGCTGGATCCCCAAACTTGGCAACCCATAAGCGACCATGAACTGGAACTCCTCGCCGCGCGCTTTCGCGACAAACCCGAGTTCGCCGCCTCCATGAATACGCTGGCTGTGGCGGAAATCCTGGAAAAGTCGGGCGATAATCCCAGGGCGGGCCGGGCCTATGAAAAAGCGATTCAACTTTGTCCACAGAATGCCGACGCTTGGTCGGCAGGCGCCGCCTTCCTGCAACGCCGTGGAGCACCCGCAAAGGAACGCATCCTTTTCCATGAACGGGCGAAAATGCAGTTCGCAAACCAGGCGGATTTGAAAGTCCTCCACCAACAAGCCCTCATTTCGATTTATCAGGAACAGGGCGACCTCGACTCGGTGAAAAAAATTGAGCAGCAAATCCTTTCCCAAAACAAAAGAAGACGCTCCGACCTGAGCGTCAATATGGCCGCCAACCAGCTCACGGCCATGCTGGAAGCGGGAAACATGGCCGAGGCGGAAAAACTCTTTCGCAGACAAGTCCACTCCCTGAGCCAAACCGGTGGCGGGAATTTCTACTACGATGTCGCCGAACCATACATCCGCGTGCTTGTTGAAAAAGGTGACAAAGGCGAGGCCCGCCGGAGTATCGACCTTGTTCGACGGAAACTTGCCCCAGAGCCAGGCGGAATACTGGATGCCTCGATGAGTGAGTTGGAGAAAGCAATGAGATAAAAAAACAACCCGGCCGTCCCAAGCTTACTCCCTCCCCCAAGTTTGTAAGCTTACCCTCCCTACGGCCGGGCTGTCCTTTATGAAAACATAAAAAGCAAAACCCGTGCCAAGTCTCCGCCAAGCGCGAAAATCCGGCCCGCTAAGCAAAGCAATTTCCCAACAAGTCACTTTGCCGCAATTTTTTGAATCCTGTAAATTCTGTCCAAAAAATCCCGATCGGACTCAAAATCGGGAAACCAACTCGATGGCGAAAAAGCTCCACTTCGCTCCGCAACTGGTAAAAATTCCGCACCCATTCGCATGTCCATCCTTTTTCGAATTCTCGATTTCACCCTGAACCGTCCTGCGGTGCCAACGACACTTTTCGGAATCTGGCTCTCCATTCTTTATCACGTCTCAAACAGCGTGCCGGGGGAGATGCCGGAGATGATCGTTCCTCAGCAGGATAAAATCCTGCACTTCGTATTTTTTCTCGGTGGCGGAACCGTGCTCGCAGCCTCGTTGCGTCTTCTCGCCAAGCTGCGAGGCATCCGTTTGCTCTTGGCCGTGGCATTGGTAATGGGAGTTCTCGGCGCGCTCGACGAATACAACCAGCAATTCATCCCGGGACGCTCCGGGCTGAGCCTTGAGGATTGGATTGCAGACATGAGCGGCGCAGTCGCTGGAGTGGGACTGCTTCACCTCCTCGTTGCCCAACTCTGGACGAAAGAAATCAACGAAGCCTGATACTCTGACTCAATCCGAACGACCGCTGGGATGCGTTAGATGCCTTTTTTTCTCAATGAGCGCATAGGCGCTGTGGTTGTGAATCGACTCGAAGTTCTCCACCTCCACGCGATACCACAAAATGTTCTGATCAGCCTCGCAACGAACGGCGACATTCCTCACCAGATCCTCGACAAAAACCGGATTCGCATACGCCTGCTCGGTGACATGTTTTTCATCCGGACGCTTCAGCAGGCTGAACAACTCGGCGCTGGCGGACTCCTCGGCAAGGCGCACCATATCTTCGATCCACATCGGCTTCCTGCAGCGAACGGAGAGCGTCACATGCCCGCGCTGGTTGTGCGCGCCAGCCGTGCTGATCGCCTTCGAGCATGGGCACAAAGTGGTGACAGGAACAATGGCGGTGACCACAAAATCCATGCGCCCATTTTCGAGGGTCGCGCTGAAGCGCACGGCGTAATCCATCAAGCCGACCGCGCCGCTCACAGGAGCTTTTTTACCAAGGAAAAAAGGAAATTCGATTTCGAGATGCGCGCAGCCACTCTCGAGACGCCGACACATTTTCTCTAGGATGTCTCGGATGTTTTCCACATGGATCACGGGACCATGCTCCGAGAGCACCTCGATGAAGCGGCTCATGTGGGTGCCCTTGAAGTGGTGCGGCAGGTCGACCGTGAGCTGAATGGTGGCGACCGTGCTTTGAACAGAGTGCTCCTTGTCGCGGACCTGCAGCGGGTAGCGCAAAGACTTCACTCCCACACGATCGATCGGCATGCGTCGCTCGTCGCGCTCGTTTTGGGTATCCTTCAACATGGATGAGGTATTTTTACCTCTGCCACCGTGAGTCCAAGTCAAAAAAAACCGTGCGGGCGCAGACGGCTTTGTTTTTAGTGGCCGATATATGGCAACAAACCTTTTTGATCTCTCCGAAGAAGTCGCTGTGGTTATTGGCGCAACAGGCGTCCTCGGAGGTAGTATGGCTGTCGCCCTCGCCTCCGCCGGTGCCGCTGTGGTGGTGGCTGGACGCAATGCGGAACGCGGTGCCCAGCGCTCGGCGGAAATTCAAAAAAACGGCGGGCGCGCTGCATTCATCGAATGCGACGCCACAGACCGCGAGAGCCTTGAAGAGCTTCTCGAGGCAACTACAGAGCGCTTCGGCGTTCCATCCATCCTTGTGAACGCCGCCGGTG
This sequence comes from Spartobacteria bacterium UBA5019, assembly GCA_002396485.1. GTDB lineage: Bacteria > Verrucomicrobiota > Verrucomicrobiia > Chthoniobacterales > Terrimicrobiaceae > UBA967. Next base: position 49,946 of record DGXZ01000029.1, read on the forward strand.
GAAACGACCCACGCGTCACCGTGACCCCGGAAAATCCCTTCTCGCAGATTGCCGCCGAGGATTGGACATCGAGCTTCGATCTCAACCTCGTCGGCGGCGCCTTGCTGCCATGCCAAGTCATCGGCCAGGCGATGGTGGACGCAGGTCGCGGGAGCATCATCAATGTCGCCAGCGCCTCCGCACACATTCCTCTCTCCCGCGTTGTGGCCTACTCCGCCGCCAAAGCCGCCGTTCTGAATCTCACCAATTTCCTCGCTCGCGAATGGGCGACCGCTGGCGTGCGCGTGAATTCCATTACTCCCGGATTCTTTCCCGCCGAACAAAATCTCCGCCTTCTCTTCAATCCCGACGGCTCGACCACTCCCCGCGCCGCAGCCATTCTGGGGCACACGCCCATGGCTCGATTCGGCGAGGCCGAGGAACTCTCCGGCGCCGTTATTTTTCTGGCCAGCCCGAATGCCAGTTCATTCATCACCGGCACAGACATCCGTATAGACGGCGGCTTCCTCTCCCAGACGATCTGACCATCCGGCAAGCCCACTCTTTTCAATACTCCAAACCAAAACTTACATTCAACAGTTCTCATGGAACAAAAAATTCTCACGATCGGTCTTCCCTCAGGCAGCCTCATGGAGCCAACGATTGCCCTTTTCGCAAAAGCAGGCTACGCGATTTCCGGATCCAGCCGCTCCTACCGTCCCTCGGTGGATGACCCCGAGCTTCGCATCCGCCTCCTCCGCGCGCAGGAAATCAGCCGCTACATCGAGCATGGGTATCTGGACTGCGGCATCACAGGGCATGACTGGGTCGAGGAAAATGGCTCGGATGTCGAAGATGTCGTCAAACTTCCCTACAGCAAGGCCACCGCGAATCCGACCCGCTGGGTGCTCGTCGTCCCCGAGGATTCTCCGGTCAAAACAACACGCGACCTCGATGGCAAGCGCGTCGCCACCGAGGCGGTTGGTATAACCCGCCGATTTTTCGAACGAGCCGGAGTGAAGGCCGAGGTCGAATTTTCCTGGGGTGCTACCGAGGTCAAAGTGCCCGATCTCGTTGACGCCATCGTGGACATCACCGAGACCGGATCATCGCTCCGCGCGAACAAACTCCGCATCGTGGACACGCTCATGGAATCCTATCCCGCACTCTTTGCAAACCGCTCCGCATGGGCGAATGAATGGAAGCAGGAAAAAATCCGCCACCTCGCGCTTCTCCTCAAAGGCGCCCTCGCCGCAAGGGATCTTGTGGGCTTGAAAATGAACCTTCCCGAGTCCGGCTTGAAAAAATTGCTTGAGGCATTGCCCGCATTACGGAATCCTACCGTTTCGCCTTTGGCCCAACCCGGATGGGTCGCCATCGAAACGGTGATCGAAGAGAAAATTGTGCGCGAGATCATTCCCAGCCTGAAACATCTCGGCGCTGAAGGGATCATCGAGTATCCACTCAACAAAGTCGTATATTAGTTCAAGATTAGTTTACAACGCAGTCCCGAAATCCCATGGGTTCCATTAAAAAGAAGAGAAAGTCAAAAATCGCAAAACACAAACGCCGCAAGCGGATGAAAGAAAACCGCCACAAAAAGCGTTTGCGCTACAAGTCGTAGAATGGCGCCGCCGCCTCGCGCGGCGGACCCTCCATTCCCACGGGTTGCCTGCGGGCTCACTAACATCCCGCCTTTGATTCGCATGATAGCCTACCGTTTGCAGCGGTCATTAGCCTCTGCGTATCCTCGTTGCAGAAGGATTGGCCTCTTGGTGGTTCAAATCATTCTTTGCCTTGGATTGTTATCTGCCTGTCAAACAAGGAGAGCAGCCAAAAAAGAGATCGCTATAGCCCCGATAGCGGCTGCACTGACAAAGGTTCCCGAGCGCTCGGCTGTGGCTCCAATATCCAAGTCAAGCGTTCCATCTACTCAGTCCGATTCCGCGCTAACTCCAAGGGCCGAGTCAATCACTCAGCAGGTAGGCGCTCGGTTGAGATCGTCTTTCGATATCAAAATTGAGGGCACCGACATACTTTGGGTTCGCAAGCCTTCAGCCAGCTCCGCAATGACTTCCCTTTTCGAGGAAGCCATCATTCTTGGCAAGCTGCGTGCCTTTGTGAAATCAGCCACAGCGTCCGCCCCGAATGCTTCCGTCGCATTTCACAATGGACAAGCAACCGTGACTTTACCATCAACGCTCAACTCCGGCACGGCATCGGTATTGATTGCAAAAATGCTTTCTCTAGACGGAGTAAATGTGGTGCGTGCGGCCTTCGGTCAATAGCCCGCTTCGTGAATCGCACGAACTCCCCGGCTATTTGATTTGCGTTTGGATTCATCCGCAAATTCCTACATCCTATAGTCAGCGACATGGCCACAGAGAAACATTCCGTGATTCGCATCAAAGGCGCCCGCCAGCACAACCTGAGGAACCTTGATGTTGAAATTCCGCGCCACCAACTTGTGGTGGTGACCGGTATGAGCGGCTCGGGCAAATCCTCGCTCGCCTTCGACACACTCTTTGCCGAGGGGCAACGCAAGTATGTCGAAAGCCTCTCGGCTTACGCGCGGCAGTTTCTGGATCAGATGCAGAAACCTGATGTGGACTACATCGAGGGGCTCTCTCCGGCCATCGCTATCGAGCAGCGGATATCAGCGGCCAATCCCCGTTCGACCATCGCCACAACCACCGAAATCTACGACTATCTCCGCCTGCTCTACGCGGCGATCGGCATTCCCCACGATCCACATACCGGCCAGCGAGTGGCCCGCCAGACTCCGCAAGTAATCGCGGATGCCATCCTTCGCTGGCCCGAGGGCTCGAAGTTCCTCGTCCTCGCGCCACTGGTCACTGGCCAGACCGGTGAGTTTCGCGATGTCATTGAAAAAGCCCGCCGCGAGGGGTTTGTGCGCCTGCGGGTGGACGGGGAGGTCCTCGAGCTGGCGGATACGAAAAACATTCGCCTGGATAAAACCAAACCCCACTTCATCGAGGCGGTCGTCGATCGTCTAACCGTGCGCCCGGACCTCGGCCAGCGCCTTGCAGACTCGGTGGAGACCTCCTTACGTCTGGGCGCTGGACACCTTTCCACAAGCCGCCTCGAACCTGGCGGATCGCACTGGATCGAGGAAAAGTTCTCCACAGATTTTTGCAATCCCTCGACCGGCTTCACCATGCCGCGCCTCACGCCGAAGCATTTTTCCTTTAACAGCCACCTTGGAGCCTGCCCCGCATGCCAAGGGATCGGCACGGAGAGTTTTTTTGATCCCGACCTCGCAATTGATGCCGAGAAGACAATCGCGCAGGGAGCAATTCGACCGTGGAAACAAGCCAACAAGCGCATGAAGGCCTACTACGCCTCGCTTCTGAACGGACTCCTGGCCGACACCCCCGCGCCGGTCGAGAAGGCATGGCGCGATCTGCCGGGAAATTTCCGCGAGCTTGTCGTCAACGGCTCGGCAAAAAGAAACATCTCGATCGCCATTGGCGCGAACCGCACTTCGACCAAGCCTTTTGAAGGCGTTCTCGCACAACTCGAGCACCTCTATGAAACCACCAAAAGCGAGTTTTCCCGCAAACGCCTCCGGCTTTTTCAAGGCAAGCGCGTATGCCGCGTCTGTGAAGGAGCCCGCCTGCGCCCAGAGATTCTGGCCGTCACGCTCGCAACAAAGTCTGGCGCAGAGTTTGGTATTCAGGCGGTCTGCGGACTCACAATCCGCGAGGCGGCGGATGTCATGGCTGACCTGCAGCTCTCCGAGAGTGATGCCAGCATCGTCAAAGATGTGCTGCGCGAGGTCCGGCAACGGTTGCATTTTCTCAATGAAGTGGGGCTCGACTACCTCCAACTCAACCGCGAGAGCGGATCGCTTTCCGGTGGCGAGGCCCAACGCATCAGGCTTGCCACACAAATTGGCTCCGGGCTTTCCGGCGTCCTCTATGTTCTCGACGAGCCGAGTATCGGTCTCCACCAGCGCGACAACGACCGCCTCATCCAAACACTCCGCAACCTCCGCGACCTCGGGAATTCCGTTATCGTGGTGGAACATGACGAAGACACAATCCGCGCGGCCGACCACATCCTCGACATCGGTCCCGGCGCAGGCCCGCGAGGTGGGCAACTCGTTGCCCAGGGCACCCTCGACGACATCCTCCAAAGCGAACAATCCCTCACTGCCCAATACCTCAAAGGCACAGTGCGCATTCCCGTTCCAAAGCAGCGCACCACTCCGCGAAAGACGGGCGCAGCCGAGGGCGAGATCGGCGATGGATGGCTCCGCGTTCAAGGCGCCACGGAAAACAACCTGAAAAATATTAACGCCGCATTCCCCGTGGGTTGCCTCACTTGCGTCACAGGTGTCTCCGGCAGCGGAAAATCCACCCTCGTCAACGACATCCTCCGCATTGCCCTCGAGCGGGACCTCCACCGTGCGAAAGCGAAGCCTGGAGCCCACCGCTTGATCACCGGCATCGAGCAATTCGACAAGGTCGTGGTCATCGACCAAAGCCCCGTGGGCCGCACGCCCCGCTCGAACCCGGCAACCTACACAGGCGCGCTCGGTCCAATCCGCGACCTCTTCAGCGAACTCCCTGCCTCCCGCGTGCGCGGCTACGACTCGGGGCGATTTTCCTTCAACAACAAAGGCGGCCGTTGCGAACACTGCCAAGGCGATGGATTCATCCGGATCGAGATGCACTTCCTCGCCGATGTCTATGTGGAGTGCGAGATTTGCCACGGGCGCCGCTACAACCGAGAGACGCTCGAGGTGACCTACAAGGGAAAAAACATCGCCGATGTCTTGGAAATGACAGTGGATGACGCGGCGCGCTTTTTTCGCCATGTGCCCGCGCTTTGCGCGAAGCTCGAAACGATGCAGGATGTCGGCCTCGGCTACCTGCGCCTCGGCCAATCCGCCACCACGCTTTCAGGCGGTGAGGCCCAGCGCCTCAAACTTTCCGCCGAACTCTCCAAGCGCCCCACTGGACGCACGATTTACCTCCTCGACGAGCCAACGACCGGCCTGCACTTTGCCGACATTCACAAGCTTCTCGAGGTACTCATGAAACTTCGAAACGCCCGAAATACGCTTATCGTCATCGAGCACAACCTCGAGGTCATCAAATGCGCCGACTGGATCATCGACCTGGGACCCAATGGAGGCTCCGGTGGCGGTCGCATCGTTGCGGAAGGAACTCCCGAGCAGGTCGCCCATGTTAAAAAGAGCGAAACCGCCCGATACCTCGCCAAATATCTCAAATCATGAAATGCCTCTGGCCGCTTCTCCTCATCCCCACCCTCGCCCAGGCAGCGCCGCTCGACGAAGCCCGCGTCGCTCTCGACAACGGATTCCCTCAGGTTGCACTGGTAAAAATAGAGCAGCAAATCCTCTCCATCGGATCCCCCAGGGCTGATGCCGAAGCGAACCTTCTCTATGCCCGCGCCTTAATCGAAGCCGGCCAATCGGAGGCTGCCTCAGACCTCATCACATCCTCCGGCATTCCTTCCGGTCCCGCCCGCGATTTCTGGCTCGCCCAGGCTCTCGCAGCCAATGCAGATTGGCTCAGGGCCTCCCAAGGATATGCCAGCGCAGCGCGCGTTTCGGATTTTGAATTTCAAAAGGAGGCCACAATCGGCAACGCCCGCATGCTGAAAAATCTAGGCAAACTACAGGAGGCATTGGCTACTCTCGCCCCTGCTTCCGCCTGGCCACCCTCAGCCATCAAATCCTCAGCCCTTTTGGATATGGCCGAGATTCTGCTGGCTCAAAACAACCCCGCTTCCGCCCGTTCATGCCTCGAAGAAATCAAGGCCGGAAGCACCACACAGAACTCCCGCAAAACTATTCTCCTCGCGAAAGCCGCCGCACAGGAGGAAAATGACGACCTTGTTCTAAGCCTTCTGGCATCAATGACCCCAGTCAATGCAGACATGGCCGTCTCAGCTATCACCCTCCAAGCCACAGCCCTCCAGCGCCTCTCGAAAAACGCCGAAGCCGAGGCCCTGCTTGAGGAATTCATCGCCGCCCACCCCTCCGTGCCGGGACTCAAGAAGATCTTCGCTTCACTCGATGAAATCTACTCGAGCGCAACAAGCCCATCCTCGAGCGAACTCAAACGCTGGTCCAGCGATCCGGAGCCCAACCTGCGTCAAAAGCTTGCAACCTACTACCTCGCCCGTTTCGAAGCCCGCCAAAAGTCACCAGACAACGCCCTTACCCTTCTGGAACGCCTTGCATCCGATCCCGCATCGAACCCTCTTGCACAGGAAGCGCTCTTCGAACTTGCCGCTCTCCGCATTCGTTTCAACCGGAACGATGAGGCCCTCTCGCTCCTCCCGCCCGCAGGCTCCTCGCCCCACACGGATTTCCTGCGCGGGCTTGCCCTATCGCGCAAAGGGGACCACGCTGCCGCTTCAGCCGCTTTCACATCCGCCGCCGCAAATTTGGATCTCACCGAATCTGCCCTTTTCAATGCCGCCCTCTGCCAACTTTTTGCAGGGACTACGCCAAATACCGCCCTTGCGGAACTGGAAAAAAAATTCCCGTCCAGTCCCCGCATTCCAGCGTTCCGTATGCAGGAGGCCTTCCACCTGGCCCGCCAAGGCGATCCCCGCACCGAGTCCACCCTCCAAGCCCTCGCAAGATCGCCCGTTCCAGGCATCGCATCCCGCGCACGCCTCGCCCTCGCCGAGTGGAAATACCAGCAGCTCGACTACCCGGGGGCGGATGCCGAACTCCAGCGCGTTTCCACCCAGACGGAACCCGCGCGCGAAGCCGCGCTCAAGGTTTTCCTCACCGATGATGGCAACCCCGCCAACACCGAAAAAGCGATCGCCGCAGCGCGCAGCTTTCTCGCCGCCTATCAGAACACCGACCCTGAAGCATCCGTAAGAATGAAACTCGGCGAACTTCTCTACCGCCAGGGGGACTTCGCCACGGCCCGTGTCGAACTCGAAACCCTTGCCCGAAAATTTCCCGATAGAGAATACGACGAACCCGCCCTTTTCCTAGCCGCACAATCCGTTTCCCGCATACCGTCTGCCACCGCGCCCGACGATGCCATTTTGCTCTTCGAAGAGGTCGCCAGCGGCAACGGCACTCTCGCGGCCGAGGCCCGCCTGGAACAAGCTTCGCTTATTGCCGCCCAAGGCAAACCACTCGAGGCAAATCTCGTCCTCGAAAAAATCCTCTCATCAAATCCCCCCTCAGACACCCGAGCCACCGCGCTTATCGAAAAAGGCAAAAACCTCTACTCCCTAGGGGAGAAGGACCTCGCCAACTACCACGCCGCCATCGAAGTCTGGAAACAAATCGCAGCCGAGCAGCCCACCAACCCGGCTTGGCGCAACGAGGCCCTGACCCGCATCGGCACCGCCCTCGAAAAAACCGGCGACCTCAACACCGCCGTTGCCACCTACTACGATGTCTTCAAACCGACCGCGCAGGCACCCACCGAATTCTTCTGGTTTTACAAAGCTGGATTCGCAGCTGCACGCATCCTTGAGTCCACCCAGAAATGGCCTGAAGCCATCCGCGTTTACGAAACCCTCGCAGCAACCGATGGCCCCCGTTCCCTCGAAGCCAAAAACCGCATCAAACAACTCCGCCTCGACCATTTCCTCTGGGACGGAGAATAGCCCCCCTGAGGATTCAACATCCTCCGCTGAACAAGCGCTTCGCACGCCACCTCCAAAAACAGGGCCATCACCCCATGGTGACATAGTCATCCAGTGGCCAAGTTTGATCATCGCGCTCCAACACGCGCGGTCATCAAACATATGAAGCCGTTTCAAAAATTCCCGCTCCTTGCCGCAGCGTGCATTGCCCTTTCCATACTCTTCTGCACATCCCAAATAACCCAGGCCTCCGAGCACGCACCAACAACTGAAATGCCAAAGTGGTGCGCGGACATGGTCGAAATGCATGAGGATTTTTTAAAACTCCTCAAAACACAGGACGCCGAACTGGCCACCCAAGCCGAGAAAATGAAATCCGCGTCCGATGACCAAAGAAGCCAAGTCATCGAGGCAACACTCCTCCTCATGATCCAACAACAAACAGCCCAACACTCCGAAATGGAGAAAATGGTCGTCCAAATGAAAGACTACATGGGAAAAGGCAAATGCTCGATGATGAAAAAGGAAGAGTAAATCCCTGACGAGGGCGGGACGCCCCAGTTGATTCGTTTGGCGAGACTGCACTTCGAAGAACGCATGAGCGGTGGCGGTCTCCGAGAAAGTAAAATTTCGCTCAAGGCACTTCGCCACGCGGCGGCGGGCGTTGGCCGGAATCGCCGGGGCGGTCATGTTTTTTGACCTCCTCGAGCTTCTTTTGCTGCTCTGGCGTAAGGATCGCCCTCAGTCGCACAAGGAGAGCGAATCGAACACGCTTCAGCTCAGATTCCACGAGCATCAACTTGTCGAACTGGGCGATCATTTTTTTTTCGTCAGGGGCATCCGCACGAACCAGCGACCCGAGGGTCTCCTCCTCAGCACTCAACTGCCATTGCAACTCGGTGAAACGTGGCATGGCTTTCCGCATTTCCTCGCGGATCGTGCTTTGTTGATCGGGCGTGAGGTTGATGGCCTTCTGATTCCGCATGACAAGCTCCGGCGGGTAAAAAGCGCGCCCTATTTTGTCGCCACCGGGGGGCCTGGGATCTGGCCCCATCGACCCGTCGGGTGGAGGCGGGGGTTGCTGGGCGTTTGCGATGCCGATGCAGGCGAGGAAGAGTAAGAGGATTTTGTGTTTCATAGGTTTTGATTTTTACTGGGGCCAGAGGAAATCGGCGCGGATTCAAAGAGCAGATCGCTGGATGTCGAAAGCGAGACGCCTATGCAGGGAGTATTTTCGGCAAGTATGGTATCCGATGAAGCAGTCCAGTCCGAGATCGCTGCCCACTGCTCGATCTCCGCTGCGGTGTGTGTTTCGTTTTTTGGGAGGACGGAAAAGGCAATCAATGCCGCGGCCAAAAGAAGAGCGGCTGCCAAGGCAAAGGGCATCCATCCGAATGCGGCAGAGTCTTTGAGTGATGCCTCCTGCTTGCGGAGCACGCACTGAAAGCCCGGCGTGTTACTCGCGTCCTGCCGCCTGGCTTCGTCGAAGAGTTTTTTGAGTGTGTGGTCAGTCATGGAATTGTCCGGTTAGTTTGAGAAGTTGGCCGAGCTGCTTCTTGGCGCGGTCGTAGTGTGTGCGGGCCGAGCCGAGGGAGACGCCCATTGCCTTGGCTGCAACCTCGACGGTGAGGTCTTGGTAGAAAACGAGGTGAAGGACTTCCTGCTGACGGCGCGGAAGTTTGGCGAGCATGGCGCGGAAGAGTTCGATGCATTCCGCGCCTTGAAGCCCCTCGCCATTGTCAGCAGGTTGGCAATCCTTCTCGTGCTCTTTTTGATAGCTGCCCAGCCGGAGAAACCGGATCCAGTTGCGGCGTCTCTCGCTGGCTGCCGTGTTGCGGATAACCGCAAAAAGCCAGGTCTTAAAGGCCGCACGCCCGTCATAGCGCGCCCGGCCTTCCAGGATTTTCTGGTAAACAGTCTGTAAGATATCCTCGGCATCGGTGGGGTTCGAGGAACAGCAACTCAAGGCCCATCCGTAACTCATGGCATGGTGCTGCTCGAGGGCATCGCGCAGCCATGCCTCATTGACATGGGTGGCCTGCTTCTCTTGCAGTTCATCGTTCATGGCATTGGTCGCGTCTCAACGCTGTTTATATGACAGTGGCATTTCAAAAATAATTCAGGACCTGATTTTTTTGTCATATAACCGCATTCGGCAGGCGACGAAGAGGAGAAAGCAAGACCGAGCTCAAATGTTCGGGATGCTCAAAAAATCAACCCCTCGATAAAAATGAACAAGACAACTCTTCTTGGCAGCGTCTCTGCCTTCATGCTCGCCGCCGCGCCTTTCGCGCAGCTTGCAGCTCAAACAATAGCCGCCCCACTTCGGATCGGCGATCGCGTGCAAACGGTGAAGCCCTCACCCGTTTGGAACAATCCCCCCGCCGCTGGTGAAGTTGTCGGCAACCAGCCGACTCAATCCTCGGGCGCCGTCACAGCAGGTCCCGTCCGTGCTGGAGACTCGTGGTGGTGGCAGGTGAATTTCAACACTGGCGCGGATGGCTGGATTGCGGAGCGCGAGATTCGAAATCCCCAGGGACAGGCTCCCGGTCCCCGCCTGAGTCCGAGCGCTCCAGCGCCAAGGCCCTCGGCAGTGGATGCTGTAGCGGATGTCCAACCGGCAGGAAACAGCACGGTGGATACAGCGAATGTCGTCCTGCGTGGAAAAGTGACGCCAGATGTCTACGCCGCCCCTCTGGTTTCCTTTGTGCTGAATGGCAAAAAAGTCACGCTTGATAAAGAAGGCCGCTTCAGCCTGCCAGTGACGCTGGTTCCCGGCGCGAACAAGTTCACCCTTGAAGTGAGCACGCCGAATCCCCGCCAGCACGCGAACCAGATTTCCGCCTACCTCGATGGCTCGGTCATCTATGGATCTGATGCCACGCGGGCAGCGGCTCTGAGGACTTTCACTGGAGGAAAACTAAAGACCAGCGAAGGCAACCTCATGCCACTGAACACTGCGGGTCTCGCCAATGCCAACGACGCCCACATTTTTCCAGATAACCAGATGTTCCTCAGCGGCGATGTGCGGGCAAATGAAAATGTCGAGCTGAGCGCCATCCACACCCTCTTCCTTCGTGAGCATAATCAAATCGCCGCTGTCATCGCTGCGGCAAATCCCTCATTCACGGATGAGCAGGTCTTTCAAAATGCCCGGCGCATCGTTGTCGGAGAGCTTCAAGTCATCACCTACCGCGAATTCCTTCCGGCGCTCCTAGGATCCAAGGCCCTGCGTCCGTATGATGGCTACAAACCCGATGTGAATCCTGGCATCGCGACCGAGTTCTCCACGGCGGCCTACCGCATCGGCCACACGCTCATCAATGACGACGTGGAGCTCCTGGACAACGAGGGCAACGAAATCGAGGAGGCCCTTGAGCTGGCGGAGGCGTTCTTCAACCCATCTGTGCTCAAAGCCGTCGGCCCCGATCCCCTGCTGAAATACCTCGCCACGGACAAAGCTCAGGAAGTCGACACGCAACTCGTCGGTGGTCTGCGCAACTTCCTCTTCGGCCCTCCCGGAGCGGGCGGATTCGACCTCGCCTCGCTGAATATCCAACGCGGCCGCGACCATGGACTCTCCGACTACAACACCACCCGCGCCGCCTACGGTCTTCCGAAAGTGAAGTCCTTCGCCGAGATCACCAGCGATCCAGCCCTGCAAGCCAAGCTGCTCTCGCTCTACGGCAGCGTGGACAATATCGACCTCTGGGTCGGAGGCCTTTTGGAGAACCATCTGCCCGGCTCAAGCGTGGGCGCGACATTCCAACGGATTCTGGTCGATCAATTCGAGCGTCTCCGTGATGGCGACCGGTTCTGGTATGCGAGGGTCTTCTACGGCCCGCAGCTTGCCGCACTCGAAGCCACTCGGCTATCGGACATCATCCGCCGCAACACATCCCTCACAAAAATTCAGGACAATGTGTTTTTCTACGAAGACACGACGCTCGCTGGCTTGGTTGCTAAAACCGGCTCCCTCCCCGCCGCTCTCCTCAAACCCGCTCCCGCAAAGGACCCTGTTCCTGCGCTGGATGGAAAACTCAACAACCCAGGCCACACGACTTGGGGCGTTGCCGGAGCCGACCTCATGCGCTTCGCCTCGGCCGCCTACAGCGATGGACTCTCGACGCCTGCCGGATCCACGCGTCCGAGTGCCCGCCTCATCAGCAACATGCTCTGCGACCACACCACGACGCTGCCCAACGCCCGCAACCTCTCGGATTGGATCTACGGCTGGGGCCAGTTCATCGACCACGATCTTGACCTGACCACCAGCGGCGATGTGGCCTTCGATATCGCAGTCCCGGCCGGCGATCCCTACTTCGATCCCAAGGGAACCGGCACAGCCAAAATCTACCTGAGCCGCTCGATCTACGACTCAGCCACAGGAACGACGACAGCCAATGTCCAGAAGCAAACCTACACGCTGAACTACAAACCCAAGCCAACTCCCCCTCCTCGCAGGTAAGCCCTGGGCCATTCCGAAACAAAAAGCCACCCCGCCTCTCATGGCAGGGTGGCTTTTTTAAATCTGAGAACCCTGAAACGAATTTTTAAACAGGATGACAGGATTGAAATGAATCACAGGAATGCCTTAGGGGGTGTTAGAGGCCCCATAAAACATTAGATGCTTATAGAAGTGTGAACAACTCATCCTCTGTGCTCTCTGTGTCCTCTGTGGTTAATTCTGCTGAATTCGGGTTAAACCAAGCGCGCAAGTTCCTTGGGCAGCGGGCAGGTGAATACCATGTCCTTGCCGCTCACAGGATGCGGAAACCGCAGCGCGCTGGAGTGCAGGCCCAGACGCTTCGCGGGATTGCTCTTCGCCCCGTATTTTTTGTCCCCGATGATCGGACATCCGGCTTCAGCGAGTTGCACGCGGATTTGGTGTCGGCGGCCGGTTTCTAAAGTCAGCTCGACCAGCGAGCGGTTCGGAATCGATGCCAACACACGGAAATGGGTCACCGCGTGGCGGGTGTTTTCGCTCCGAGCGACACTGAAAACCTTGTAGGGATTGGTTTCATCCAGATCGGACTCAAAAATGCCCGAACTCTCGCGCAGGCGTCCTTCCACAACGGCTTCGTAGCGTTTCTCCGCATCGTCCCAGCGGGATTGCAGGATTTCCTTCGACTCGGGAGTCTTGGCAAAAACCATGAGGCCCGAGGTCTCCTTGTCCAGACGATGCACGATCCAGACTCTCGCACGGGCCATCGGGTTACCGCTGCGCACATGGTCCGTGAGCTGATGGTAGGCCGTGCGCTCCTGTTCCGCCTCGCTGGCAATGCTGAGGAGGCTCGGCGGCTTGTCGATGACGATGATGTCCGCATCCTCAAAAAAGACACGAATGCCCGAGCCGACCAGAGAACGCGGCGCGGCATAGCGATCATTCCGCACCGCAACGACATCCCCCGGCTCGAGCGGGTGATTGAACTGCGAAATCGGACGCCCGTTCACCGTGATCGCCTGAAATTTCAACCAAGTGCGAATCTGTTTCTTCTTCAGATCCGGCCAAGCCTCGAAACAATATGCCAACAACTCGGCAGGACTCGAAACAGTGGAAGGCTTGGGCATCGACATGATTCTACCAAAACCTCATGCCTTGGGAAAAAAAATTGCATAGACGCCGGGCAAATCCCCACGCACCATTTGCCGCGCTTGATGAGGCACGGGGTGCCGAGGCCGCATTTTTAGGGGGTGCTGACTTTGGAGGCTTGGCGCACGAGGAGGCCTTTCCGCTAGTCCAGACCTCGGACGATAGGTGCGTCATTTTTTCTCCAAAGTTGCAAACCAACTGCTCGACGGTCTTCTTGTCGCCGAAAACCTGGATCTTGAGCGCGCTGGATTCCGGTTGCGTGAGCATGACCAAATGCTCGGGGTCAATATGAGAAAGCCTCGCATACACAATCCTCTTCCAGCCGTTGCGTGCTCAAGCGTGTCCATCGATGCATTGCCATGAGGGCAGTTATGCCGAATCGCCGGGAAATTGCCATTTTCCGCAGTGGTTCTTTATTTTTTGCACTTGTGGAATGACGACTGGCTCGACTGCCGCCGTGGACTCCAGTAGTGATTGTTTAGCTTTTCCAATCAGTGTCCATTTCTTCTTATCACGCCAAGTATTTTGCTCATGAGCTAACGAAACGCTGCCCTTCGGATAGCGTGGAGAAGCTTGCAGCGTCACTGGCAGATGCCCAGGTTGATTGAATCCACACCAGATCGATGCGGCATTGTTTGCTTTTCGCTCACCGCTCTCGAAAGGTGCCATTCTGGCGGACGAGGTTGGCTTGGGCAAAACCATCGAGGCCGGCATTCTGCTCTCTCAGAGCAAGTTTTCGGTGATTTGAAAAGTTTTAAGTCGCAGTTCTGCTCCAATCGAAGCAAAGCCGACCATGAGGCACTGAAGAACCTCCCTCACCGTTTAGAGCACCTCGAAAGCACTCTCCGCACCAATGTGGACCACGAATCGCTAAGGGATCGCTTGAAAGCCGTGTGCCAGCGCACGCTTCGACGACAGGTTCTCGAATACATCCAATACACGAATCGTATCCCCATCACGCAGGAATTTGTTCCGACAGCAGAAGAGCAGAAACTTTACGACCTGGTTTCGGAGTATCTTCAGCGGCCAAATCTCTATGCGCTGCCTTCGTCGCAGCGCAAGCTGATGACTTTAATTTTACGGAAGCTTTTGGCCTCCTCGACTTATGCCATCTCGGGAACCCTTGGCGCATTGGCCACGCGATTGGAGATCACTGCGAAGAACCAGAAAGCACCGGAACTTCAGCCTTCAGAAATTTCACCGGATTTTGAAACCATCGATGAACTCGAGGAGGAGCGACAATCGTTAGCCGAATTTCAGACGCTGGCGGACTCCATCGTTCGCAATTCCAAAGGAGAGGCCCTCCTCGCCGCACTTCGCAGCGGCTTTGCCAAGGCGCAGGAACTCGGCGCAAAAAAAAGCCATCATCTTCACCGAGTCCACACGCACGCAGAAATACCTCCTGCAAGTCCTCGAGGCCTCGCCCTACAAGGGAAAAATCGTTCTGTTCAACGGCAACAATAAAGACCCTCGCTCGCGCGAGATTTACAAAGCCTGGATACAGCAGCATCAAAGAACGGATCGCGTGACGGGCTCGCCCACGGCGGATATGCGCGCCGCGCTGGTGGATTACTTCCGCGAGGAAGCCACGATCATGGTGGCCACGGAAGCGGCGGCGGAAGGCATCAACCTGCAATTTTGCTCACTCGTGGTGAACTACGACCTGCCTTGGAACCCACAGCGCATCGAGCAGCGAATCGGGCGCTGCCACCGCTACGGCCAAAAGAATGAAGTGGTGGTGGTGAACTTCCTTAACAAAAACAACGCTGCAGATAAGCGTGTGTATGAACTCCTGAAAGACAGGTTCCAGCTTTTCAGCGGCGTATTCGGAGCCAGCGACGAAGTGCTGGGGAGCATCGAGTCCGGCGTGGATTTTGAGACGCGCATCGCGGCCATCTACCAGAGGTGTCGAAGCGCGGAGGAAATTGCGGAAGCCTTCAAAAAGCTCCAAAGCGACATGGAGGAGCAGATCGACGAGCGCATGCAGGAGACGCGCCGCAAGCTGCTCGAAAATTTCGATGAAGAAGTTCAGGAGAAACTTCGCGTGCAGTTGCGCGAGAGCACGGAAGCCCTCGGGCGTTACGAGCAATGGCTGTGGGCGCTCACGCGCTACTGCCTGCGCGACTGCGCGGAGTTCTCCGATGATCAAAAATCCTTCCGCCTTATCTCGAATCCGTTCCCTGGCGAAAACATTCATCTCGGCCCGTATCGAGTCGGGAAGCATGTGGAGGATGTGAACCTCTACCGCGCGGGGCATCCGCTGGCGCAGCGCATCATCGCGCAATGCCGGGAGCTAGAGCTACCTCCTGCGGAGATCCGCTTCGATTACTCCGGCACAGGCCGCAACATCGCGGCGTTGGATTCACTACGCGGCGAGAGGGGATGGCTCACGGCCTACTCCATCACCGTCACGGCGTTTGAAACCCAAGACCATGTCCTCTTAGTCGGCTGCAAAGATGATGAAACGCCACTCTTGCCGGAACAATGCCAGCGGCTCTTTACACTGGCAGGAGAATCCGCAGAGACTTCCACCGACGCCGCAAAGATTGCGCGAGGTTCTCTGGAAGGTGGGCTAGCGAAGCATCGCGGCGATATCCTTGAAAATCTGAGCGCGAAAAACGGCACATACTTCGAGGCGGAACTCGATAAGCTCGACCGCTGGGGCGAAGACCAGCGCGCCACCTTGAAGCTAGAACTTAAAGAGCTCGAGGATCGCATCAAGGAAGTGAAGCGCGCGGCGAGGACGGCGGCGAACCTGCCGGAAAAGCTGAAACTGGAGCGCGAGCGCAAACAGTTGGACGCGAAGCGGGATGAAGCCTGGAAAGATTACGAGCTTGCAGCCCGCCAGATCGAGGCCAAGAAAGATGCGCTCATGGATGAAGTGGAAAAACGCCTACAACAACAGGTGAGCGAAAACGAGCTTTTTACCATTCGCTGGAGATTGGAATGAGCTCCTAACTAACAGGTTCTATCATCTTCATAAAAAGCATTATGCAAAACCCTGGTTTTTTCTCCGTGCTCTCTGTGTCCTCTGTGGTTAGTTCCCCTCCAGCCGTGCTCCGCCCGCGGGTTGCTGAAAATAAATGACAGCTATGTCTTGCAATCTCCAACTGGTTGGCATATGCCACGCCTAAAAATGAGTTTGTGATACTGTAAATATGTGATACTGTGAAATTGTGAAAAACCTAACTATCGCACTCGACGACGAAACATACCGAAGAGCCCGAGTGTTTGCCGCCCAGCGGGATGCCTCCATATCGGCTCTTGTCAAAAAATACCTCTGTTCGCTCACCGAGGAGATAACCGCGTTGCGCGATTTCAAGAAAGAACAAGAGGATTTGCTCGATAGCATCGCCCAGCGACATCCCCGATTCAAAGTGGCCGATAACCTCTCTCGCGAAGATCTTTATCAACGCCCATGACTTTTCTCGATACCAATATCCTTCTCTACGCTGTCACGGCCGCCCCTGAGGAGGAAAAAAAACGCTCTATCGCCCGCTCCATCCTTCGCCATGACCACCTTTCCCTTTCTGTCCAAGTCTTGCAGGAGTTTTATGTTCAAGCTACTCGAGCAAGTCGGCCAGACCCCTTGAGTCATGACGAGGCTTGTGCACTCATCGGGCATTGGCTTCGATTTCATGTTGTTCCCCTCACCGTGTCTGTTTTGCAAAACGCCCTCAAACTGAAATCCCTTTACCCAATATCCTACTGGGATGCCGCCATCGTCAGTGCTGCCTCCGCCGCCAAATGCAACATTCTTTTCTCTGAAGACCTGAGCCACGGCCAAGACTACGGTGGAGTCAAAGTCATAAACCCATTTCTTGAATCAACGCCATGAACGAACACACCGAAAAACTCGACCTCACCTCTCTCGACATAGCCGCCGGGCAGCGGGAAAAATTGCGGCAGCTCTTCCCCGAAGCGATCACCGAGGGCGGCAAGGTGGACTTTGACCGGCTGAAAGCCACGCTGGGCGAGGTGGTGGATACCGGCAAGGAACACTATGGCATGAACTGGCCGGGCAAGTCGGAGTGCTTCCGCACGATCCAGGCTCCGAGCCGCGCTACGCTCCGGCCATGCCGCGAGGAGTCGGTCAGCTTCGATACCGCACAACTTGGATATTGAGCGCGCTGGATTCCGGTTGCGTGAGCATGACCAAATGCTTGGGGTCAATATGAGAAAGCCTCACATACCAATCCTCTTCGATCCGTTGCGTGCTCAAGCGTGTCCATAGATGCATTGCCATCGGGGGATTAAAGTCATTCCCGGCACACGATGTCATGTCCCTTCTTTTGCTTGCTTCAGGCGGGGCATCCTCCGATAAGTTACTTCCTTGCAAACGCCCCGTGACGGGGATTTTTCCAGAGGATTTTCAAACATGAGCGAAACGGCAACACCAGTGAAGATGGTCAATGTGCAGATCGACGGGGAGTGGAAACAATTTCCCAAAGGCACGCGCGTGATCGAGGCCTGCATGCAGAGCGGCAAATTCATTCCGCATTACTGCTACCACCCCAAACTCAGCTCGCCGGGCAACTGCCGCATGTGTCTCGTAGAGACCGGCCGCCCGAAGATGACTCCCGACCGCCAGCCCGTGCTGGATGCCAATGGGAAGCCGGAGATCGGCTGGGGACCAAAGCCTGAGATCTGCTGCGCGATGGAAGTCGCCGAGGGAATGGGTGTTCGCACCTCCTCGCCGCTCGTCGAAGAATGCCGCAAGGGCGTGATGGAATTTTTGCTCATCAACCACCCGCTCGACTGTCCGATTTGCGATCAAGCGGGCGAGTGCCGGTTGCAGGAATTTTCCGTCGAGTTCGGCAAGGGAGAGTCCCGTTTCATTGAAGACAAGGTGAAAAAGCCCAAGCGCGTGGACCTCGGCGAGCGCATCGTGCTCGACGACGAGCGCTGCATCATGTGCTCACGCTGCATCCGGTTCATGAAGGAAATCGCCCACGACGATGTGCTCGGCTTCCTGAATCGCGGTAGCTACACGACACTCTCGGTCTATCCCGGCAAGAAACTCGACAACAACTACTCGCTGAACACGGTGGATATCTGCCCCGTGGGCGCTCTCACCAGCAAGGACTTCCGCTTCAAGATGCGTGTCTGGTTTTTGAAGGAAACCAAGAGCATCGATGTGAATTGCGGCCTCGGCTCGAACATCCTGATCTCCAGCCGCGAGAACACCGTTCACCGCATCACTCCACGCGACAACGATTTTGTGAATTCCTGCTGGATGCCGGACAGCCACCGCCTGAATTTCCACTACCTCAGCAGCGAACTCCGCCTCACCGATCCGGTCGTGAAAGGCGAGGAGGCACCAGCGCATTGGACCCGAGCCCTCGCAGCGGCCGCCGAGCAGCTCAAGGGCCGTGATCCGGCCAAGACAGCCCTCATCGCCTCCGCCCGCATGACGAACGAGGAACTCTTCCTCGCACGCCGCCTCGCCGTGGGCCTGAAAATCGAGAATTTCGATGTGTTGCCCCGTCCTCAGAAGGGAGATGGATTCCTCATCTCGGATGATGGAAATCCCAACACCACCGGCGCAAAGCTCCTTGGCTTGGCCACAGGAAAACTCCCCGCCATCGCGGCAGGTGTGGCCTCCGGCCAAATCACTGGCCTCATCGTGCTGGGAGAGGATGCCGTGGATTGCGGCATTTCCGAAGAGCACCTCAAAAATCTCGAAACGCTCGTGGTGACCGGCATTCTCGCCAACGCCACCACACGCCGCGCAACCGTTGTTCTGCCGACCAGCGCTTGGGCCGAGAAACGCGGCAGCATGATCAATATCAAAGGCCGCATCCAACGCCTCAACCAAGCCATCCAGCCTCCAGGCCAGGCCCACGACGACTGGGAAGTCCTGCGCGATCTGGTGCAAGCGACAGGCGGTTCGAACGGAGTTTACACGATCGAGGAGGTCTTCAAAATGATGGCATCCGAGGTTCCTGCCCTACAAGGCCTGACACTCAGCCGCATCGGAGATCTCGGGACTCAACTCGCACTCAACTCCTAAGAATGCGCCGTCTTGCTCTCCTGGCAGCGGCCGCACTGGCTCTCGCCGGATGCGGAACACCGGAAACGCCGACACAGGCATCGACTTTGCGCGAGACACAAGTCGAGTGGCTGGGCAACCAGTGCTACCGCTTCACCTCGTCCATCGGCACCACCATTCTGGCAAATCCCTACGCCGCGAAAACCGGTGGACGCACGCTCCCCTCGCCGCTCAAGAGCGATGTCGTCTTGATCACCTCCGAGCGCTCGGATTTCAACAACATCAACGCCGTCGACAGCCAACCTTCCGTCCTGCGCGGAGGTGTGGGAATCGGAGTCAACAATGTCACCGGCATCCGAATTCTAGGTGTTCCAAGTTACAGGAACCCAGAAATACCGGCATCCGACGGCATGAGCCTCTTGTTCACCTGGACGATGGATGGCATGCGCTTCTGCTTCGCTGGAGTCCCGACCCGCCCGCTGGATGCCGAGCAAATCTCCCAGATCGGAATGGTGGATGTCCTGCTCTTCAATCCAGAAATGCTCTCGTCCGATGCGCGCAGCCAGCTCGTTGCCCAGCTCCGGCCGCGCTTGGTCATTCCCACAGGCTCGCGTGGATGGACAACCGGCGGAGTGCACACGTCACAGGGGCCAAAATTTGCCTTCACCCGCGAAATGCTGCCGCAGCAAACCACAACCCTGCTCTTCAATCCGTGACCAAACGAGTTCTCATCACTGGCTCTGGGGGGCGCGAACACGCCTTGGCTTGGAAGCTCAGCCAATCCGCTGGCGTGGAAAAAATCTTCATCGCCCCGGGCAATGCCGGCACAGCAGCCATCGGCGAGAATGTGCCCATTGCCCCCGATGATGTTTCGAGCCTTGTCGCCTTTGCAAAATCCAATGCCATCGACTTCACAGTCGTCGGCCCCGATGATGCGCTGGCGGCGGGAGTCGTCGATGCCTTTGAAGATGCGGGTTTGAAAATTTTCGGCCCGCGCGCGGCGGCCGCCCGCCTCGAATCATCGAAGGCGTTTGCGAAGGATTTCATGATCCGCCACGGAATTCCTACGGCGGACTACCGCGAATTCACCGACAGCACGGCGGCCCGGGAATACTGCCGCGCCGCAAAATATCCGCTCGTGGTGAAGGCAGATGGGCTCGCTCTCGGCAAAGGCGTGATCATCGCCGCAAATTTCTCCGAGGCCGACGCCGCCTTGCGGCTCTGTATGGAAGACCTCGCTTTTGGCGAGGCCGGAAGCCGCGTCGTCATCGAGGAATTCCTTGAAGGCGTCGAATGCTCGATCCACGCCCTCGTGGACGGTTCCACCTATCTTCTTTTCCCCGATTGCCGCGACCACAAAAAAGCCCACGACGGCGACCAGGGGCCGAATACCGGCGGCATGGGCACCATCAGCCCAAGCGGATCGGTGGATGACGCCCTGCGCGCCCGGATTCGCACCGAAATTCTCGACCGCTTCATTGCTGGCATCCAAAAAGACAACCTCGACTTCCGTGGCATGCTCTTCCCCGGCCTCATGCTCACCGCCTCAGGCCCGAAGGTTCTGGAATTCAACTGCCGCTGGGGCGACCCCGAGACGCAAGTTCTCGTGCGGCGCTTGGAGTCCGATCTCCTGCCACTCCTGGAATCCACCGCCGCAGGCGCGCTCGGAGCGGCAACTCCCGCGTGGGATAAAAAAGCCGCCGTCTGCGTGGTACTCGCCTCGGGCGGGTATCCGGGCTCCTACGAAAAAGGCAAAGCCATTAGCGGCCTCGCCGATGCCGCCAGCCTCGATGAAGTGGAGGTTTTCCATGCCGGAACGAAGGCCGTGAATGGCGAAATCGCAACCAACGGTGGCCGTGTGCTGGGCGTCACCGCCAAGGCGGAAACCCTGGAAGCCGCGCGCAGCCTGGCATACAGAGCGGCTGATCAAATTTCGTTCGCAGGTGTGCAGCGCCGGAACGATATTGGCGCCACACCGACCCACTCATGAAATTCTTCCCCCTCGTTCTGTCCGCCTGCCTCACGGCAACCGCTCTGGCAGAGGATGTGCCCACCCCTGACAAGCCCTCCCCAACGCCAACTCCTACTTTGAGGGAAGCGGTGGATTCCTTGGATGAATCACAAATCCAAAAAGCCATCGACGCCTTGGAAGCGAACTACCTGTCCCCCGAAGCGCTCGACAGTGCTTCGCGTCAGAGGGCACTTTTGGAGGGCCTGCTTCTTCGTCTCGGTGCTGGAGCCGATTTGAATCAAGCGGGGAATGCCACTTCAAAGCCCGTTCCCTTTCTAGCCGAAATTCTCGATGGCCGCATCGGTTACATTCGGCCCGGAGCGATGGATGCCGCTGCGCTCAAGCAGACAGACTCCGCCCTCGTCAACTTCGCCGACAAATCGATTCCCGCCGTGATCCTCGACCTCCGGGGCATACCACGAGGCACGGAATTCGACATCGCAGCCGATTTCGCAAGACGCTTTTGTCCCAAAGGCAAAATCCTTTTCACCATCGAAAAACCCAACGCCAAACAGGAACGAATCCTGACCGCAGACCGGGATGCCGTTTTCCATGGCATACTTGTGGTTCTAACCGATGCCGACACCTCAGGAGCAGCCGAGGCACTTGCTGCCACGCTGCGCGCAAATTCAAGCGGCATGATTGTGGGAGCCAAGACCGCAGGCGGCGCGGTGGAGTTTTCCGAATTTCCCATCGGCGGAGGCAAAACGCTCCGCCTAGCCGTCTCCCGCGTCTCGCTTCCCGGCTCAGGTCCGGTTTTCCCGAACGGACTAAAGCCCGACATCGAAATAAGCCTTCCCGCCGAAACACAGAAAAAAATCTTCGAACTCACCAAGGAAAAAGGCGTGAGCCAGTTCGTCTTCGATAACGAGCGCCCCCGCATGAACGAAGCGGCGTTGGTCGCCAACACCAACCCGGAAATCTCAAGCACCGACGAGTCCGACGACGACAGCGAACCCCTCCGCGACACCGTTCTGCAACGCGCCGTCGATCTCGTGACGGCGATTTCCTTCTACAAGAAGTAGGTCACCTGCAGCGCTTGGGGGGTATCAAAGCACTTTTTCATGGTGAGAAATTATTGTTTTTCATTTTGTAAAACATAGGCGAACTTCACCCAATGAAGACAATGACCGTCCGTGAAATGAAAGCCCACTGGTCGCAAGTTGAACAATTGGTGGCCAATGGCGAGATCATAGAAGTCTTGAACCGGGGAAAGCCCAGGGTTCGGTTGGTTCCGGCGGGCGGGCGTCAGCGTGTGATTTGGGACGATCATTTGGCCACGGCAATTCCCAACAAGGGGGCTTCCGCAATGGAGACGCTTGACCGGGATCGGGGAGGCCGCTGGTAAGGCATGCTCTATCTGGATACCAGCGCGCTTTTGAAACTCTACCTCCGCTAGCAGGGCTCCGAGTGGGTGCAGGAGCAAGTCGAGGCCCAGAGCGACCCGCTCCCAGTTTGGGAATTGCAGGAGGCGGAACTGACAAATGCTCTGCGATTGAAAGTATTTTGGCGCGATATCACAGCGGCACAAGCTGATCGTCAACTGGCTCATTTCCGCTCCCGCAAAGAGCGCGGCCAATATATCTTCCCTCACCTCGATCGAGCGGCACTCATGGAGCGCTTTCGCCAACTCTCCCTTCACAGCATGAAAATCGGCACCCGCACCTTGGATGTGATGCATGTGGCGTGCGCCTGTGAAATTCAGGCAAACACATTTGTTTCCTTCGACGAGCGGCAATGCGCCCTGGCCAAACTCGCTGGGCTAAAAGTGCTCGAGCCGATTGCCATGTGAAAAAGTCATTCCTCTGACGACCCGGTTCACTTGCGTTTCTTCGCCGTATGCGTCGCGGTAACAGTCAAAGCCAAGCCACCTCGTGCGGCGAAGGCACCGATGACTGTCATACTCTCGGGCGCGCACACGGCAACAAGGTCATCGAGGATGCGGTTCACGATCTGCTCGTTGAAGGACGGCGTGTTCCGGAATGCGGCAAGATAATACTTGAGCGACTTTGTCTCCACGCAGCGCGCAGCGGGCACATACTCTATGACGATCTCTGCGTAATCCGGCTGCCCGGTCACGGGACACACTGACGAAAAATCCTCCGTGTCCACCCGCACCACATAACCACGGCTGGGATGGCTGTTCGGAAAGGTTTCCAAAATTTCCACCGATGGCTCTTGGGGTAGTGCGGATGCGCTACCGAGGAGACGGAGGGACTTGGCGGGTTTTTCTTTGAAGGATTTTTTGCTCATGGCCTAAGCTTGGCAGGGCGACATCGCGGATTCCAGAAACAATCCACCGCATGCTGCGGAGACCACAACTTTTGCTTCAAGAGGCCAAGGGAAACATCCATCATTCGTCTACAGACTTAGTTTAGCAGGAGTTCAAAAATGAAACTGATCGTTCAACCCGACGAGGGAGCCACACCCGTCATCGAATTCATCCGCTCGGCGCGAACGAGCCTCATTCTCAAACAATTCACCTTCACGCATCCCAAAATCCTGCAAGCGTTGCTGGATTCGCATGCAGCCGGCGTTGCCGTGCGCGTGATGTTGAACGCCAAGCGCTCGGGTGGTGACCGGGCGAATGATGAAACCTTCGCCGCCTTGGAAAAAGCAGGTGTGCCTGTGCACTGGTCGAATCCGGATTTCTATGTCACGCACGAAAAGTCCATGGTCGCCGATGGATCGCGGGCCATGGTTGCCACCTACAACCTTTGCGAAAAGTATTTCACCCGCACCAGGGACTACGGTCTCGTTTTCGAAAACACCGCCCAAGCAGAGCAGATCACGGAATGTTTCGATGCCGATTGGAACAGGACCGCCTGGACGCCTTCAGCGGATACCGGCCTTGTCTGGAGCAACAGTGGCTCCCGGCTTGCCGTCGCAAGGTTTATAGATGCCGCTGAGGAATCCCTGCTCGTGCAGCACCCGAAGTTCGTCGATGCCGCCGTGCTAGACCGCATCGTCGAAGCCGCCTCGCGCGGAGTGAAGGTGCGTGTGCTGTGCGGGGGACGCCACGGCATCAGCGAATGCGACATCCTCGACACATTTGCCTCGCTGCGCATGATGCACCGTGCAGGAGCAAAGATTCACAAGCAAAAAAAACTCCGCGTCCACGCGAAGCTCCTCGTGGCGGACGAAAAGCGCGCCTTCCTGGGTTCGATGAACCTCGACCGCTCCGCCTTCGATCTCCGGCGCGAACTGGGGATCACCCTCACCCAGCGAGAGGTCGTTTCCAAACTGATGGAAACCTTCCACCACGACTGGGAGGAGTCGCACCACTACGACGCGCCGGATCCGCTGGACCCCGCCCAGCACCACGAGAACGACTTCCCGCACGATCCCGAGTTGCATCATGAGTGACGCTGCAAAGGCGCGCCCCTCGCTTGCGGAGTTGGCGCTCACTTTCAACCACATCTCGCTGGCCTCCTTCGGCGGCGGTCTCTCGGCGTGGTCGCGCGAGGTTGTGGTCGTGGAGAAGAAATGGATGAGCGAAGAGGAGTTTTTGAGCATTCTCACGATGTGCCGCATCCTCCCCGGGGCGAACCAGGTGAATGTGGCTATTTTCGTCGGAGCGAAATTCCTCGGTCTGCCAGGCGCCATCGCCGCTGTCTTTGGTCTCACATTTTTACCGGCAGTTCTCATCCTCCTGCTCGGAGCCGCCTATTTCCGATACAGCCATGTGTCGGCCCTCCAAGACGCACTGAAAGGCGCGGCAGCCGGAGCGATCGCACTCACCCTCTCGATGGCTTTCAAAACGGGACGCAAATGCCTCCTCGGCGCCGTTCCCTGGATTCTTTTCGCTGCCACATTTTTCCTGAACGGCATCCTGCGCTGGCCACTCTTCGGCGTCCTCGCACTCACCGCACCGCTCGCTCTGCTCTGGGCCTGGCCCAAGACGAAATGAAAGACGACGGCCTCAACCTCATCCATGTGCTGATCCTCTTCAGCTCGCTGTCGCTTCTTTCCATCGGCGGCGGCAATACTGTCATCCCGGAAATGCACCGCAAGGCGGTGGAAAGCTATTCCTGGATGAACGGAAAACAATTCGCCGACCTCTTCGCGATCTCGCAAGCCGCCCCCGGCCCCAGCATTCTGCTCGTCACACTCATCGGATACAAAGCGGCAGGCATAACCGGAGCCGTCCTGGCAACCGTGGCCATGATCCTGCCGGCAGGCATCCTCGTGTATCTTGTGAGCCGCCTCTGGAGCCGCTCGGCGGATTCCCCCCTCCGCTCTGCCATCGAAAGAGGCTTCGCACCCCTCACTGTCGGACTCGTCCTCGCCAGCGGTTGGGTGGTGAGCAAATCCGCCGATCACGACTGGCGCGCCTGGCTTCTCACCGGCGCCTGCACACTCCTCTGCACCACGACAAAAACCAACCCCATCCTCATCGTCGGCGGTGCCGCTCTCATCGGCTGGCTTGGCTGGGTTTGAAAAATTTTCCACCCAAAAAGCGATCCAGTGCAGTGCGAAAACGGACCAAAAATTTGGACGATCGTCCAAATTTTTGGTTCGCTGACCGGGGAAGAAGAACAGTTCGTGCGGGGAATTTAGCCCTTTTCGGATGGCGTTTGTTTAAGGCAACCTTGTCCGCATGCTGAATTACATCTGGCTGGGACTGGTTTTACTGGCGGTGATGCTCGGCGGCTTCGAGGGGAAGTTGCAGGAGGTGACGGGAGCTGCATTCGAAGAGTGTAAAACGGCTGTGATGACCATTGCGCTGCCGCTGGCAGGCGTCATGGCGCTTTGGCTTGGGCTCATGAAAATCGCGGAGAAGTCGGGGCTCGTAAATCTTCTGGCCCGCGCGCTCCGACCGCTTCTTCGCTGGCTTTTCCCGGATGTGCCCGCAAACCATCCGGCGATGGGATCGATGGTCATGAACATGGCCGCGAACATGCTCGGCCTGAGCAATGCGGCGACCCCGCTCGGCCTTCGCGCCATGCAGGACCTTGAAAAGCTGAATCCCAGGCCCGGCACGGCCACGAATGCCATGTGCACATTTTTAGCGATCAACACGAGTTCGATTCAGCTCATCCCGGCGACCACGGTCGCCATTCTTGCCGCTGCGGGATCAAAAAATCCGACGGTCATTATTGGAACCGCGTTCTTTGCGACTTGTTGCTCGACCATTGCAGGAGTTCTCGCGGTGAAAACCTTCGAGCGCTTGCCGATGTATGCGCTGCCCAAGGTGGAAAATTCGAATGCGCCAACGGAGCAAGAGGCCACCGAGCCTGTGGACTCTTTCGAAAAGCCAAAGTGGTGGGGAACGCTCATCCTGCTGGCATTCGCCGCGTGCTTCCTGATTTTTGGCTGGCAATTCATGCAGGCTCAAAGCGCATCGCGAAGCACTTTGGTGAGCCTTGTGGAAGCCGTCTCCTATCTCGCGATTCCCTTCCTTATGGCCTTCTTCCCGCTCTACGGCGCACTCAGCCGCGTGAAGGTGTATGAGGAATTCGTGGAAGGTGCCAAAGAGGGCTTCCAAGTTTCCATCCGCATCATTCCCTACCTGGTCGCCATCATTGCCTCAGTGGCCATGTTCCGCGCGGCAGGAGGCATCGACATTATCACCCGCTTCCTCGGCCCTGCCCTCAATGCGATCCAATTCCCGACCGAACTCCTCCCACTCGTGCTCATGCGCCCCCTGAGTGGTAGCGGCGCGAACGGTCTCTTCGCAGAACTTGTGCAAGCCCACGGACCGGACAGCCTTCTGACCCGCATGGGAGCTTCCGTCATGGGCAGCACCGAGACGACATTCTATGTGATCGCGGTTTACTTTGGATCCGTCGCCATCCGCCGCACAAGACACGCCGTCCCCGCCGGCCTCGTCGCGGACTTTGCCGGAGTCACGGCGTCGATCATCATCTGCCGCTTGGTCTTCGGGGCTTGAGTTTTTTTCGGCATATCAAAAGTCAGGAACTCACCCCCCTTTTCGGGCCGAATCACTTTCTTAGGATGCGTAGGAGAGGATTTTAAAGTTTCTGAAAACTTGAAAATCCACCGCATTGTTGCTGATGATCATAGAAATACCCTGTTCGGCGCAGGTGGCTGCAAGCATTGTATCAAGAAGTCGCTTGCGCCCAATCCGATGGTCTCGCAACCACTCGATCCATGTAGTCACCGTGTCCCCCATGGGATAAATCCGAAAAACCTCACGCGCCTGCCACCAATGCTCGGCCCGCGCCAGCGCGTCTTCCATGGATAACGGCTCCTTCAAGCGCTTGGCATCGGTCACCACATGAACAAATTCTGCTAAAAATTGCGGAGCCACTGCCAATTCATGCCCTTCATCGAGCAACCGGTTTAGCAAGGCATCAGCCGTTTTGTGGAATACATGGTCGCGAATCTCCAGCGCCACAAGAAAATCCGTATCAATCGCGTGAAGCATCGAGCATCTCTCCCAGCAGATCATCTTCGCGGCCAATAGGCTGCAATGGAGCACCCGTGCTCGCTGGACGACGATTCCTCAAGCTGGTCTTGCGCAAAATAAAACGCTGATGGTAGTCCTCCATCGCGCGACGAATCAACTCGGAAGCACTGTTCCCAACCTGCTTCGCATAAATTGAAAAATCACGGTAAATGGGATCTGATACATTGACCGTAATGGTTTTCATACATTTTAAAATATGTATTTCAAGCGGCGATGTCAAATACCCCCTGTTATCAAAGACTGCTCCTTTTTCGACATCTGTACTCGCTTTTATTCAGCTGTTGCTTAGTGATGGGCCTTGAAATTTTATGGAATTGGCGCTCCTTCATTTCGGGGAGGCAGCATTTTGAAGAAAGATGAGCTCAACGAGCATGATGCACCCTCTTGAAAAAACCTTGTCCATGGTTGCTTTTCCGTCATTGGGGGCTATACGACAGGAGAACCCAAACTATTTATGAATTCACCCACCACCATGCCAGTCAGCGAACTTCCGGCCGAGGCGCGGGGCGCTTTTCTTGTCCGCACCTACAGCCATCTTGCCTTGGCGATTGCCCTTTTTGTGGGAATCGAAGTCTGGTTTTTCCAGACTGGGATCGCAAACACGATTGTGCAGGCTTTCGATAGTGTGTCGTGGCTGATTGTGCTTGGCGGGTTTATGCTGCTTTCTTGGCTGGCGACTTTTCTGGCGAATCCCTCGATCTCACGACCGCTGCAATATCTCGGACTGGTGTTGTATGTTTTCCTGCAGGCGATCATTACGGTGCCCCTTCTCTACATTGCGAACCAGACCGCACCGGGAGTGATTGCCAGCGCCGCTCAGGCCACGCTTGGCGGGTTCTTCTTGCTGACGGCTGTTGTAGTGACAACTCGGAAAGATTTTTCCTTCCTGCGAACATTCCTCATCTGGGGTGGCTTGCTGGGTCTGGCAGCGATCGTGTGTGCGGTGCTTTTCCAATTCAATCTCGGCACATGGTTTTCGGTGGGGATGGTCGCCCTTGCCGGGGCATCGATCCTCTATACGACATCCTCGATCATGCGGGACTATCCCGAGAATGCGGATCTCTCGGCAGCCATCCAGCTCTTTGCAGCAGTCGCGATGATGTTTTGGTATGTGCTGCGTCTCTTCATGGGATCGCGCCGCTAAATGGATAAAGAATCTCCGCTGCGATGCTGAATATCGCGCTGAAGATGCTGTTTCGTGACCGGGCGAAATACGCGATGCTCGTTTGCGGCCTCGCCTTTTGCTCACTGCTGATGTGCCAGCAGTCATCGGTCTTTTGCGGGCTGATGATGTGGACAACGGCTACGGTGCGAAACATTGGCGCGCCGGTGTGGGTGGTGGATGCCAAAGTCGAGCAGGCTAACGAGGTCATCCCGATGCGGCAGATCGAGGTTGATCGTGTGCGGAGTGTCCAGGGTGTGGCATGGGCGGTCCCGCTTTACATTGGCATCGAGCAGGCCCGCCTTGGCGACGGGTCTTTTCAAAATGTGCAGGTCGTCGGACTAGACACGGGCACGCTCACCGGTCGGCCGATGAATATGAAAGCCGGCCGCATCGAGGATCTACGACTGCCGGACTCGGTGGTAGTCGATCAGGTCGCGGTGGAAAAATTCCGCCGCAAGGGCATCAAAATCGAGCTGGGGACGACATTTGAGATCAATGACAAATCCGCCCGCGTTGTCGGCATCTGCCATGTGAGCCGGAGTTTTCTAGGGCAGCCCTATATCTACACGACATATGACCGTGCGCTGGAATACGCGAAGCCTTCTCGCAAACAGCTCAGCTATGTGCTGGCAGCACCGATGCCTGGAATTTCTGCCGAAGAACTGGCTACTCGCATCGACAAGCTCGACGGATTGCGGGCGATCGCGAGCGACGACCTCTTCTGGATGACGATTCGCTGGTATATTAAAAACACGGGGATTCCGATTTCCTTCGGAACTGTGGTGATCCTCGGCCTGATCGTCGGCGTGGCGATTGCGGGGCAGACATTCTACCTTTTCGTCCACGACAACCTGCGTTTCCTGGCCGCCTTTAAAGCGATGGGGGCTCGCAATTCGACCCTCGCCGCCATGGTTCTGGCGCAGGCTTTTTCCGTCGGATTCATTGGCTATGGCATCGGCGTGGGGTTAGCAGCGTGGTTCGGAAATACCGTGCTCGCCAAAGAGGCGCCGCCCTTTTTTATGCCTTGGCAAGTGCCGGCATTCGTCGCGTGCGTGATTCTTTTTATCTGCTCCTTCTCCGCCCTCATCGGCCTCACAAAAGTGATGCGCCTGGAACCGGCAGTCGTCTTCCGATGAGCAACAAAATCGCAGTCCGCGTCGAGAATGTTGTGAAAAGCTTCACCGGCGGCGACTCCCGTGTTTTTGCGCTCAAGGGTGCCAGCTTGGAGGCGAGATTCGGCGAGATTCTCATGATCGTCGGCCCCTCGGGCTGTGGAAAAACAACGCTCCTGAGCGTGATCTGCGGCACACTGAAGTTCGAGGAAGGCCAAATCACCGTCTTCGACAAGGACCTCGGAACAATGCGCAACGGTGAGATAACCCGCTTCCGCCGCGAGAACATCGGCTTCATTTTCCAGCAGTTCAATCTCATCCCCACACTCACAGCGGTGGAGAATGTCTCGATTCCCCTTATCCTCCAGGGGAAATCCAGGACCGAAGCGGAAAAGCGGGCACGCGCCGTCCTCGAGCAAGTCGGCCTGGGGGAGAGATTCAAATCCTATCCCAACCAACTCTCCGGTGGACAGCAGCAGCGCGTGGCCATTTCCCGCGCCCTCGTTCACGAGCCGCGCTTGATCATCTGCGACGAGCCTACGGCCGCGCTGGATTCCGTGAGCGGACATAAAACACTGGAACTCCTCAAGGCCAGCGCACTCAAACCCGACCGCTGCGTGATCATCGTCACCCACGACAGCCGCATTTATCCATTTGCCGACCGCATCGTTCAGATGGACGATGGACATGTGATCGGCCACTTCGACGACCATACCCAAATCCAGCATGCCTAAGCGCCTTTCCTTCTACCTCGCTCTCGGCGGGATCATCGCCGTGACGCTCCTCGTTTTGCGCCTTCGTGAGAGCGGCCCGACACCTCAGCCACTCATCCCTCCCCCGCAATCGCCTTACGCCGACTCCATCGGGGGCCGAGGCCTCGTCGAGAGCGTGAATGAAAATGTCCGCATCGCACCGGCCACCTCTGGCCTGATTCGCGAGGTCTCGGTAAAAGTGGGTGACAAAATTTCCAAGGGAGATGTGCTTTTCTCGATGGATGACAGGGATGCCCTCTCGCTGGTGAAGGTGCAAGAAGCCCAAGTCGCCGTCCTCGAGGCCCAAGTCGCCACTTCTCAAACCATCGTCGCCGACCGCAAGGACCAACTCGACCGCACCACCCGCCTCCGTGAAAAAAATGTCTCCAGCGAAGACGAGGCCAAGCGCAACCTTTTCGCCTGGCAGGCGGCCGACCGCCAGCTGCAAAGCACGCTTGCAGATCTGAACCTCGCCCGCGCCCGCCTCGCCGATGCCCGCGTCCGCCTCGATCTTCTCACCATCCGCTCCCCGCGCGACGGCACCGTGCTCCAGGTTAATATCCGACCCGGTGAATACACGATGGTGAACGCCTCCGAACCATCCATCCTCCTCGGCGACATTTCCCAACTCCAACTCCGCGTCGATGTGGATGAATCCGATGCGCCATCCATCCGCGAAGGCTGCACCGGCGTTGCCTTCCTCAAAGGCTCGCGGGAAAAATCCGTCCCGCTCGAATTCGTCCGCATCGAACCCTATATCCTCCCGAAAAAATCCCTCTCCGGCGAGAGCACCGAGCGCGTGGATACCCGCGTGCTGCAAATCATTTTCCGATTCAAAAACCCCGCTTTTCCGGTGTATGTCGGGCAGCAAATGGATGTCTTTCTTCAGGAGTAAGTCTTCTCCTTATTGAGCTGCACGGGCTGGCGTTAAAAAAAACCGCCATTCCATTCAAACTGCACCCTAAATTTCAGACATTTCAGAGCGCGGTTTTTTTGTTGGATTGACCCCACAGGGATTCCGAACTAACTGCGCATTGTTTATGAAGCAAAAAATTGTCCCTGCCCTTGCCCTTCTTCTTTTTTCCACACTCCCATCCGCCTTTCCGCTCGAAATTGAAGGAGTGAAAGTTCCTCCTCAATCGAGCGTGAACGGGCAGTCACTCTCACTGAACGGAGCCGGTCTTCGCACCGTGAGCCTCGCCTTCATTCCGATTAAAGCCTATGTGGCCGCCTTCTACACCCCCTCCCCATTGAAATCTGAAGAGGCCGTGCTGGCCTCGCCCGGTCCGCTTCAATTCACATTCACTTTTCTGAAATCCGTCAGCAAGACTCAGGCTGTAAATGCCTGGCAGAGCCAAATTCAGGCCAGCATGACCTATTCCTATCCGGGCATTGAAAAAGATCGAACAGCCTTTCTCGGCATGTTCGGTGCCATTAACCAAGGCGGAACGGAAATGATCCAACTCGTCGGCTCCGAGACTCAAGTTTACGATAACGGCAAACTGAAAGGCACAATCCAGGGCCGCGATTTTCAAAAGGCCTTTCTGAGCGTGTGGTTCGGCTCAAATCCGGTTCAGCAGGACTTGAAAGCCGCGCTTTTAGGAAATTAGTGGATTTCAGCCCAGCGTTCTCGGGAGTTTGGAAGTAAAATATTATCTTACAAACGATTAATTCTATCCGCCGATCACCCCTCCGCTTCCGGAATAGCCTCCGGCCGCGGTGATTTTCCCCAAGCAGTTTTTCTCTCTTTCAACCCTCATAAAACCGAAAATGTCGAAAAACGCCTTGCGGCTGATTCCGAGAACGGCAAGTCTGAAGGTTGACGTTTAAATGACAATAATGACAAACAAACTCGAGAAATGGGAAAATCTGAGAGCAAAGGGAAAATGGAATTACATCCTGTTATATGGTGTTCTCGGGTGGGGAGTCAGCACTGGGATACTATTCAGTTTGATTTTCCCTTTATGGACGGCTGCAACGGGTAGCAGTGCGCCTTTCTTGCCGGTCTTTGCGCTTAGCATTGTCTTATTTCCTCTCGGTGGCGTGGCTTGGGGTTATTCCATGTGGATATACCAAGAGAAGGTTTACTGGGAAATGAAAGCTTCCGAACGGTAAAGGGTTTAGCGGAGGCGAGGAACGAGCCTATGGGCTCTGCTGCCGACGAGGACGTCGGCGTTCCTGGTTTGTTCCGTCGCAGCTATCTGAAACCCGAATATTTGAGATGTTTGGCGCGCGAATCGAGATGGGGCCTTGCGTCTGAATCTTTGCCGTGGCTTGCGGCGACTTCAGCTTGGGCGGGGGCAGATTTTGAACGTGGAAGGCGTTGCCTATGTCTAAAACTGTGACGGCGACTGCCGCTGATGACCAGTTGTGAAGAAATGTCATTCGCGGGACACGAGCCGCTGAACATTTATTTTTATGGCAAACGCAATGGTCATTGGAATTGGCGGTGTGGGTTCGGTCATCGGCCAAAAACTTCACGAATACGATTGTTTCGACCGAATCATCCTCGCGGATCTGGATCCCGTTTTTGCAAACCAACTCGCGGCAAAAACTCCAAAAAGCCGGTTTCTTGTGGTGCAGGCGAATGCCATGCACACCGATGCGCTGGCGGCACTCATGCGCGAGCACGAAGTCACCGTGACCTGCAACGCGTGCGTGTGCCAGACGAACTACTCCGTGCTCGAAGCCTGCCTCCGCGCGGGATCGCATTACATCGACATGGCAGCGGATATCTACTCGGCCCCGGGAGTGAAGAAACCGGGCAAGAATTCCTTCGAGGCTGAAATCGAAAAATTCAACCAACCATTCCTCGATCGCGGCTTGGCCGGCATCCTCTGCATGGGCATGGATCCCGGTGCGGTGAATGTCTACGCCCGCTGGGCGATGGACCGCTTGGATACCGCTTCGAGCATCCGCGTGCTGGATGCCGACAACGCCGAGGTGCGCGGATACCGCTTCGCCGTGCTCTTCTCGCCGGAGACATTTTTTGAGGAACTCGGTGCGCCACCCTACTATGTGAAAGACGGTCGCGTGGTGAGCGGCAAGCCGCTGGAGACCGAAGTGGAGTGGGTGCGTTTTCCCGAGCCGATCGGACTTCAAAAAACCTACGCCGTGGCGCACGAGGAGGGCGTGAGTTTGGGCATCCACCCCCCGTTCGTGGAAAAAGGCGTCCGCTACTCGGTGTTCAAATACAGCATCCCCGACAAGGTGGTGAACATCTCGAAGAGCCTCCAACTTCTGAACCTCGACACTTGGAAAAAAGTGCGTGTCGACGGCGTGGAAGTTTCCCCCGTGCGCGTCGCCAGCGCGCACCTGCCCAAGCCCGCCCAACTCGGGGCGACGGTGGAAGGCTACTCGTGCGTGGGCACCGAGGTGCGGGGAACGAAGGACCGCAAGCGCGTGGAGTATTTCGTGTATTCGATGGACAGCCACCGCGACACCTATGAGAAATACGGCTACTCGCTCACCCTTGTGCAAACCGGCATACCGCCCGCCATCACCGCCCGACTCCTCGCCACCGGAAAGATCACCGAGCGCGGGGTCATGATGCCCGAATCCCTCGATCCCGAGGAACTCATGAACTGCTTCTCCCGCGAGGGCCTGCCAACATTTGTCGAAAAAAGGGAGGTCGAACGCATTTAAAAATCCGGCGAAGAGTGCATTTTTGTCCAAAGTTCAACGAGTCGCAAAAGGCACCATCTCTGCTTATGAATTTTAAAAATTCTGTTAATTCTGTCTAATAACTATGAAACCCTTCTACCTCGACGGCTGCTGGGTGGAGACGCAAACCTCCGAGGCAGTCAACAATCCCTGGTCCGGCGAAAAACTCGCCGATATCTGCACCGCAGGTGCGCAGGATATCGAATCCGCCATCACCAGTGCGCACTCCGCCGTCCAAAAAACGCGCAGAATTTCGAGCGAAGCCCGCGCGGCGACACTTGAAAGGATCAGTCAACTTCTCCGCGAGCGGCGCCAGGAGTTTGTCGATGTGATCGTCGCCGAGGCTGGAAAACCGGTGACCTTTGCCGAGGCCGAGGTGGACCGGGCCTGCCTCACCTTTCGATTCGCAGCGGCACTCGCGCTCGGCGACGACGGCCATGGCATCAATGTGGAAGCCAGTTCCCCAGGGTTGGGCCACTTCGGAATCGTCCGCCGATTCCCGCTGGGCGTGATTCTCGGGATTACGCCCTTCAATTTCCCCCTGAATCTCGTTGCCCACAAAGTCGCTCCCTGCATCGCCACCGGAAACACGATGCTGCTCAAGCCTGCGATGAAGACTCCTCTCACAGCACTGCTCCTCGCCGAGGTTCTGCACGAAGCCGGCGTTCCCGCTGGCCAAATCCATATCGTCCCCTTCGAACATGACCTCATTCCGCCTCTCCTCTCCGATCCGAGAGTGAAAATGCTCAGCTTCACCGGCAGTGTCGATGTCGGCTGGAACCTCAAGGCCCAAGCTGCAAAAATGAAGTGTGCCCTTGAACTTGGAGGAAATGCCGCTGTGATCGTGGAACCCGACTCGGACTGGCACGCCGCCGTCCCGAAAATCGCCGCCGCTGCCTATGGATTTGCCGGCCAGTCCTGCATCAGCGTCCAACGAATCCTCGTGCACCGCGAGATTTTCAGCCAATTCCGGGGCGCGCTCGTCTCATTCATTCAGGAAAAAATCCACAGTGGCGACCCCTCCGACCGCCAGACGCTGGTCGGGCCGATGATCAATGCCGCCGCCCGCGAGAAGATCCTGAATTGGATCGAACAAGCGACCGATGCCGGCGCCTCCCTGCTCACGCCCGTGCATACTTCGGCCCGTTCCCTTCTGGGCCCGGTGCTCTTGGAAAATGTGCCGTCCGATTCGTCTGTGCTGCGCGAAGAGGCATTCGCCCCGCTGGCTGTGCTTCAGCATTACGGAACCTTCGAAGAAGCCCTCGCCATGGTCAACGACTCTAGCTTTGGACTGCAGGCCGGTGTTTTCACAAACAACCTTCAAAATGCCATCCGGGCCTTCGAGGAACTCGAAGTCGGTGGAGTCATGGTCAATCAAGTCCCAACTTTCCGTGTGGAAAACATGCCCTACGGCGGCATCAAGGAAAGCGGCTCCGGCCGCGAAGGCGTCCGCTACGCCATGGAGGAAATGACCGAACCCCGCAGCTTGGTGATCAATAAAAGTTAAGCATTCCCGGCAGGGGTATCTGCAGGCACTGGTAAAAATCGTTTATTTGAGATGCGCCTGTTGACGGGGAAGCACAAATGTAGCATTCTTGTGTCATGACTAAAACGGCTATTTTACGGGCCCGGGTCGATTGCGAAAAAGCAAGCGCCGCCGAGCAGATTTTCTCCAAACTCGGAATCACTGTGGGTGATGCCATTAACATTTTTCTCTCACAGGTGTGCATCCAAAAAGCCATCCCTTTCACGCTGACCACCCGCCCTCACCTCAACCTCGACAATTCCAGCCTCGAGGAAATTGAAGCGCGTTATGCCGATCGCACTCCCAATACGGAAACCTACACCGCCTTGAATGAGCGACCGACCCGGAGATTCAAATCTGCCGCCGAGACTCTTCGCTCGCTCAAAACCTGATGCGCGAAATCAAATACACGAGCCAGTTCAAGCGGGATTACAAAAAGCGGGCTCGCGAGAAAGTTATGGATGATCTACTCGAAAAAGTCATCGATCTCCTATCGACAGGACAGTCGTTGAACGAGCGTCTCCGCGATCATCCTCTCAAAGTGGGATATGCGGGATGCCGCGAGTGCCATCTCAAACCGGATTTGCTGCTCATCTATGTTCAAACGGACGAAGAACTCCAATTGGTGCGGTTAGGTAGCCACAGCGATTTGTTCGCGTGAGTGGAATTTACAGCACCCACTAGGGACTATTCTTAAAGCAGCCTCGCCTGCATTGACCGCCTCTGCGGACGGTGATAATTTTTTTTACATGAAAGTGCACCTTCATCACATTCCAGAAGGAGACACGCTGCACATCGAAGGCGAGGAAAATCCCGCCACCTTGGAACTCGAACAGGGCGGCTTCACACCAACCACACCTCTGTGCTACTCGCTCGACATCGGCCTGAGCGGGGGCGGTCTTTTTGCCACCGGCAGCCTGTCCATTCAGGGAAAAATGCAGTGCGTCACCTGTCTCGAAGATTTCGAGTGGAATCTGTTCATCGATCCCTTTTCGATGCAAATTGATTTACCGAAATCGGAGTGGATTGACTTGACCCCCGAGGTCAGGGAAGATATGCACCTTGCCCTGCCCGCGCACCCCAAGTGCGACAGCGGCGGTGAAAAGCAATGCCCCGCGCGTCGCGATGACTCCCGGGTTGCCTTAGGGCGGCCGGTCGAAAAGTCCGTGCCGGCATGGGACGCGCTGGACAAGCTAAAACCAAAACTAAAGTAAAATTATGGGAGTTCCTAAACGCAAAACATCGAAAATGCGCCTGCGCACACGCAAGGCGGCGAACCGCTGGCAAGCCCCGAAGCTGGCCAAGTGCCCTCAGTGCGGCGCATCCGTTCCAGGCCATGTAGCCTGCCCATCTTGCGGATATTATAACAAACGCCAGGTTCTCACCATCGGCGCAGAATAGTTCCGAGGGTCGGATTTTCCCCGGATGAAAATTGCCCTCGATGCCATGGGAGGGGATCATGCTCCGCAAAACCCCGTGCAGGGAGCCGTTCAAGCGCTGCGTGATTTCCCCGATGTGGAGATCATCTTCGTCGGCGATGAGACAAAAATCCGAGCTGAGCTCGCAAAACATTCCACGACCGACATCCAATCCCGCTACTCGTTCCACCACGCCTCACAGGTTGTGGACATGACCGACAGCGGGCTCGACAGCGTTCGCAGGAAAAAAGATTCCTCCGTAAGCCGTGCGGTGGACCTCGTGAAAAACGGTGAAGCCGATGCGGTGGTGTCCGCCGGACACACCGGAGCCCTCGTGGCGGCATCGACCATCAAACTCCGCACACTGCCCGGCATCGACCGTGCCGCGCTCGGTGTGCTGATTCCAGCCGACGGCGGAGTCTTTCTTTTGATCGACGGCGGGGCAAATATCGACCCCACTCCGCAGCACATCGTGGGATTCGCCGTGATGGGCAGCGTTTATTACAAGGCCATCGTTGGCACACCCGACGCCCGGGTTGGTCTCCTAAACATCGGCACCGAACCCAGCAAGGGCACGGATTTCTGCCTCGAATGCTACAAGATGCTCTCCGAGGCCCCGATCCAATTTGCCGGAAATGTCGAAGGGCACGGCATCTTCAAGAAACCGGTGGAGGTCGTCGTTTGCGACGGCTTCACCGGAAACATCTTCTTAAAAACCGTCGAGGGACTCGCCAAATCGATGGTCTCTTGGATCAAGGATGAAATCAGCAAAAACCCCATCCGCATGCTCGGCGCTCTCCTCTCCAAGGGAGCCTTCCAAGCCGTGAAAAAACGGACCAGCACCGACGAATACGGCGGCACCCCCTTGCTCGGCGTCAATGGCATCTGCATCAAAGCCCACGGCAACTCGTCATCCCTCGCCCTGCGCAATGCCATCCGCGCCGCACGCCGGGCGGTGGAACTCCAAATCAACTCCCGCATCGTCGAGGCGATGAAACCACTCCATGAAAAACTCTCTTCGCGACACACCTCCCCGGTCTAACCGCAGCGCCTCGATCATCGGCACAGGCAGCTATGTGCCAGAGCGCATCATGACCAACGCCGATCTCGAAGCCATGGTAGAGACCAACCACCAGTGGATCGTCGAACGCACCGGCATTTACGAGCGACGGATCGCTGCGGAAAATGAATTCACCAGCCACATGGCTGCAAAAGCCGCCCAGGCTGCGATGGAAAATGCCGGTGTCACCCCCGAGGAAATCGACATGATCCTCGTCGCCACCATCACACCGGACATGTTTTTTCCATCCACCGCCTGCCAGGTCCAACGCCAGATCGGGGCAAAAAATGCAACCTGCATGGATGTGAACGCCGCCTGCTCGGGATTCCTCTACTGCGTGGAAATCGCCAATCAATTCATTTCAAACCACGGCTGCGAGACCGTGCTTGTCATCGGCGCGGACAAGCTGAGCAGCATCGTGAACTGGGAGGACCGTAACACCTGCGTGCTCTTCGGCGACGGCGCCGGAGCCGCCATTCTTCGCCACCGCCCGGGCTCGAAGGGCGTCGTGACGACCTATATGGGCAGCGATGGAAACTACGGCGACATCCTCCACATGCCAGGCGGCGGATGCGCGCTACCAATCACCCGCGACAATGTGGACGCCAAACTCAACACGCTTCAGATGAATGGCCGCGAGACCTTCAAACAAGCGGTGACCTCGATGATGCGTGCCGCGAACACCGTGCTCGACCGTTGCGGCCTCACCGCGCAGGACATCAAGTGCGTGATCCCCCACCAGGCGAATATCCGGATCATCGAAGCCATGGCGGACCGCATGGATCTCACGATGGACCGCTTCCACATCAATCTCGACAAATACGGCAACACCTCTGCCGCCGCCGTCGCCATCGCTCTGGATGAAGCCGCTCGCACCGGCCGCTTCCAGAAAGGCGATCCCATCCTGCTCGTGGTTTTCGGCGGAGGACTCACCTTCGCCAGCTCCGTCATCGAGTGGTAGCCAACGACTCCACACGCGAGGCGCTGGATTTTCTCGAGGCCTTTACCCTTGAGAAAAAAATCGATTCCAAAATCCACTCGCAGCGCGAGACACAGGTGGAGGAAGAAATCGCCTCGACAGGCACATGGACCCCAAGATTCGAGGAACTCGAGCATGGAGCACGCATGGCGTGGAGGAACAACGCGCGGTGTATTGGCCGCCTGTTCTGGCCATCGCTGAAAGTTCGCGACCTGCGGCACATCTCCGACCCGGTCGAGGTGCATCAAGCCCTGCTGGAGCATCTCGAGACCGCCACAAACGGCGGGAAAATCCAGCCTCTCATAACGGTTTTTGCCCCCGCGACCGCCGAGGGTCCAGCAGTAAGAATCTGGAACCACCAACTCCTCGGCTACGCAGGTTACGAGCAACCGGACGGATCGATCCTTGGCGACCCGAAAAATCTGGCTTTCACCCGCGAGGCGCTGGCACGCGGTTGGCAGGGTACTGGCACGCGGTTCGACCTCCTGCCGCTCATCATTCAAAAACGCGGATGCGCCCCCGTGCTTTTTCCTCCGCCATGCACCCAAGCGCTGGAAGTCCCGCTCACTCATCCGACCCTGCCTTGGTTCTCCGAATTGGGATTGAAGTGGTATGCCGTTCCGATTCTCTCCGACATGAAACTCCGGATTGGCGGCATCGATTTTCCGGCGGCACCATTCAATGGCTGGTATATGGGAACGGAAATCGGCTCTCGCGACCTCGGCGACGAGGTCCGCTACGACATGCTTCCCGCCATCGCTCAAAAAATGGGCATCGACCGGGAGCACGACCCGCTCTGGAAAGACCGTGCGCTCGTGGAACTCAATGCGGCCGTGATTTCCTCCTACGAGCAAGCCGGTGTGCGCATCGTGGACCATCACCGCGCCTCCTCCGAATTCATGGAATTTGCGGCGCGCGAAATGAAGGCCGGCCGCGCGGTTTCAGCCGACTGGAGCTGGATCGTTCCTCCAATGTCCGGCTCGGCGACACCTGTCTTCCACAATCTCTGGGAAAACCGCTCCCAACTTCCGGACTATCTGCCCCAGAAGCATGCCTGGGAGATT
This sequence comes from Spartobacteria bacterium UBA5019, assembly GCA_002396485.1. Lineage (GTDB taxonomy): Bacteria > Verrucomicrobiota > Verrucomicrobiia > Chthoniobacterales > Terrimicrobiaceae > UBA967. The sequence continues at coordinate 90,309 of DGXZ01000029.1, forward strand.
TTTTGATGCGTTTGGCAATGCCCCTTGTCGTGCTACTTTGACCTCCATGCTCCGAATTCTTTTCTCAGCCATCCTTGCGCTCAGCCTGAGCGCGCAGGCCCGCGAGGCTGCGACACCCGCAGCCCCTGCAAAAGCCGAGGAATCCGCCTACGAGCAACTCCAACTTCTCGCCCGCGCCATGCAGCTCATCCGGCAGGACTATGTGGACGAGTCGAAAGTGGACTACAAGGAACTCACCTACAGCGCGCTCCGGGGGATGCTCGACAACCTTGATCCTCACAGCCAGTTCATGGAGCCGAAGAGCTTCAAAAACATGCAGGAGGACACCCGCAGCGAATTCGGAGGACTCGGCGTGGTCGTAACCCAAAAATCCGGCGTCCTCACAGTCATCAACCCGATGGAGGACACCCCGGGATTCAAGGCTGGCATCCTCCCGGGGGACCAGATTCTTAAAATCAACGGCGAGAATACCGACAACACGCCCCTCAACGAGGCTGTCGAAAAACTCCGGGGCAATGCGGGAGAAAAAGTCAGCCTGACGCTCCGGCGTCCATCTACGGGCGAGGTGAAGGATTACGAGCTCACCCGCGAGGTCATCAAGGTTGCCAGCATCAAGGATGCCCGCATCCTCCCGCAGCGGAATCCCGGACAGCCTCGCATCGGCTACGCGCGTATCACCCAGTTCAACGAACCCACGGCCGCTGAACTCGCCGCCGCACTGGATAAATTGGAGGCAAAAGGGATGGATGCCTTCATCCTCGACTTGCGGCACAATCCCGGCGGCCTCCTTGGCAGTGCGGTCGATGTGTGCGGACAATTCCTACCGCCGAACACGCTCGTCGTTTACACGGAAGGCCGAACGCCCTCGCGGGAATACCGGACCTCGATGACAGCCAGCCCGAATCGCAAATACCCCGTCGTCGTTCTCACCAACTATGCCAGCGCCAGCGGATCGGAGATCGTCGCCGGCGCACTCAAGGACCTCGACCGCGCACTCGTCGTCGGGGAAACCACCTTCGGCAAAGGCTCGGTTCAAAGCGTTGTCTCGCTGCCCGACGGCTCCGCCGCCCGCCTCACCACGGCGAAATACTTCACTCCCGGCCGCAAGCTCATCCACGAGCACGGCGTGAGTCCGCACATTCGAGCCACACTCACCCACGAGGAGGAGGCAGACCTTCTTCGCTCCCGCCGCAAACGTGAAGATCCTGCCACCGCCGAGGTCGCGATCTGGGATCCCCAGCTCGAACGCGCCGTCGATGCCCTGCAAGGTTCCCTGCAGCACGCCAAGAACCAAAAAAAATAAATGCCCACGCTGCTCGCGATCGAGACTTCCTGCGATGAAACGGCCGCCGCCGTGCTGCAAGGCTTCGGCGAGGTGCTGGCGCATGAGATTTTCAGCCAGGCCGAAATCCATTCCGAGTTCGGCGGAGTCGTTCCCGAGGTGGCATCCAGAAACCATCTTGTCTCCGCACCGGAGATCATCGATTTCGCCCTACAAAAAGCAGGTGTGCAAATCCGCGATCTCGACGCCATCGCCGCCACCACCGGGCCGGGCCTTGCCTCCGCCCTGCTCGTTGGCGCCGCAACCGCGAAGGGCCTCTGCATCGGATCGGGAAAACCATTCCTCGCCATCAACCATATCGAAGGCCACCTGCTCTCGCCGTTTTTTGGCTATGAAAAAATCCCGCCACACACGGCAATGGTGGTCAGCGGTGGACACACGCTGGTGCTCGATGTGGAGGGCTTCGGAAGTTATCGATTACTGGGACGCACCCTCGACGATGCCGCAGGTGAGGCGTTCGACAAGGTGGCCAAACTCCTCGGACTCGGCTACCCGGGCGGCATCGAGATCGACCGCCTCTCCCACAGCGGCAATCCCGCGCGTTTTGATTTTCCACGCGGCATGATCGACTCGGGCGATCTGGATTTCAGCTTCAGCGGACTCAAGACCGCCGTCCGCATTTTTCTCGAAAAAAATGGCACGCCAACCGCAGCCGACCTCCCCGACATCTGCGCATCGTTCCAAGCAGCCGTCACCGATGTCCTCCTCTCCAAACTCTTCAAGGCAGCCCGCCAAAACAAGCGCCGCATACTAAGCCTCAGCGGCGGCGTGAGCGCCAACTCATCACTCCGCTCTCGCGCGATCCAGCTCGCCGGAGATGAGGGACTCGAAATCCATTTCCCTCCACCCGGCCTGCTCACCGACAACGCGCTCATGATCGCATTTGCCGCCGCACACCATCTGGCGGCAGGCCAAACCGATCCGGTCGACACCGAAATCACTCCGAACTTCAACCCAAGCACCCTTTGAAGACCAACACCCACTTTTCCGCTAAAAACGGCAACGCCCCGCGCGAGTGAAGCGTAAGAACTATCGTGAACAATCCGGAAATAAAATTTTCATGTTCAGAGGACGATTTTTAATTTTTAGTGGAAATGTAGATTTGAAACCTCATTTTTGAAAATGTCAGCAACTACCATCGACGCACCCGTCCAAGAGACCAACTCCCACGCGCATTCCGACCATCACGAAGTCGGCTTTTTCCATAAATACATCTGGACCTACGATCACAAAATGATCGGCCTCCAATACCTCTGGACAGCTCTAGCCTTCCTCTTCCTCGGCGGTGCCCTCGCGCTCGGCGTCCGCTGGCAACTCGGCTTCCCCGGCGCAGAGTTCCCGATCATCGGCCGACTTCTTCCAGCGACTGTGGCAGTGGACGGATCGATTATCCCGGGCGGCTACAACATGCTTGTGACCATGCATGCGACTGTCATGGTTTTCTTCGTCGTCATGCCGCTCCTCATCGGAGCCTTTGGCAACTACCTCATCCCACTCCAAATCGGCGCTGGTGATATGGCATTCCCGCTGTTGAATGAGCTAAGCTACTGGCTTTATGTCTTGTCTGGAGTCATTCTTCTCGGTGCCTTCTTCGCGCCAGGTGGAGCTCCTGGAACAGGCTGGACTGCCTATGCCCCACTAAGTTCCGTAGGCGCTTACAACGGAACACCCATAGGTCAAAGCCTGTGGGGTGCAGCACTTTTCATCAACGGACTTTCTTCCATCGCCGGAGCAACAAATTACATCACGACCGTCGTGAACATGCGCGCCCCCGGCATGACCATGTTCCGCATG
>DGXZ01000029.1:93609-98902 GCA_002396485.1 Spartobacteria bacterium UBA5019
CCGGCATGACCATGTTCCGCATGCCATTGCCAGTTTGGTCCCTCTTCATCACCGCCATCCTCCTTTTGTTGGCCGTGCCAGTTCTCTCCGCTGCCGCAGCCATGCTTTTTGCGGATCTCAACATGGGAACCAGCTTCTTCTCGCCCCAAGGTGGCGGCCAGCCCCTCCTCTGGCAGCACCTCTTCTGGTTCTTTGGCCACCCCGAAGTTTACATCATGATCCTTCCAGCGATGGGTCTGACCTCGGAAATTCTGGCCGTCTTCTCCCGCAAGCCGATCTTTGGCTACAAAGCGATGGTTTACGCCATGATCGCCATCGGTTTCCTTGGATTCATCGTCTGGGGCCACCACATGTTCGTCAGCGGCATGAACCTCACACTCAGCGCGGCCTTCTCGGTTTCGACGATGGTTATCGCCGTGCCATCGGCCATAAAAACCTTCAACTGGATGGGCACCATCTGGCGCGGATCGATTGAGTTCACCACGGCGATGTGCTTCGCCCTCGCCTTCGTTTCGATGTTCGTCATCGGCGGGTTGAGCGGCATCTTCATGGCTTCCACGCCGGTGGATCTCTTCGTCCACCACACCTACTTCATTGTGGCACACTTCCACTATGTGCTCTTCGGCGGAAGTATCTTTGCCATCTTCGGAGCCATTTATTTCTGGTTCCCGAAAATGTTCGGCCGCATGCTCAATGAAACACTGGGCAAGTTGCATTTCTTCCTGACCCTCATTTTCTTCAATCTCACCTTCTTCCCGATGCACAACTTGGGCCTTGGCGGCATGATGCGTCGTATTGCCGACCCGACCGTCTATGAGCACCTACGCCAACTTCAGCCTCTCAACCAACTCTGCACCATCGGCGCAATCGGCCTCGGCTTCACCACATTCGTCTTCCTCTGGAATGTTGTGATCAGCCTGCGCAATGGTAAAAAAGCTCCGAACAATCCTTGGAATGCCAACACCCTCGAGTGGACCGTCCCATCGCCTCCCGGACATGGCAACTTCGACAAAACGCCTGTCGTTTACCACGGTGCCTACGAATACAGTGTTCCGGGCATGGATAAGGATTACCTCCCCCAAACCGAGCGCGCGCCTGAAAGCGCCCGCCTCGAATCCCACTAACCCGCGCGTTCATGGATGGATCACACACATCCGTGAGCCTGCGCCGCGTAGCCGTTCACGTCTGGGCTGTCCTCACTCTGATTTCGACCTTTATCCTGCTCTGCAGCGGGGGGATCGTTACATCCAAGGGAGCTGGAATGACAGTGCCCGACTGGCCGACGACCTACGGCTACAACATGTTTCTGTTTCCCCTCTCCGGATGGGTGGGCGGGATTTTTTATGAGCACGGCCACAGGCTAATCGCATCGTGGGTGGGCTTGATGACCATGATCTTGGCCGCCTCGCTCCTCGCCACGGAGCCACGCCGCTGGGTGAAAAATCTCGGCATCATCGCCTTCCTCGCCGTCTGCGTCCAAGGTCTGCTCGGAGGACTCCGCGTCACCCTCTTCAAAGACGAGATCGGCATCTTTCATGCCATGCTGGCACAGTCGTTTTTCTGCTTGCTGGGAATCCTTACCGTAGTGACCAGCCCGCGTTTCCTGCGCGGCCGATGGGATGTCTTCCTGCCGGATTCCGCATTGAAGAAACTGGCTGTGGCATCCACTGTCCTGATCTTCCTCCAACTTGGACTTGGCGCGACCATGCGCCACGAGCATGCCGGCTTGGCAATTCCCGATTTCCCGCTGGCCTATGGAAAAATCCTGCCCGACACATCGACATCCGCGATAGCGGCGATTAACGAAGCCCGTGTAGCCGATGACAAGGTTCCCACAAATGCCCTGCACATCTGGATTCAAATGGCACACCGGGCGGTTGCGATCATCATTTTCCTTGCAGTAGCCGCCGTCGCTTGGCGCGCGTTTACAAATCCCATAGCCCGCTCGGCCCGCCTCTGGGCCATGATCTGGTTCTTGATGATCACCGCACAGGTCGCGCTCGGAGCTTGGACAATCTGGTCGGACAAGGCGGCGGATGTCGCCACCGCCCACATGGCTCTAGGCGCCCTGTCACTCATCGTCGGCGTCCTATTTTCCTTCCGCCTCTGGCGCGGCGACGAGGCCGGACGCTTTGTTGTTCCCGACCGACCGCCTGTTTCCGAATTCGCCCGCATCGCATGAAGAGCGCTGCCGCCCTTCCAGAGGAACGAAAAAACGCCCTGCTCGACGATGTGCTTGAGCTGGTAAAGGCACGCCTTTCCTTTCTCGTTCTCATCACCACACTCGTCGGCTTCCTCCTCGGCTGGCGAGGACCTTTCGACTGGGTTCTCCTCACAGCCACGCTCCTCGGCACCGCCCTCTGCGCCGGTGGCGCCGCCGCTTTGAACCAATGGTGGGAACGCGACATCGACAGCCGCATGAAGCGCACACGCGGACGCCCGCTTCCCGCCCGCCGCATGCAGCCGCAAGATGCCCTCCTTTTTGGAATTTTCTTTTCCTTGAGTGGCATTGCCATCCTTGCCCTCTTCACGAACCACCGTGCCGCCTTCCTCGCTTTCGCCACCATTGCGATCTACATCTTTGTTTACACCCCGATGAAGCGCATCAGCTCGCTGAACACGCTCGTCGGCGCGATTCCCGGAGCCCTCCCGCCGCTCATCGGTTGGGTTGCCGCCCGTGGAAACTACAATATCGAAGGCTGCCTCCTCTTCGCCACGCTCTGGTTCTGGCAGATGCCCCACTTCCTGGCCATTGCTTGGATGTATAAGGACGACTACGCCGATGGCGGATTCGTGATGCTCACCGCCAACGACCCCGAAGGCCGCGTGACTTCACGCCAGGCTCTTCTCTACACCCTCTTTCTCGTGCCCGTGACTTTGCTGCCCTCGATGCTCGGCTTCAATTCGCCGGTCTACTTCATCGGCGCTCTGGCACTCGGACTCGCTTTCACCGCCTTCGCGCTGCGATTCATCACCCAGCGAAGCCGCAATGCCGCACGCAATCTTTTCTTCGCCTCCATCATCTACCTGCCACTCCTTCTGGGACTGCTCGTTGCCACAAAGAGATGAAAAAACCGACCTCTCGCAATGCGGTTGTGATGGCCCTCCTCTGGCTTTTTGCTATTTCCCTCTGCGCACTGGTTCTGATACTCATGAATCTTCGCGGTCCAATGATCAATCCGTGATTCTTTTTTAAAAAACCAACCACCATGTCTTCAGCAGCCCTTACACACGATTCCCACGAGCACCACGGCGCACCGCCAGCCACAGCCAAGTTCGGCATGATCATGTTCCTGATATCCGAGGGCATGCTCTTCGCTGGACTTCTTGGCGGCTACTTCGTTCTCCGCTGGGCTGAGAATGGCTTCCCCTGGCAGGCAGGCCACGCGTGGCCACCGAGCAAGGACATCGCCCACCTCCCGATTCGCCTTACCACGATCAATACCGTTTTCCTGATCGCGAGCAGTTGCACATTCCACATGGCGGAAGTGGCCGTTCAAAAGGGTAAATCCGGTCTGAGTTGGCTCTTCGTCACCATAGCTCTTGGCGCCCTGTTCGTCGGCGTGCAGTGCTACGAATGGTGGCATCTCCACCACCACGAAGGCCTGTGGTTCAACACCGGCGGAGTTTACGGCTCGAGCTTTTTCCTGATCACCGGCTTCCACGGTCTCCATGTGGTCATCGGCGTCCTTCTTATCGTCTGGTGCTTCCTCCGCCAACTCTTTACCCGCTGCTTCACCCCGTCCCACCACATCGCCCTGAACAATGTTGCCCTCTACTGGCACTTTGTGGATGTCGTGTGGCTGTTCGTTCTGACGCTGCTCTACTATGTCTGAAATCCCCGCGCGGCCCGGCATACCGCGCATCGGATGGATCGCGGCATTTCTCGCGGCAGCGGGCCTTATTGGTCTCGCCTATGTGAGCCTCAAGTCCACCAGACCACCCGCACTGCCGTCGAGCCTTGAGAAAATCGCCAAGGTTCCCGGATTTCAACTCACCGACCAAACCGGGAAATCCATCACCCTCGAGGATCTCAAGGGAAAAATCTGGGCCGCGAATTTCATATTCACCCGCTGCAAAGGCCCCTGCCCGATCACCGTGCTCCGGATGCAGGAGCTCAACACCAAGCTCAAAAAGGCACGGGGCAATGTGGAACTGGTGACCTTCACCGTCGATCCGGAATACGACACGCCTGAGATTCTCAAAGCCTTCAGCGAGCCGCTGGGTGCAGACCCCGCCTCCTGGAAATTCCTCACCGGCACACCCGATGCCATTCAAAAAATCGTCGTCACCGGACTCCTGCAACCCATCGCCAAGGAACCCGATGGCACGCCAGCCCACTCGACCCGCATCGTGCTGGTCGATCGCGAAGGCTGGCTGCGCGGATACCAGGACGGCCTCGATCCCGAAGCCGTCCAAAAGCTCATGGTGGACATCGGAGAACTTCTGCGCGAAAATTCCTCTGCAAAATGAAACACCTCACCGCTCTGATCGTTTTCTTTTTTCTCACCCGCCTTCCTGAGGCCGCTGCCTGCGTGGGTTGTCGTCAACCCGGCACCGGCGGCCCCGATGAACCCCAGACAGTCACGGCAGGTATCGCGCTCTCATGGGGAGTCGTCGGCATGCTCGCCATTGTCGGCCTGATCGTTGCGGGTCTCACCTATTACATCGCCGACACCTGCCGCAAGCTGGACCGCACAAACAAGGTGCCATGAGCGTTTCCGACCTGCCGGCCCTCAATGCCGGCCTCAATGCCATTTCCACCGTCCTCCTCCTGGCCGGATTTGTTTTTATCAAATCCGAAAACAAAATCGCCCACCGCAACTGCATGGTTGGCGCCTTCTCCGTCTCCTGCGTCTTCCTGATCACCTATGTCCTTCACAAGATTCTGGTCAAAGGCGTCCACACACCATTCGGCGGCGAAGGCTTCTGGAAAACCTTCTACTACGGAATGCTCATCTCGCATATCATCCTAGCGATCGTCATCGTCCCCCTCATTTTAGTAACCATGACGCATGCCATCAAAGGCCGCTTTGAAAAACACCGCGCCTGGGCCCGATGGACATTCCCCCTCTGGTTCTATGTCTCCGTCACCGGCGTCCTGGTTTACTTCATGCTCTACCAGTGGTTCCCGAAAATCGCCTAACTCGCCACCTCCTTGGCCCAAGACCACCCCCGCCTCACAAGGGTCTTAAAACTCCTAATTAACAAGTCACATCATACTACAGGAAAGAATAAACCACTGATTACCCGGATGAACGTGGATACGAAGAAATGGGCACGAGTGCATTCG
>DGXZ01000029.1:99215-101203 GCA_002396485.1 Spartobacteria bacterium UBA5019
TGCCCATCTGAGAAATCCGTGGTTAATTCCTCTCCAACCGCGCCCACCTGCGGCAGTCTTTCTTCGCTACGTGCCGATTCTTAAAACTTAAAACTTCCCAAAATGAGCACCACACCCACCGCCCGCCGCCCGATGGGCCTCGAACACCCTGCCGTCCTCGATGCCTTCGCCCACGACAAACGCCGCGATACTCTCGTCTTGGCCATGTATGAGACCCGTCCCTGGACCGGCGAGGAGGCGCACATCCTCCAGCTTCAGGAAAAACTCAACGCCTACGCCTCTTTCATCCTTGATGGCGAAATGGCCGAGTCATTCCCCCAATTCGTCGGCAAACCCATCGAAATCCAACTCCGCACCCAGCATCAACCCGATCCCCTCACGCTCGGCTTCCTCAACCAAGCCAAGGACCAGCTCTCCCTCCAACAAATCACCATCGAAACCATCCGCATCGACTCCTCCGAGGAATTCGAACCCGCCCCGGCAGCTTCCAGCCACTCCTGCGGTTGTGGACACGGCGGCTGTGGTTCGTAATCCCCACCCGTCCTGCCGATAATCCTGATTATGCGAACGAAGCCGAGCACGAGGCAATCTCCCAAGGGAGAGCATTGTCGAAAAAGTAAGAGACAATAATCCAAACAAACCGGACTGCTGAAACCCGGCCCCACTTTGCGTAGGATCTTGCTTAAATAATTCACCCGATGCCTAAAATCCACAACGCGCCATCAGACAGATGGTGACCGCGAACATTCTCTCAGATAAATGCCTATATTTCACGTCCAGGGTGATTTGCTAGATCAGGACGTCGAGGTGATCGTCAACGCTTGGAATCGGAATCTGATACCTTGGTGGCTCCTGTTGCCACAAGGCATATCGGGAGCAATCAAGAAACGCGCCGGACTTGCTCCATTAAAGGAACTCAGGAAGTTCGGCATTCTGCCTCTTGGTGGAGCAGCGGTAACAAGTGCAGGCCGACTTCCCTACAAGGCCATCATTCATGTTGCGGGGATTGGGCATGACTGGAGATCATCAGCGGAATCAATTCGCGGATCGGTGAGGTCGGCATTATCCAAGGCACAGGAACATCGCTTTGAGTCAATAGGTTTTCCCCTAATCGGAGCAGGAACTGGCGGTGGAAGCCCGGATCAGGTCGAGAGAATGATTCACGATGAGATCGAACGATCTGGATACACTGGGCGAGCAGTCATCGTTCGCTACGCCAAAAAGAGGAGAGAACAAGTCGCTGATGGCAACGGCGAACAAGCCTTGTGATTCACTACGCTGTGGACAGTACATTCCCGCCGCGCCATAGTTCTAACGTTCTGCAAAAAGTATCTCCATGACTGAATGAACAAGAAGTTCGATCCAACACTACTTATTGCGATACCGCTTCTGGGCATTGTCGGAGGCGGTTATTTATCGCTCCCGATCACATCGATGACCCGTGGCAAGGAACCATGGACATCCATGGCTTTAGTTTTTGGATTGGGTTCACTGGTCTTCCTCATCGGACATTATGGATTCAGCGTGAGACTGAGCCTTGTATTCTGGGCATGGTTTGCCGGTTCTATCGTCTATTTCCTCATGACGTCAGCCCGTGGATTTAGCCAGCACATTGAGCCGTTTTTCGCAGGCCACATGATTGCGTTCGCTTGCCTTTTTTGGATTGCCTCCATGTCCGACAAAAAAACATCCAACGCCGTCCGCGCCTGCCCCCATGCAAAATCATGCGCCGAAACGACGACAAGAAATAACTCCAAAAATAATCTCGCCGCCACCTCTGGAATTTTGATTGACTCCGCACTTCGACAAAACTTCAAAAAAGCCGCTCCAAATGCACGCTCTACCATCCGCACCATTCATCCTTCGGATGGGTAGTGCAACAATTCGTCTGTAAATTGCCGACATCACCAAATCATTCCTGACTTACGGAAAACGGAGCGGAGCGGAGTTTTCCGTAACGCGATCGCATTTCAGGAAGACTGGTGGTT
>DGXZ01000001.1:0-11581 GCA_002396485.1 Spartobacteria bacterium UBA5019
GATCCAGCCCATGAAGCTAAAAATTTTCCTCTTGCTTCTTTCTTCGACACTGGTTGGAACCGGAATCTGGCTCAAACTTGAGGAGCGAAAAGATATTCTGGCTTCAGTCGAAGCCCTGAAGCGGCGATGGATGCCGGATTTCGACCTCAATACTGTCTCAGAGGTGCTCATCAAAACGAATAGGGAATCGCTTTTGATCAAAAAAGATGCAGACACTTGGTTTATTCAGGGCGAGGCGCCTCAAAGAGCCGACCTTGCGGCAATAGGTCAACTCGTTAAGCGACTAAAAAACCTCAAGCCTACCGAGGAGGTAATAGCCGGTCCCGCACAGTTTGCAGACTTTGAACTCCTCGAACCGGACGGCGTTGTCCAAACGGCAGGAACACTCGTTGAGCTCAGGGACAAAGATTCCAAACGAATTGCAGCAGTAATCGTGGGCAAGCAGTCCTTTGCGCGGCCGGACGCTCAATCACCTTTCCCCCCTTCTCCGAATGGACGCTTTATTGTGCCTGCGGGTTCCATCGGTCCAGTCGGCGTGGCATCTGAAGGATTCGACTCCATAAGCCCGAAAATCGAAGCTTGGGTGGAACGCAGCGAAACTCGCTGAAAAATACATCTAGCGCCCCCGCGTGCTTGGCACGACATTTGCTGCGATGCTAACATAATGAACACTCTTGCCGCTCTTGAGCAATACAGCGAACTCTGCGATGAACTTGATCTCTACATGCACGAGGAAAATTCCCACCTCCGAGCGAACGGAAATGATCAGGAAATTCTTGTAAATCGCAAACGCCAGATTCTTTCCAAGCTTGCGAGCGGTCTCGACTTTCTGCGTATGGCAGGTCCGGTAAAAAATGCCGATCACTCCGCTTCATCCGAGGTCCGCAAGCGCGTTCTGGGCAAAATTCTCAAGTTGCTTCTCTTGAGCCGCGAGAGCGAACAACTGCTTCTTAAGAATACAGTCCGCAATACGCCACGCTTCGAGGCTCCGCCGACGCCTGCACGCTTGGCCACCGCTTACAAAACCCAAAAGCCTGCGCGCTCCGTCTCCGCACAAGCAGAGAGTTCCTGGGTCGTTTGGTAAATCCCACCAGGAACGGATTCATTTCCCTACAATCGGAAGTTTTTTTCCATTAGTAGAGGCTTGCGGGGCGGTAAATAGCCGCTTAGCATCGAATTAGCCAATGGCTCAACAAAACGTCTCCATCACTCCCGGGCAGAAGTATAAATTCATCGTCAAATCCGCCGAGGAAGCCGCTTCGATCATCAGGGAAAAGCTTGGCGAAACCGCACAGGTGATATCTGTCCGCCAAGTCGAGGGTGAGGGTCTGGCCCGGTTCCTCAAGTCTCCCAAGCTGGAGATCATCGCCCAAATTCCGACGGAAGCCTCCCCTGCGCTACCGGTTACTGAACAGGATTCAACGAGACAATCGCAGGAACAATCCGAGATGGATGACGACGCCCCACCCGCAGAGACTTCTCTGCGACGCAGGGCAACGCGGGCAAGGAAAGCTCGGACTCCACAAGAACCGAGGCGCGAGGATGCCGAATTCGTTCCAGAGTCTCTCGTGAGGGCGATGTTCAAAAACCTGCCGAGCGGACGGCTCTGGACGATCCTTTCCAAGGCGGGAATTCCCGGCGAGTTCCTGGCCCAGTTCGGCGAGCGCCCCGAGACGCAGCACCTCAATGCGCAACCTCTTCAAACAGCGATCTCCCACTTCGCGATGCTCATGCGGGACCGCGCACCAAGCCGTAGCCTAGCCCTATCCAATCGGGTCGCCTTTTTCGGCTCCCCAGGCTCGGGATCGACCACAGCCCTCTGCAAGCAACTGGCCTCGGATATTTTCCTGCGAGGCCGCCAAGCCTCCGTGATGAAGCTCGAAGCCGATGAGCCGAATTCCAGCGAAGGTCTGGCGATGTTCTGCGAGGCTCTAGGCGTGCAACTCGTGCGCACACGGGGAGAACTCAAGAAGCTCGATGAGGATACGAACCTCTATTTCGACATTCCCGGAATGGTGCTCACTGGAAAAAATGTCCGCCACCTGCAAAAAACCTTCGACGAGCTGGGCATCGAATCCCGCGTGTTGGTCGTCAATGCCGCCTACGAGCGCCAACTCATCCAGGAGGCCTACACGCGCGCCGGATCACTCGGGGCCACGCATGTGGTGTTCACTCATGTCGATGAGATTCCCCGCTGCGGAAAACTCTGGGAGTTTGTTCTCGATGACGGCCTTGTCCCGCTCTTTGCGAGCACTGGTCAAAACATAGCCGCCGACTTCGACCGCCACATCATCGATCTCCTCGTCCGCCGGACTCTCTCGGCTGGCGATGAGTGAGGTTTCCTACGTTCCGCAGAAAGTCTGATAGCCCTCCGAGCCATTCGGAGAAGGCTCTCGATAGCCATCCTGTACAACACCCTCCTCAAAAGGATTCGTAACCGCAGCCAGCAATCGGTGCATGAGCCCGTAATCTCCCGCTGAAGTCGCCGCCTCCAGAGCCTCTTCGACCTTGTGATTTCTGGGAATGACGACAGGATTGTGCAGGCGCATTTGTTGCCTGACTTCTTCGGGAGTCTGGGATTGCCGCCCCAGCCGGGCGCTCCAACCCACGTGCCATGCGGGATTCGCTGTGGACACCTTCTCGGGATCCAGGAGACGCAAGGTGTTCGTGTAATCGCTCCGGCTGCGGTGCATCCACTCAAGGAGTGACTCGATGAGCGCCATGTCGCCCTCCTCCTCGGTGAACAAACCAATTTTCAAGCGCATACCAGAGAGCCAATGCTGCTGAAAAATCCTTGGAAAAATACCAAGCGATTCCTTGGCGATTTCGACGGCCGTGTTTTCATCCGAATCCAAAAGAGGCAGAAGAGCCTCGGCCAGCCGCGCAAGATTCCAGTGGGTAATGCCGGGTTGGTTTGCGTAGGCGTAGCGGCCATTGAGATCGATCGAACTGAAGACAGTCGCCGGATCATAAGTGTCCATGAAAGCACATGGTCCATAGTCGATCGTCTCACCCGAGAGCGCCATGTTGTCGGTATTCATCACCCCATGGATAAATCCAACAAGCATCCACTTCGCAACAAGCAAGGCCTGACGTTCGATGACTTCCTCGAGAAAAGAACGATAGGGATTCGTGCCCCCGGCAATCTCAGGGCAGTGCCTCTGGATCGTATAATCCGCAAGCTCTCGGAGGGCGCCGGCATTCTGTTCCCTGGCTGCATACTCAAAAGTGCCAACACGAATATGGCTCGCTGCGATGCGCGTCAGGACTGCGCCAGGCAAGTCCTCGCCTCGAAAGACCGACTCACCCGTGGAAGCGACAGCAAGGCTCCTTGTGGTGGGAATCCTCAATCCATGCATGGCCTCGCTGATGATGTATTCCCTCAACATCGGCCCCAGCGCCGCGCGTCCATCTCCACGCCGCGAATACGCCGTGCGCCCGGCCCCTTTCAACTGAACATCCCAACGCTTTTTATTTGGCCCCAGATGCTCACCCAACAAAATCGCCCGCCCATCTCCCAGTATCGTGAAGTGTCCAAACTGATGCCCTGCGTAGGCCTGAGCAATGGGTTCCGCGCCTTGAGGAATCGCATTCCCCGAAAAGACCGCCGCGCCCGCATCAGACTCCAGCACCTGCGACCTCAGCCCCATATCCTCCGCAAGAGAGTGGTTGAACACGACCAATTCCGGCAAGCGGACAGGCGTGGGGGTTGCTCGGCTGTGAAACTGCTGAGGCAACCGAGAGTAGGTATTGTCAAAACGCCAACCGGCATTCGGGAAATCCACCGCAGTTTTTGAAATCATGGAAAAAGAAGCATACCCGCCTGCGCTGCATTTACGAGCCAGGGGTTTCGTTACCTGATTTTCTTTCACACATCGGTTGCCCCAATCGAGCGATTCTGCTTTGCTGGCGGGCTCATCATGAATGTCGCTCTGGATTATCAAAAGAATTGTGTCGTGGCCTTGGAAATCGATCTCCCTTCGGACCGCGTCAGCACGGAATGGAACACCATTTCCAAGGAATTTCAAAAGCAGGCCCGCCTGCCCGGCTATCGCCCCGGCAAAGCTCCTGCGTCCCTCATTGCCACGCGCTATGCGAAGGACATTGAGGAGGAAGTGAAAACCAAGCTCGTCGGCGAGGCGATTCGTGAAGCGGCAAAAACCCACAACCTCAAAATTCATGCCGTCGAGGAGGTGGAGAAGGTTGAGATCGCCACAGACAAGACAATGAAAATCCTGGCAAAGGTCATCCAGGCTCCCGAATTCGAACTTCCTGAATACAAAAACCTGACCATTGAAGTCGCCAAGAAAACCGTGACCGATGAGGACGTCGAAGGCCTTCTGGAATACCTCCGCGATCCACACTCGAAATTTGAACCCGTCACAGACCGCCCTCTTGCCATGGGCGACTATGCAGTTGTGACCTATGAAGGCGCAGTCGATGGCGAACCAATCTCCAAGATCGCTCCCAAGGCCCCCGCACAAATCCAAGGACGTCGCAATGCGTGGGTTCTGATGGACGAGGGAACACTCATCCCCGGCTTTGCAAAAGGTATCGAGGGAATGGAAATCGCCCAAGAACGCACGCTCACCCTGGACGTGCCAGAAAACTTCCCGCTCGAAGATATCCGCAACCGAAAAGTGACCTACGCCGTCACTCTCCATGCCATCAACACCCGCACTCCCGCTCCCTTGGACGACGAACTGGCTGCCAAGATCGAACCAGGCCAAACGCTCGAGGGACTCCGTAAAAAAATCCGCGAACGCCAAGAGGAATCCGCACAGTATCAATTTGAGATGGCGAAAAAGAACGCCGTCGTTGAAAAGTTGCTCAGCCTCTTCACCTGCGAACTTCCCGAACGGCTCGTAGCCAGCGAGACCTCATACATTCTCAAGGACATAGTGGGCGAATCGCAGGCTAGAGGTATTTCCGACGAGGAGATCAAAGCCCACACCGAGGAAATCGTTCAAAATGCCTCGCAAACCGCAAGCAACCGCGTGCGCTCAAATTTCCTCCTCACCCGCATTGCAGATGCCGAAAAAATCGAAGAGACCGACGCTGAGGTTTACCAAGCCATACTGCAAATGGCAGAACGCCAGCAAATGCCTGTCAAAAAACTCGCCGGCGAACTCGCCCGCAGCGGGGGCGTTAACCGCCTGCGCGATCAGATCCGCATCACCAAGGCTCTTGATTTGATCGCATCCGGTGCTACCGTCACAGAACCTGCCGCCCCGCAAGCGGCCTAAACCGATCTCATACTATGTTAGTCCCAATCGTCGTCGAACAAACTGGCCGCGGTGAACGCAGCTACGATATCTACTCCCGTCTCCTCAAGGATCGCATCATCTTCATCGGAACTCCGATTGATGACACAGTAGCGAACCTTGTGATTGCACAACTTCTTTTCCTTCAAATGGAAGACGCGAAAAAAGATATCAATATCTACATCAACTCACCCGGTGGCTCCGTGACTGCCGGACTCGCGATTTACGATACGATGCAATTCGTGACCTGCGATGTGAACACCTACTGCATGGGCCTCGCAGCGAGCATGGGTGCGGTTTTGCTCTGCGCGGGAACCAAAGGCAAACGCTATGCGCTCCCGAACTCGGACATCATGATTCACCAAGTCTCCGGCGGCGCCAAGGGCCAAGCCAGTGACGTCGAGCGCCAGGTCGAATTCATGTTCAAGTTGAAAAAGCGCCTGAATCGCCTTCTCGCACACCACACAGGCCAAACCGTCGAGCAAATCGAGCGGGATGCCGACCGCGACAATTATATGACCGCCGATGAGGCAAAAGCCTACGGTCTCGTGGATGAAGTCGTGAAGTCCCGCAAGGACATCAAAGACGTTGTCGATGCCGTGAAAGCCGCCGAGTAGTCCCACTCTCAATGGCGCGCCCGAATAATCTCACCATGTGCTCTTTCTGCGGAAAGAGCCAGGCCGAAGTCCGCAAACTCATCGCTGGCCCCGGCGTTTACATTTGCGACAGCTGCATCACAATATGCAAAGGCATTCTTGAGAAGGAATTAAAGGACGACTCGCGAAAAAATAAGCCGTCGCTCCGCGTTCCCAAGCCCGCTGAGATTAAGAAACTCCTCGACCAGCATGTTATCGGACAGGACACCGCTAAAAAGGTGCTTTCCGTTGCTGTTCACAACCACTACAAGCGCCTCACACAGACTTCGACAGGCTTGCTGGAGATGGATCATCTCAACGATGTGCAGATCGAGAAAAGCAACATCCTTCTCCTCGGTCCCACCGGCTCTGGCAAGACTCTCCTCGCCCGCACATTGGCACAAGTGCTTGATGTGCCGTTCGCCATTGCGGATGCCACTTCCATAACCGAGGCCGGCTATGTGGGAGAGGATGTCGAGAATATCATTCTACGCCTCCTTCAAAGCGCCGACTTCGATGTGAAGCGCTGTGAGATGGGCATCATCTACATCGACGAAATCGATAAGATCGGACGCAAAACCGACAATGTGAGCATCACTCGCGATGTTTCAGGCGAAGGCGTTCAGCAGGCCCTTCTCAAAATTCTCGAAGCCGCTGTCTGCAATGTCCCACCCCAAGGCGGACGCAAGCACCCACAGCAGGAATACATCCAGATCAACACCGAGAAGATTCTTTTCATCTGCGGTGGAGCCTTTGTTGGCCTTGAAAAAATCATCCAGCGCCGTCTCGGCGGACGCACCATGGGGTTCAATGCTCCGATTGGATCGGCTACAAACGAGTCCAACCGCTCCGAAACCCTCAAGATGGTGGAACCGGAAGACCTCATCAGCTTCGGCCTCATTCCGGAGTTCATCGGACGCCTTCCCGTGGTTGCAACACTCGAGGAGCTCAACGAAGAGCAGTTGGTATCCGTCCTCACCGAGCCGAAAAACGCGATGACCAAGCAGTACGCAAAACTTCTCGGCATGGATGGCGTGACGCTCAACATGACCAAGGACGGCCTGCGTGCCCTCGCCGCAGAGGCCATCCGTAAAGGCACAGGCGCACGGGCCCTGCGCTCGATGATCGAACGCATCATGCTCGACGTCATGTTTGATTGCCCAAGCCGGGACGACATTTCAGAAGTCACGATTAACCGGGCCGTCGTCGAAGGCAAAAAAGCCCCCGTCCTCCGGCGCAAGCAGGAAAAAGACGCCGCCTGAGTGTCCCCGCTTGCAGCTTGATCCGACCGATCAGTCCGATCCAACTAGTCCGTCTGATTCGCTCCTTAATTAGAATAATTCTTGATTAGCTCTTTGGCGCGGCTATGTATTCGTGCTTTCTGTGAACAAAACTACCCAACCCGCCTACGAAGAGACGATCAGCCACAACGGCCATCGCCTCACCCCGCAGCGGCGCGAGGTTTATAACGTGTTACTCGCGGACCGTGATCACCCGACAGCCACCGAGGTTTTTATCAGAGCCAAGAAACGCATCCCCGCCATTTCCCTGGCCACGGTTTACAATTGCTTGGAAACCCTTGTGGAATGCGGCCTCGCCAAGCAAGTCAATGTCGAACGCGAAGCCACCCGCTACTGCCCGAACCTCTCCGAACACGGACACTTTATTTGCGAATCCTGCGGCATTGTCTCCGATATACCAGTCACAAAAGGCGGGTCACTCACCCAGTTTCTCAAAGTCCCCTCGGGCTTTAATGTCAATCATTCCGAAATCACTCTCCGAGGCACCTGCCCGGCCTGCAAAAAATCAAACCACTAACAAAACCATGAGCCTCAAAATCGAAAACCTGCACGCAAAAATCGGAGACCGCGAAATCCTCAAAGGTCTGAACCTTGAAATCCCGAAGGGCGAAGTCCACGCCATCATGGGCAAAAACGGCTCAGGCAAATCGACGCTCGCCAAAGTGATGGCCGGACATCCCGATTACGAGGTCACAGGCGGCCAAGTACTTCTCGACGAGCTCAATCTTTTTGAAATGGAGGAACCCGACCAGCGCGCACGGGCGGGGCTCTTTGTCGCCTTCCAATACCCGATGGAGATTCCCGGCGTGACGATTGCGAATTTCATCCGCGCCGCCCTCCAGGCCCGCCTGCCCGAGGGCGAGGAACTCGACGCCGTGGAGTATTACCATCACCTCTACGAGAAAATGGACATGCTCAAGATCGACCGCAAATTCACATCCCGTGCGGTCAACGAGGGGTTCTCCGGCGGTGAAAAGAAACGCTGCGAGGTTCTTCAAATGGCGATGCTCAACCCCGTCTATGCCGTCCTTGATGAAACGGACAGCGGACTCGACATCGACGCCCTGCGCATTGTCTCCGAGGGCGTGAACGCCATGCGAAGCCCCGAGCGTGGACTTCTTGTCATCACCCACTACCAGCGCCTGCTCGACTACATCGTGCCGGATGTGGTGCATGTGATGGTCGACGGCCGCATCGTCATGAGCGGCGACAAAACACTCGCACACAAACTCGAAGCCGAAGGCTACGACTGGGTGGAGAAGGAAATTCTCCAAAAAGCCTGATTTTCTCCGGAGGACAAAACCATGGAAACCAAACCTGATCTCAACATCGACCGCTCGGTCGGTGACTTCCACTACGATGTCGATTACGAATTCGACGCTGGCATCGGTCTCTCGGAAAAAACCATCGACTACATCTGCGATGTCAAAAAAGACCCCGACTGGATTCGGGAATTCCGCAAAGAAGCCCTTCGTAAATTCAACTCCATGCCCATGCCGACCAACTGGGCAAGCCATGACCTGGACAACATCGTTTTTGAAAATATCCGCTATTACCTTTCCCAAGGAACCCAGCCCAAGCGCTCGTGGGACGATGTGCCGGAAGATGTGAAGCGCACCTTCGAACGCCTCGGCATTCCCGAGCAGGAACGGAAATTCCTCGCCGGCGTGGAGGCCCAATTCGACAGCGAGGCCGCCTACTCAAACATCAAGGCTGCCGTCGGAGAACAGGGCGTCATTTTTGTGGGTTCCACCGAGGGACTCCACAACCACCCAGAGATTTTCAAGAAGTGGTTCGGAAAAGTCATCCCCACGGGTGATAACAAATTCTCCGCGCTCAATAGCGCCGTGTTCTCAGGCGGCTCCTTCATCTACATCCCGCCGGGAGTGAAGGTGAAACACCCGCTTCAGGCCTACTTCCGCATCAACGCTGAAAACTTTGGCCAGTTCGAACGCACACTCATCATTGCCGATGAAGGCAGCGAGGTCATGTACATGGAGGGCTGCACCGCCCCGAAATTCGAGACTTCCACACTCCATAGCGCCGTCGTGGAACTCGTCGCCCTCAAAGGCGCAAAAATCCAATACATCACAGTCCAAAACTGGTCGGCGAATGTTTTCAACCTCGTCACCAAACGCGGACTCGCCCACGAGGAGGCCGAAATCAAGTGGATCGATTGCAATATCGGCTCCCGCCTCACGATGAAATATCCAGGCGTGATCATGAAAGGCCGCAAAGCCCGTGGTGAAGTGATCTCGATCGCTCTCGCCGGCGACGGACAACATCAAGACACCGGTGCGAAGATGGTCCACGCCGCAGATGAAACCACGAGCAACATTGTCTCCAAAAGCATCAGCCTCGGCTCAGGACGCTCGACCTACCGCGGCCTTGTGCAGATCGGCCGCCATCTGAAAGGCTGCAAAAACAACACCGAATGCGACGCCCTCCTCATCAACACCGAGAGCCGCACGGACACCTACCCCGCCATCACAGTGCGCGGGAAGGAAAACGCCTGCCAGCACGAAGCCTCAGTCAGCAAGATCAGTGCGGAGCAAATCTTCTACATGCAGCAGCGCGGCATTTCCGAAGCCGCGGCAATGAGCCTCGCGGTGAATGGATTCGTCAACGACCTCGTTCAACAATTCCCCATGGAATACTCGGTCGAGCTGAAGCGGCTCATCGACCTGGAAATGGAAGGATCCGTCGGTTGATCCGGGGAACGCAAACAATGAGCAACACACTTGAAAATCCCGCCAATGCGACAAGCGCATGGCCAGCATGGTTCGCCGCCGAACAATCCCATGCCCTCGCGGAATACGAGAACTCCCCCACCCCGTCCCGCAAGGATGAAGCATGGCGGTTCGCCAACCTCAAGGCCCTCGACCTTTCCTCGTTCATCGAGGCCAAACCCGTCGCCAGCGAAGGCCGCCTCATCAATGCCTCCACCGGCCTTGCCGGAACGGCCGCCAGACTTGTCCTCGGCAACAACACCCTTCTCCACCGTGAGTCATCGCTGCCTGCCGGCGTCATCTTTGAGACGCTCGAAACCGCCGCAACAAAGCACGCTGACCTCTTCAAAAAATACTTCATGGCCCAGCCCGTGGAACTCGGCTCCCACAAATACGCCGCCCTCCACAAGGCCCATGTTGCAGGCGGGGCCTTTCTATTTGTGCCCGCCAACACAAGCGTCGAACTACCTATCGAAATCTTCCAATGGGTCGAAGGTGCCAACGCCTCGGTCTTCCCTCACACGCTCATCGTCTGCGGCGAGAACAGCAGCGTGACCGTCGTTGACTACTTCAAGTCCGCCGACAAACTTCCCGCCCTCGCCTGCGGCGTCAACGACCTCCACCTCGCACCCGGAGCCAAACTCACCTATGTCTCCGTCCAAGACTGGTCCCTCGAGACGACCGCCTTCCACCTGAATTCCACTTCGGTGGACCGCAACGCAACCTGCACCGCCCTCATCGCAAACTTTGGCGGTGGATTCGTGCGCGGCGAAAGCCTCAGCCGCCTCGTCGGCGAAGGCTCCCGCAGTGAAATGTTCTCTATTAATCCTGTTGAAGGAACCCGCGAGATCGACCAACGCACCCTGCAGGACCATGTCGCCCCCAACGCCACCAGCGACCTCCTCTACCTCAACGCCCTCGACGACAAGTCCCGCACCATTTTTGCCGGACTCATCAAAGTCGAACCCGGCGCCAAAGGCACTGACGCCTACCAGAAGGTCAAAAACCTCATCCTCAGCGACGACGCCGACCCGAACTCAATGCCCGGCCTCGAAATCCTGAACGACGAAGTCCGCTGCAGCCACGGAGCCACCAATGGCCCCGTCAGCGAGGAGGAGCTTTTCTATATGCAGGCCCGCGGCATCAAGCGCGACGCCGGACGCCGCCTCATCGTGAACGGATTTTTCAATTCCCTCTTGGAACGGATCGAGAACGAAAACCTCCGGGCGCACCTTGAGCTACTCTTGGCAAAGCGTCTTGCTATCGCCTGAAGCCCACGCCAGGCGATTCCGGATTCCTTCTGCCATCCTGATTGATAAAATCCAGTAGCAGAAGGGTTCTTAGCCTGACCCGAATCCCATGCCACACCGACAGACCTTTGTTGGGTCTTTTTTCACTCAACGAAGGTTTGGTTTTCTTCGCTGGACCACCACAAAACGCTTCGCTATTGTCAGACTTTTAATCAACTGGCTCCACTTCAGTTTTTTTCGTTTATTACTTCGGCAAATTAACAAGTAGAACTCATACGGCCTTATGGGTATACAGTTTCTCAATCGACCACAATCTATCGTATCTGAGAGATTATTTTATACGGGACTGGATCGATCTGGGTAGCCTGCTGGGCCAAGCGTAGGAACAACTTACCCCGAGAT
>DGXZ01000001.1:11741-11897 GCA_002396485.1 Spartobacteria bacterium UBA5019
GTAGGAACAACTTACCCCGAGATGCCTATTGAATCGGAATACGAACTCATTGAGGTAATCTTCCAAATATTTGTGCGGCACTCCGCCCTGCAAAGTTCCCAACATCCATCTTTTGAAAAGCGAAATCGCCAAATGCGCTCTGGACAGCAAGACCTT
>DGXZ01000067.1:0-243 GCA_002396485.1 Spartobacteria bacterium UBA5019
ACCTCGCCGAGAAAATGAAAATTCTTTGTATAATATTTTACTATGCTTTGAATTGTGCATCGACTTAACAAAAAGGTTTTACGCGTATTCTGACTTGAGATTGCATGAAGTCGCTCGAGTTCCTTCGGACTTAAAAGACTGCTATCGGGATTCCCCTTAGCCATCCATACATCAAACTGCCCATAATCAAGTATGTTGGGTTCTATTTTAAAATTTGCCACTAGTTTTTTTTCTTGCAGAGCA
>DGXZ01000067.1:421-6539 GCA_002396485.1 Spartobacteria bacterium UBA5019
TTTTTCTTGCAGAGCAGTCGAGTTTCTTGTTTCTTAAGAGTCCTAATGAAAGTAACAGACATCAACACACAAACTTTGACGGCACTTCTTTCTCTTACCAAGAAAAAAGAAACCCTGCTGACCAAAGTGGCCCAAGTGGAAAAAGAAATCGCCGCGCTGGCCTCCGGAGAAGTCCTGGCCGCAACCCGCATCCTTCGCGCAAAATCCATCAAAAAACGCCGTGGTGTCGCCAAGGGCCCTAAAAAAGCACGCTCACCGAAAGGCTTTATGCAGGAGCAAGTCATCAAACTACTCCAAGCCGCAGGCGAAGTGGGCGCGGGCGCAAAGGAACTTGCTGAAAAAATCGGCAAACCAGCTGCCCAGATTCATGTATGGTTCAGCACCACAGGCAAAAAGCTTGGCCAATTCCAAAAACTCGAAACCGGCAACTGGCGGATTCTCTCCGGCACGAGCCAACAAGAATAACACTTCATTCCATCAACAAAAAGGGCGTTTCGCAGAATGTGCGAAACGCCTTTTTTTGCTTCGACTCAGAAGGCTCGTGCGACTTCCTCGCCGATGATTTTAAGGCCCGCACGCACATCAGCATCGCTCATGGCGAATGAGATGCGGAGGCATTCCCGGCGGTGTCGCCAACCCTCGTCCGGCAAGCCAAAGAAGAAATAATCCCCCGGCACGATGAGGACTCCGCGTTTTTTCAGGATTTCATAGAGCTCGCGCGATGTCTTTTTTGCTCCATCCAGCCAGAGCCAAAGGAAGAGCGCGCCCTCGCTTTCGTGCAGGGCGTAGGGAGCATCCGCAGGAAAAAACTCCGCGATCGCCTCAAGTGCGGCATCCCGTTTTCGAAGATAGAAAGGACGAATGATCTCGCGGCTCAGGCGAACGATTTCGCCACTGGCAATGAGCGGACCTGCTATCGCCTGACCGAAGTTTCCATTCGCGAGGCCGGTCACCGCCATCATAGAGGAAACGGCAGCGGCGACCTCGGGTGGGGCCACAACAAATGCGGTGCGCGTGCCAGGAAGACCGAATTTGGAGAGGCTCATCACATGCACAGTCTGCCCGGTCCAGAGCGGCTTGGCCTCGCCGAAAACGATACCGGGAAATGGCCACCCGTAAGCATTGTCGATGATGAGCGGGATGTCACGCTGCGCAGCGATATCAGCCAAGTGACGAAGCTCGGCATCCGAGATCAGATTCCCACTCGGATTCGTTGGCCTCGAGACACACATGGCAGCGACATCGGAACCGGGGCTCAGATTTTTAAAATCCACATGGTATTTAAAACGGTGCGGGCCGGTGTGCGAGATGCCGGGCTGGACCCCAGTGAACATTCCCGGCTCGAGCGCCTGGTTCGCGTAGCCGATGTATTCCGGCATGAGCGGAAAAAGAATCCGTCCAGGCGTGCCATCAGCACGTCGACCCCCAAAAAGATTGAACAGAAAGTAAAACGCCGTCTGCCCCCCAGGCGTCACCGCAATATTCTCAGGACCAACAGGCCACCCGAACTCCTTACGCAGCAAATCTGCGAGGGCCTTCAACACCCCCGCATTGCCCCGGGGCGGATCGTAAATCGACAGTGTGCGCCGCAACACGGCAGGATCAGCCGTGATTTGTTCCATGCGGGATTTCCATACAGCCTCCATTTCCGGGATGTGTGCGGGATTTCCTCCCCCCAGCATCAGCGGGGCTGGGCCGACGCCAGAGAGCGCTTTGCCCAAATCGTCCATGAGGCTTTCGATGCCGCTACCGCCGGAGAGATTCTGACCGAGTGCTGAAAATTTCATGCGCGCAACGATGCGTGATCATCGCCTGCGGTTCAACTCCGCGCTTTTGAGTCTTGAGAACATTGACGCCATCTGTTTCCCTATCTCGCCTGTTGAATTTCGACGCCATTCCAATCCGCATAAAAACTTCACTCCGGCGGAGAGCCAGGCTGTTTTTGACGGGTTTATCCTTGGGGCTCGCATCCTGCGCATCCGTGAGCGTGGACAACATTCGCCACACGAGCCCCAATCCGCCAAGGATCGCTCCCCACGAAATCCTCATCCTTCCCTTCACCCTCAACGAGGACGGGCTGCGCGTGGACAGAACAGGCAAGGACTTCGAAACATTCCGGGCTGAACTCCAGGCCCGCCTCAATAGGCATCTGATCAAAAAACTCGGCACTCATGTTGCTCCAGCCAGAGTCATTTCCGCAGAGGACGGCTTGCCTCAGGGAAACTACTGGCTGCTCACCGGCCGCTTCGCACGGATCAACCAAGGCAGCCGTCTCCTGCGCAGCACGCTCGGACTCGGAGCAGGCGGAACAAAAATGGAAACCATCGTCGTCGTGCAGGAACTATCAGGGACAGTTCCAAATAAATTTCTCGCCTTCGAAACCACAGGTGGATCGAACATCTCCCAGGGCATAGGAGGCATTGTCACACTGCCCGTGAGCGGCCCAATGGCTCTGACCTCGATATTCAACGCCGTGGACGGCATTCGCAGTGGCGTGAGCTTCGACACGATGCGCACGGCACACGAAATCGCAGCAACCCTCTCGGACTACCTTCATCAGAGGGACGCACTCGGCAACAAACCCTACATCAAACCCAAGCGTCTCGGGGAAGTTGCCATTCACTTGCCTTTCGCAAAGGCAAAGAACAAACCTGCCGAACAAAGCGGCAATCCCTGAGATCACTCTCCCAGCAGGCACTCCAAAACGCGCCCGGTATCCGAGAAATTCTCAAAAAGAAAATCCGGCGCGTGTTCCGCCAATTCGGGTAGTGAGTAATGCCCGGTCGCTATCGCCACAGTCTTGGCTCCGATCGCGCGCCCGCACTCGATGTCCCGGGGCGTGTCACCGATCACATAAATCCGCTCAGGTGGGAACTCGATGCCGTGCCGCTCATGCGCCCGAGCGCGAGCGAATTTCCCCAATTCATTGCGGTCGTGGTGATCATCCGCAAAGGCGCCAAACTCAAAAAAATTCCACACACCATAGTGCGTGAGCTTGATCTCCGCGCCACGCGTCAGATTTCCCGTGAGCAGCGCCAAGACAACTTCCGGGTGTTTTTCAAGAGCCTCAAGCACAGGAACAATGCCGGGCAGCAACCTGCCGTCATGCCGGGACATCCGGCCTGACAGATGCTGCAGATATTCATCCAAAAGAGCCGCCATATTTTCAGCACTGGCTTCGAGGCCATGCTTCGCCAAAAGCTCACGAGCGAGTTTGCCATCAGTAGCCCCAGCGAGGAGAATGCCCTGCAAATCCTCCTCCACGCCGAAACGCCCCATCATCGCATCCTTCAAGGCCCACTCTCCCGCGCCACCAGATGTGATCAGCGTGCCATCAATGTCAAAAAGCAGGAGACGGCGCTTAGTTTCCATCCCTCGCAGGTGCGTCGTCTTCGTGGTCGTCATCCTCATGGGAAGCCTCTTCGGGCTCTGGTTCGAGAATTTCGCCGTGTTTGGTGAATTTGCGGTGGCGCTTATTCGCAGGAAGCGGACTGAGCGTCATGCCGACAGCACGTCCCACAAGCTTCGGCTCCATATCGACATGGGCCATTCCTGCCAGATCATCCCGCACACGTTTAACAACCAACAATCCGAGATCCTGGTGGGCCATTTCGCGTCCACGGAACTGAAGCTGGATTTTCACCTTGTTGCCCTTGTCGAGGAAATCCTCCGCATGCCGGATCTTGGTGAGGTAGTCGTGGGCGTCGATATTAACCCGGAACTTGATTTCCTTCACCTTGCTGACCGCATGTTTCTTTTCCTTCTCCTGCTTGGCCAGATCGTAGCGGAATTTTCCGAAGTCCACGATACGACAGACTGGCGGCTGGGCATTGGGAGCAATCTCGACAAGATCCAGTCCGAGGCCGCGGGCGCGACGGATCGCCTCGTCCAGGCGCATGACGCCGAGTTGTTCATTGGTTGCAGCAAGGATCACGCGCACCTCGCGGGCGCGGATCCGTTCATTGATACGAATGTCCTTGATATTAATAGAAGCTCCTCTGTGAGGGTTGTGTGTTCAGGGTACGAGTGAAACTCATCGTGACGCCGGATGGGTGGAAAACGAGCGCATGCCGCGCATTGAAAAAAGAGGAATCAAGCGCCGCATGCAGACGAAACAAAAACAGAAAAATGGCAAATCTCTTTACGAGGCATCATTTGTAAGAACAGGTAGAAAGCAAACCACGCTTCTCCGCAAGGGGAATTTGGATTATTTTTCGTTTTGTCACATTCGTAACCTCTAGGGACCCAGGTCCGGTCTGCAGGAATTTGCAAAACTGCGGCATTATGTTACCCCACCAAAAGCCCCAAACTCGATGCGGTAAACGCGCTCCGGATGGACTCCAATGCACCTTTCGGAAAATCCCCCGGCACTTTGAAATCGGCATCCATGATTTTCCTCAGCGCTGCCAAAAAGACACCAGGCTGCTCGTCAAAATCAACTTCCAACTCCTGCGGAAACGATGCATCCAAGATGGCAACTCCAAAATCCGTCTCCTCCAAAAGCTCTTCGCCCCAGCGCATGATGGTATCAATGGCCGACACCTCCGGGAAGCGCTGAACAACGAGGGAAAACAGATCGCCCCGCATCCGGACATTCAACAGCAGAGCCAGAAAGAATCGATGCTCGGGGTCCGAAATGCGCCCCCTCATCGCCTTAATGCAATCCCGCAGGCGGCACTCGTTCAAGGTGGATTCGATACCAGCGGAGCGCACACCGTGTTTTTTTTGAAAAGCGGCATGAATAGTCTCCCATGCACCCAAATCCCGCAGGTGGTCCATGCAGCTTTGCAAGGTATGAAAGCCTCGCTCGAAGTCCAACTCCACGACCATTTCCAGCACAAGCCCAACATAGGCGGGGTCCTGAAGCTGCCCGAGCAAATCAAGCACCTGGCGGCGCCTCAGCGTGAGTGGATCACTGAAAACTGGATCGTACGCGACATGTGGCGGAAGATAGTTGAATTGCGGGCCCGTGCCCGGATCATGCTGCGTGCGTACAACGACGGTGATCGACGGCGTGTCCAGATGAAAAAGGGAGTGGATGCAGGCCCGACCCGAAACAATCGGCACCGTGCACCCCGTCTCGAGCAGGGAAATGTCGCTCATACGCAAATCACCCACGCGGAAATGCGGCGTGATAGCAGTGTCGTTTTCAAACGCGAATTGCGCATGGATGCTCGAACCGGACATCACATGAAACGCACCGGAGAATTCGTGCTGGTGAATAGCCGTCGTGCCATCCATCCAGAAAAGAAGCTGAATGTAGAAGCGGGCATTTTCATAAACGATGATCTCCGGCTCGCCGAATCCTGATTCCGTCTGCGAAGGCTGGGCATCATCAAGCAAAAATCCGCGCAGAAACATCTGCAGGTCGACGTGCTCGGCGGGAGGGCATTTCCGCAACTCCTCCTCAGCAATGCCTGGAAATTTCTCCAAGGAAAAATTCTCGTTCTTCCAGCGAGTCAGAACAGCGTTACCGAGGTCTTGAAAAAATGAATTCATTCCGACCACCTTCCCACTGCTCTCGTTGAAACCACAAGAAGGATCGTCTCACAGCCGGTGCATCGCAGCCTCGGATTGGATTCAGATCTTGACGGAACCTCGAAAGCCCGCCCGCAATGGTTTGTGAGAAATCACACTTTCGCGTAAACCTCAGCACCCTTCTCGACGAACTCGCGACTCTTTTCTTCCATGCCTTTCGTGAGAACCTCTTCCTCAGCGAGGCCCTGCTCGGCCGCATATTTACGGACATCCTCGGTGATTTTCATCGAGCAGAAGTGGGGGCCGCACATCGAGCAGAAATGGGCGCTCTTTGCGCCTTCCTGCGGGAGCGTTTCGTCATGGAATTCACGAGCGGTTTCAGGGTCGAGACCGAGGTTGAATTGATCCTCCCACCGGAATTCAAAGCGGGCTTTCGATAGCGCATTGTCGCGGTATTGAGCACCGGGGTGGCCCTTGGCGAGATCAGCGGCGTGGGCGGCGATTTTGTAGGCGATGACGCCGTCCTTCACATCCTTCTTGTTAGGCAGTCCGAGGTGTTCCTTGGGCGTCACATAGCAAAGCATCGCGCAGCCATACCAACCGATCATGGCAGCTCCGATGCCGCTGGTGATGTGGTCGT
>DGXZ01000067.1:6717-54995 GCA_002396485.1 Spartobacteria bacterium UBA5019
CGCTGGTGATGTGGTCGTAGCCGGGAGCAATATCGGTGGTTAATGGCCCGAGCGTGTAAAATGGAGCCTCGCCGCACCACTCGAGCTGCTTGGCCATGTTTTCCTCGATGAGATGCATGGGCACATGGCCCGGGCCTTCGTTCATCACCTGCACGCCGCGATCCCAAGCACGGCGGGTCAACTCGCCCTGCACCTGAAGCTCGCCAAATTGCGCCTTGTCGTTGGCATCAGCAATCGAACCGGGGCGAAGTCCATCGCCGATCGAGAAAGAAACATCATAGGCAGCCATGATGTCGCAGATATCGTCCCAGTGCGTGTAGAGGAAGTTTTCCTTGTGATGCGCGAGGCACCATTTTGCCATAATGCTGCCACCACGGGAAACGATGCCGGTCATGCGCGAAGCGGTGAGCGGCACGAAGCGCAGAAGCACGCCGGCATGGATCGTGAAGTAGTCCACACCCTGCTCGGCCTGTTCGATCAAAGTGTCGCGGAAAATTTCCCAAGTAAGCTCCTCCGCCTTCCCACCCACCTTCTCCAGAGCCTGATAAATAGGAACTGTGCCGATCGGAACGGGTGAATTGCGGAGGATCCATTCGCGTGTGGCGTGGATGTTTTTTCCCGTAGAGAGGTCCATCACGGTGTCGGCCCCCCACTTCGTGGACCAGCGCATTTTTTCGACCTCCTCTTCGATGCTGGAGGCAACGGCACTGTTGCCGATGTTCGCATTGATTTTAACCAAAAAATTCCGCCCGATAATCATGGGCTCGAGCTCGGGATGATTGATGTTTGCAGGAATGATCGCCCGTCCAGCTGCCACTTCCTCGCGCACAAATTCCGGAGTGATCTCAGCGGGAATGCGCTGTGGGAATCGGCGAAAAATGGAAGGCGTAAAATCGCTCTCCACGCGCTGCGCGGAGCCCGAGTGCTGCTTGTCCAGACGATTGCGCAAGATATCGTCCGCTAAATCCGACATCTGAGCGCGCCCCATGTTTTCACGGATCGCGATGAATTCCATTTCGGGAGTGATGATACCTTGGCGCGCATACCAGAGTTGAGTGACCGGATGCCCTGCCGAGGCCCGCAGCGGCTTGCGGCGCAGGCCTGGAAACTCCAAGAGGCGGTTGCGCTCCGCTGTGCTGGCATACTCGGCGTGATTGCGCGAAAGGTATCCATTGTCCTGTGGTTTGACTTCGCGACCTTCATATTCCTCAACATCCTTCCGGTCTTGAATCCATGAAGATCGAAGCGCAGGAAGGCCATTTTTCACATCGCCATCGAAATTGTCATCGCCCCACGGACCGGCGGCATCGTAAACACGAACCGGAGTATTTCTTTCCAGCGAACCATCGAGGCGCTTGGTATCGGAAAGCGAGATTTCACGCATGGGAACGCGGATTTGAGGATGGATTTCGCCTTCCACATAGACCCGGGTGGAATTCGGAAGCGGGTCGGAGCTGCTGGGTTCAAAGGCTTCGGCAGGTGCAATCATGATCGGTGGTTTTTCGTTTATTGGATTTCAACAGCCCTGAAATAGTTCCCAAGCAGAGGAGCAGAGCACATCGAAAAACTCGCGAATTGCTGCTCCCTCCGCCGGTGTAAACCGTCTCAGGTTCAAAGGGTCTTCCAGCACGATTTCGCGCACCAGAACTCTCAGCCCTCTCAGGCTCCCCTGCATACCCGACATCTTTCGCCCGCCCATCAGATTGGTCAATCGGGAAAACAAGCGACGGAACCAAAAAAATTAAAAAAATTTATTGCATTGGTGGGTAGAAATGGGTAATTGTGGGGAGCAGTGGCGAATTTTGTCATAACATCCCAAAACCTATAAATGCCGCAAGAGCCTACAGCACCGCCCTTTTACTCGGGGACTTACGAGCGCGCGATTGACGCCAAAAATCGCGTGGCGGTGCCATCGGCATGGGTCAAAGGCGAGGGGGCGGAATTTTTTGTAATCCCGCACCCTCAGGAGGGATACCTCATGGTGATGCCGCAGGAGGAATTTCACTCCACTGAGCAGCGGATTCAGAGTTCCAATGCAACGGCCCAGGAAAAGCGCCAGGCAATCCGTCAGTTTTTCAGCGCAGCACATAAAGTCGCCACCGACAAACAAGGCCGCATTCTGATCCCCGACTCACACGCCGCCTCGGCAGCCCTTTCGGGCGAGATTGTCTTCATCGGCGCAGGACGCCGTTTCGAGTTGTGGTCGAAGGACCGCCACTCTGCCGCCTCGGCGGTGAATGATGAAATCTACAAACGCGTGGCCGTCGATATCGGCCTCTAATTTTCCTAATTCCAACCAACCAAAACTTGATGAAACAAAACTGAAAATCCGCAGATCAATCCCGGAGGCCCTTTTCAGAAGAGGGTGAAGCCAGGATCAACCATGTGGATAAGCAATGAATTTTCCCAGTATCCAATCCTATGCGAGATCTCGATTCCGACATTCATTTGGGAGTTTTTTCAGGAGGCCTTGATATGACCGCCAGCACTTATCACGTGCCTGTGATGGCAAAGCAGATCAAAGCATATTTGCAACCGGGACCAGGAATGTTGTTTTTGGACGGGACGGCCGGTGGCGGTGGACACTCCACTTTGCTTTTGCAAGCAGGTGCGGAGGTCATCGGCCTCGACCAGGACCCTCGAGCTCTTGCAGAATGCCGCGAAAGACTCAAAACTTTCGAATCCAGCGCACGCTTTGTGGAGTCGAATTTCCGTGATGCCTGCGAAGCACTTGACCATATTGGAGAAGAGCGCCTTCTGAACGGCGCGCTTTTGGACATCGGAGTCTCATCACACCAACTCGATGAAGCGGAGCGCGGGTTCTCGCTTATGCGCGAAGGCCCCCTTGACATGCGGATGAGTCCGAGCGCGGCACAATCGGCTGCGGATGTTGTGAACACGCTTCCAGTGGCAGAACTCACTCGAATTTTCCAACAATACGGCGAGGAGCAGAATGCCAGACGCATCGCGGCTAAAATCGTAGAAGCCAGGGCGACTCACCCGTTCAAGACAACATTCGACCTCGTCAAAGCGGTGGAGAGCGTTTCCCCGCGCCGTAGCGCGAAGCATCCCGCGACAAAGGTTTTTCAGGCTCTGCGCATTCATGTGAATGATGAACTTGACGCGCTGCGACATGCCCTGAACACCCTGCCTGCCCGTCTAGCAACGGGGGCTCGCCTTGCAGTGATCACATTCCACTCGCTTGAGGACCGCATCGTGAAGGTTTTCTTCCGCGAGCACAGCCGCGAATGGATCGACCGCCCCGAGTGGCCAAAGCCACGCAGGAATCCCGACCGCCTTTTCAAACTTCTTACCCCTCACCCGATCGCCCCAAGCGAGGGTGAAATGCAGCGAAACCAGAGATCACGCAGCGCCAAGCTGCGTGTTGTCGAAAAAATATAGGAGTCCAACCATGAACACCGAACTGACGACACCCATTAATTCCAACCCCATCCAGATAGGAAAAATTCTCTGCGTCTCTGCCATCGTAACCACCCTGCTCGCGGTGGGACTTGGTTTCGTCTACATCAAAAATCAGCAATTTGCCATCGGAGAGCAGATCCGCCAGACAGAGCGCAAAATCCAGCAGGTGCGCGCCGAGAATGACGTCTTGCTTGCCAAGGTCACCGAACTCACATCCCGCCCGGCGCTCCAAGCGCGTGTGAAATCCGGGTACATCGCCGTGGTGAATATCACAGGCGACAAAATCGCGCGTCTCACGCCTCCCGCGCAAGCCACCGAGGCTGGAACACTGCGCACAGCATTCAACGAAGTCGGCCGGCAATGAAGTTTACGGCGAACACACGCATAGGAATAGCCTGTGGCATCGCCGCCAGTATCTTTACAGTCTTTTCAGCTAGGCTGATTCATCTCCATGTCGCAAAGCATGACGAATACTCACGTCTTGCAGCCCAAAAACACCTCACCCGCCAGATCATTCATGCCAAGCGGGGCATGATCCTTGATCGAAACGGAGAAATTCTTGCCACAAATCTTCCCGTGCGAACGGTGTTTGCCGACGCCTCACGCATGAAAAAACCCGAGGCCCTTGCCGCACTCGTCGCAAGCCATCTGGGCCTCGACGAAAAGGAGGTTCTTGAAAAATTTTCCACAGGCAAAAAATACATTGTCCTCAAGCGAGAAGTTCCCGAGGAAACAGCCGTGGCCCTCTGGAACGACATGCAGAAACAGAAACTGCGGGGAATTTTTTCAGAACAGGATGCTGTCCGCATCTACCCGAATGGAGAGGTTCTTGGGCATGTCCTCGGATTCCTCAACCACGAGGGCAAGGCCGTGCAGGGCGTGGAACTCTCGATGGAAAGCCAACTCGCCGGCAAGGACGGCTATCGCTTCATCGAACGCGACCGCACCGGTCGTGAAATCGTTCTCTACCGAGGCATCGAGGAGGAACCGGAGCATGGCAAAAATGTCCGCCTCACCATCGACATGGGCCTCCAATCCATCTTGGAAGAGGAACTCGATGCTGCCTACAAAGACCTCAAGCCCGAAACAGCCAATGCCGTCCTGGTGGATCCAAAAACTGGCGCCATTCTCGCAATGGCCTGCAGACCTTGCTTCAACCCCAACGAGCCGGGCAAAGCCCAGCCGGAGCAAATGAAAAACCGGGCCATCATCGACATGGTGGAGCCCGGTTCGACATTCAAAATCGTCGTTGCTGCAGGCGCACTCAATGAAGGCAAGGTCGATGAAAAGACAACCATCTTCTGCGAGAACGGCCGCTTCGCCTACGGAGGCCGCATCCTCAAGGACCATCACGGCTATGGAAACATGGATGTCCACGAAATCCTTGTGAAATCCTCAAACATCGGCTCCGCCAAGATGGCCCTCATGATGGGCGGGGATAAATTCTACGAGTATGTCCGCCGCTTCGGATTCGGAGAACGCCTCGGAATCGAACTGCCTGGAGAAATCCCTGGACTTGTTCATCCCCCGGCGCGCTGGGACAAACTCACCATCACCCGCATGCCCATGGGCCACTCGGTTGCCGTGACACCGCTTCAGATCGCGATGGGAATGTCCGTAATAGCAAACGCTGGGCGTCTCATGGCTCCGCGAATCGTCCAATCCGTGGAAAAGGAAAATGGTGAGATCGCCATGAAAAAAGAGCCCATTGTCATGCGCGAGGTTGTTCCGGAAAAAACCGCCCACTTCGTAGCGGAGGCTCTTATTGGAGTCACTCAACCCGGCGGCACGGCTGCCTTTGCAAGGGTCAATGGCTTTCAAGTTGCAGGCAAAACCGGCACCGCTCAGAAAGTCAGTCCCCATGGAGGTTACGCTGCCGGGAAGTATGTTGTTTCATTTGTCGGATTCATGCCGGCGGAAGATCCCAAGTTCGTTCTACTGGTCATGGTGGAC
Source organism: Spartobacteria bacterium UBA5019 (assembly GCA_002396485.1). GTDB lineage: Bacteria > Verrucomicrobiota > Verrucomicrobiia > Chthoniobacterales > Terrimicrobiaceae > UBA967. The sequence continues at coordinate 12,094 of DGXZ01000067.1, forward strand.
GATGCGAAGATCGCATCGAACCTGAACTATGGCGGGCTTGTCGCAGCACCCATTTTCTCACGTATCGCAGAGCGCGCAGCACGGCATCTGGATCTCACACCAACAATGCCGCCCATTCCGCTTCAACCCGCCCCGATCGCCAGCACATCAACGACGGAGGAGCGCAGCAACTGATCCGATGAATCTGAGAAACCTTCTACAATCATCGGGAATCTCGCCTGGCTTGGCCGACCTCGAGATTTCTTCACTTTGCTTCGACTCCCGACAAGCTGTTGATGGCTCGCTTTTCTTTGCACTGCCGGGGAAACACTCGGATGGCACCGCATTCATCCAGCAAGCCGCAGAGAGAGGGGCGATTGCCGCGATCGCCGAAAAAGAGGTTGCTGACAGCCCTTGCCCGGTTGTCGTTGTCCCGGACGCAAGGGTAGCAATGGCCGATATCGGTGCAGCGTTTTTTGAGCACCCCGACCGCGCGCTCAAGTGCGTGGGAGTCACAGGCACCAACGGCAAAACAACGACGACCTACCTGGTCCGCCACATTTTTGAGCACGCCGCGCAACGCTGCGGGCTGATTGGAACAATCAAATACATCATCGCGGATGAGGAACAACCCGCTCCCCATACGACGCCGGAGTCGATAGACATCCAAAAAATCCTATCTCAAATCCGGGACACAGGAGGACGGGCTGTGGCAATGGAGGTTTCGAGCCACGCGATCGTTCAGAACCGCGTGAGAGGTATCGAATTCGATGCGGCGGCTTTCACGAATCTCACACAGGACCACCTCGACTATCACGGATCGATGGATGCCTACTTCGAGGCCAAGGCAGGGCTTTTCGAGGCGCTAGCATCCCAGAAAAACAAGAAGGGCCGGGCGATTGTGAATCTCGATGACCGATACGGACAGAGACTCGTCGATCAATTTTCAAAACGGCTCAAAATCCTTACCTTCGGACGCAGCGTTCATGCGGAGTTCAGAGCCTCCGCCGTGCGCCAGGAAATGAACGGAACCACATTCACTCTGGAGGCTCGCGGCAAAAGCTACCTCGTCAGGCTGCCGCTCATCGGCTTGTTCAATGTTTACAACGCACTTGCAGCGATTGCGCTGACAGTCACATGTGGCGTTGAGATGAGGGCCGCAATCAACGCACTCGCAGCCGCTCCACAAGTCCCCGGACGCCTCGAACGCGTTCCCGCGAAGCGCAACTTCCAGGTTTATGTGGATTACGCGCACACCGACGACGCGCTGAGAAACGTCCTGCGCACATTGCGCGAGTTGAATCCCGCCCACATCATCACCGTATGTGGATGTGGCGGGGACCGCGACCGCGCGAAACGGCCGCTCATGGCCGCAGCCGCAGCCGAACTCTCGGACCACATCATCATCACATCAGACAACCCGCGCAGCGAGAATCCAGAGGACATCCTCAAAGACATGCAGGCCGGCATGCGAGGCCGGGCCCATGAGAAAATCACTGCTCGAGAAACAGCAATCCGCCGTGCCATTGAGCTCGTAGGCCCTGGTGGGATTGTTCTCATAGCAGGCAAGGGACACGAAAAATTCCAGGAATTCGCCGAGACCAAAGTCCCCTTCGATGATGTCGCCGTCGCGGACAGGGCGATTACGGACAAGAAGGGAGCGGAATCGTAAAATGGATAAAACTCCTCTGCTCGAAATCGCTTCCATGTCAGGCTCGAAGCTCCTGCGGGATGCTCCCAGAGTGACCATTTCCAACATAAGCAAGGATACACGCACGATTCTTCCAGGGGACCTCTACATCGGCCTGCGCGGAGAGAATTTTGATGGCAACGTCTTCGCCTCTCAGGCGATTGAAAAGGGAGCCGCCGCCGTGCTTCTTGATTCACCCGAGGAGGCACAAAGACTCAAGGCATCCGTTCCCGTTCTCCTCGCGGAGAACAGCCTGACCGCCCTGACAAACCTTGCCGCTGCATGGCGCGCAAAACTCGATCTCAAAGTTCTGGGCATCACCGGCAGCAGCGGCAAAACAAGCACAAAGGAATTCGCGGCAGCGGTGCTGGGCAGCAAATTCAAAGTGGTTAAGACCCAAGGCAACCTGAATAACCATATTGGACTTCCCCTTTCCATCCTCGCCGCAAGCTCAAGCGACAAGGCAGCGGTCTGGGAAATCGGCATGAACCATCCGGGCGAAATCGCCCCGCTCGCCGCATTGGCCAATCCAGACTGCGCAATCATCACTAACATCGGCACCGCGCATATCGAATACATGAAGAGCCGCGATGCCATCGCCTTGGAAAAAGGCATGCTTGCAGAGGCGGTGTCGGCTGATGGCAGTGTGATTCTCTCAGCGGATGACGATAAGAGCGACTCGATAGCCGCGCGCTGCCGCGCAAAGGTGATCCGAACCGGCCTGAAAGACGGAAGCCTCATAGCCACGGAGATCGTTCCCAACCCAGTCGGGGCGGCATTCAAAGTAACTCTCCGTTCGGCGGGAAAAGCGACGACCGTTCAGGCATCAATTCCTGTTCAAGGATTGCACATGGTCCAGAACGCCCTCATGGCCATTGCTGCAGGCTTGGAATTGGGCGTGCCTCTGGATTCCGCTGTCAAAGGCCTGGCACGCACAGAACTAGCCGGAGGCCGGTTGGAAAAACGCGTGCACAGAGGAGTCACATTCCTGGATGACACTTACAACGCGAACCCCGATTCCATGGAAGCTGCGTTGAGCACTCTGCGCTTCACTCCCTGCATGGGTCGCCGCATTGCCGTCCTCGGTAAAATGGGGGAACTCGGCGACTATGCCGCCGAGGGATATTCACGTGTCGGCTGCGCCACTGTGAAGTATGCCGATGTTCTCGTGACCGTGGGCCCGGAGGCCCGCCACATCTCGGCAACAGCAAGGGAACTTGGATTCAGTCGTATCCACGAGGTCGAAGACACTTCTGCGGCAGCCAGAATCATCGACCAACTCGCACGCCCCGGAGATCTCGTCCTCGTCAAAGGCAGCCGCTCCGCACGAATGGAAACTCTTTTTCAAAAACTCCAAAGCTGATGCTCTACTACCTATCCGAACTAAGTGACTTGGCCGCCAAACAAGGCATCAGCAATGACCTCCTCAAGGCGTTGAATGTTTTTTCCTACATCACATTCAGAGCCATCTGCGCAGGCATCACAGCATTTCTCATCAGCGTGCTTTTTGGAAATTTCGTCATTCGAAAGCTTATATCCCTGAAGTTCGGCCAACCGATTCGCACAGCCGCCGAAGTTCACAAACTGCACGAACTCCATGGCTCGAAAAAAGGAACTCCGACCATGGGTGGCATTCTGCTTATAGGTTCCATTGTCATTTCAACTCTCCTCTGGGCAAAACCCGAAAACCCCTTTGTCTGGCTGGTCCTGTTCAGCGCCGTTTTCCTAGGCGCCATTGGTTTTTACGACGACTGGCTGAAGGTTACGAAGAAGAGTTCGGACGGCATCAGCAGCCGCCTCAAGTTTGTTCTTCAATGCCTCCTCGCTGGCATTTTCACCGTATATTTCCTTACGAACCCAAAACTCTCGGCCACAGCACAACAGCTGTTCATCCCTTTCCTCAAGGAGCCACTTCTTCTTGGAATGGGGATTCTGACGTTTATTTTCTACCTCCTCGTCATTGTAGGCACGTCAAATGCTGTGAACCTCACCGATGGACTCGACGGACTCGCAACCGGGTGCACCGCGACCGTCGCGGCGACTTATGCCGTACTGGTCTATGTAGCGGGCAACATCAAAACAGCAACCTACCTTCAGGTTCCGTTCGTCCCCTATGCCGGGGAGTTGGCCGTCCTCTGCGTCGCACTGCTCGGTGCTTGCCTAGGATTTCTCTGGTGGAATGCCCATCCGGCCCGTGTATTCATGGGCGACACAGGGTCCTTGGCGATTGGAGGAATGCTGGGAGCCGTTGCGATCTGCTGCAAACAGGAGCTCCTGCTCGTGATTGTTGGCGGGGTTTTTGTTATGGAAGCGATGTCTGTGATTCTCCAAGTCGCCAGCTTCAAAACGACAGGACGCCGTATTTTTAAGATGTCTCCCATTCACCACCACTTCGAACTCAGCGGGTGGAAAGAAAACACCGTCATCGTCCGTTTTTGGATTCTCTCGGTGCTCTTCGCTCTCCTCGGTCTGGCCACTTTGAAACTGCGTTAAAATGATCTACAGCGGCAAAAAATCGGTTGTCCTCGGTCTCGGCCACAGCGGCGAGGCCGCCGCCACCTTGCTGCGCGAAGAGGGCGCTGACGTGACCATTTGCGAATCTTTGGATAATCCGACCCTTCGTGAAAAAGCCGCTAAAATGGAGTACCAGGGAATCCGAGTTCTCCTCGGGAGCACGGCTGATGAAGACCCGTCGATCTACGACCTCGCAGTTCTCAGCCCGGGGATTGATCCCGCCGCCCCTCTTGTACGGAATGTTATCAAAAAGAACATCCCACTCATCGGGGAACTGGAACTCGCATTTCAGGAATGCAGCTGCCCAGTGGTGGCTATTACGGGGACAAATGGAAAAACGACTACGACCGAACTCACTGAAAAAATTCTCAGCGGTTGTGGCGTTCGAACCATGGCCAGCGGCAATATCGGCCTGCCTTTTGCAAGAGCGGTCCGACAGAGTCACCAACTGGATGTGATGATCCTTGAGGTGAGTTCCTTTCAACTTGAAACGATCAGCACCTTCCGTCCAAAAGTCGCAGCCTGGCTGAACCTCAGTCCGAACCACTTGGATCGTTATCCAGGCATTGAGGAATACCGTGCGGCGAAGCTCAGGATTTTTGAAAACCAAACGGCTGACGACGTGATTGTGGTGAACGCATTGGCCGACCTTCCGCCACTTCCAGCAAAGAGGATCACTTTCAGCGCGACAGATCCGAATGCGGATTTCACGCTCCGGGGACACGAGCTTTTCTTTCAAGGCAGGCGCCTGCTTGATCAATCGAACACACTCCTACCCGGCGTTCACAATGCAGAAAACATCATGGCCGCACTCGGGATGGGTCTCGGCTTGAATCTCGATCTGGACGACCTCGTTCAGGCAATAGCGAACCACAAACCGCCAGTGCACCGCTGCGAATTCGTGCGCGATCTCGATGGGGTGCGCTGGATCAACGATTCCAAGGCCACCAACCTCGATGCCATGGAGAAGGCCATCCTCTCGCAGGATCGTCCAATTATCCTCATCGCCGGAGGAAAGGACAAAGGCGTGGAATTCGACGACAATGCCGACCTGGTCCGCGACAAAATCCGCGCCGCTGTGCTCATCGGTGAGATGAAGGATCGTATTGCCTCATCCTGGAAAGACACGGAGTGCCACACGACAGCGAGTATAGAGGAGGCCGTTACAAAGGCCCACTCGCTCGCACATGCAGGAGATGTCGTCCTCCTTTCCCCCGGAACTTCATCCTACGACATGTTCCGCAATTACGGGGAGCGCGGAAATATTTTTAAAACTCTCGTTCAAAACCTCAAAAATAATCCATCCAACACACCATGATGTTCAAAAAAAACACCACTGCTCCGCGCCGTCCCGCACGGCGATTGGTTCCAAGAAAAACAATGCACGCCCGGGCGGCTTCGAGCCGTGAGGAGGTCGAGGAATATGAAAGCGAATCGGAGCCAAGCATGAAGCTCTCCCAGGCTTTCATTGTGGTTCTTGTTCTCCATGTCGTTGCCGTCGCAGGCATCTATGGGTTCAACCAACTAAAGGAGAAACCGGCACGCCCAGCCGCTGCGAAAGCAGAAACCCCAGAAGCCGCAGCCCCCGCCGCTGTGAATGAAAAGAAATCCGACGCCGTCGCGAAGGCAGAAGCAGCAACGGCTGCAAAATCGCAAGAGACACAGACCACCTACAATGTTGTGGCAGGCGACACGCTGCGCCGCATTGCCTCCAAATTCAACACAAGCATCGCGTCGATCGAAAAGGCTAACAACCTCACCAGCACATCCATCCTCAAAGTTGGCCAGACCCTGATTATCGGGTCGTCCGCCAAAGCTGCCACCGCTGCGCCGCAATCAACAGAGTCCATAGCCAAGGCGCCACCCGCACCGACAGTCGTTGCGAAAGCCCCATCGGTAAAAGCTCCGGCCGTGCAGGAAAAATCCGAGGCCCAACCGCTTGAAAAAACCCAAACCAGCGATGAGAAATCCTATGTCGTCGCCAAAGGAGACAATCCCTACTCGTTGGCTAAGAAATTCAACATCACCCAAGCAGCCTTGATGAAAGCAAATAACATCGACGACCCAAAGAAGCTGAAAATCGGTCAAAAGCTCATCATTCCTTAAGACCAACGAAGCGCCAAGCGTACTCAAAGCTTACGAAATGCAAAGAAACGCCATCTATGTCCTGACCTTGTCCGTGGCAGGCCTCATCGCCCTCGGATTGGTGATGTTATTCAGCACAAGCGCGTTTGCAGAGGAAAGCCACTCGGACATTTATTTCTTTGTGAAACGCCAAGGCATGTGGCTCTGCGTCGGGCTTGTTGTCGCGATCGTGGCATCCTTCGTGAACTACCATTTCTGGGTCAAGTATTGGTGGGCGTTCTTTGCTGCCGCCGCACTTCTTCTAGTCCTCTGCTTCATCCCGCCGATCGGTCTTCGAATCAATGGATCCTCACGCTGGATCAATCTTGGCTTCGGTGTCGTGCAGCCCAGTGAGCTTGCCAAGATCGCCTCTATTTTTTTTCTAGCGTGGTGGTTCTCCCGAAGTGATATCAGCTTCTCCGCTTTCACTACCGGGCTCGTTTTTCCAATGGGAATCTTAAGCATCCTCATGGGACTAATCGTTCTTGAAGTGGATATCGGAAACACAGCCCTCATCGGAGGAACCGCTGTGGCCGTCCTCTTCATCGCCGGAGCCGCCCTGCGCTGGCTAGGCACTCTCATAGCCTGCGGCCTCGGGGGCATCTTTCTGGTGGCGATGAATGTCTCGGAACGCCAAGGCCGACTGCTGGCATTCCTACATCCTGAAAAATACAGCCTCGGCGAGGGACTCCAGCAATGGCAGGCGCTGATCGCCTTCGGATCTGGTGGAGTGGATGGCCTCGGCCTCGGTGAGGGACGCCAGAAAATGCTTTACCTGCCCTATGCCCACACCGATTTTATTTTTCCGATGATCGGCGAGGAACTCGGCCTCTATGCAACCCTCCTTACCGTGCTCGCCTATCTACTCATTTGCCTCTGCGGATCCCTGGTCGCTTCGAATGCCAAAGACGATGTCGGCCGCCTGCTTGGCATCGGAGCAGTGATCATGATCACCCTCCAGGCTTGCGTGAATATCGGCGTGACCACCTCGCTTCTTCCGAACAAGGGCATGCCGCTACCATTTATAAGTTATGGCGGCTCAAACATGGTTGTCTGCCTGTTTCTCATCGGCCTTCTTGTAAACATCCACCGACAGGGACGACCGCTCGTCTCCCATTTCGCCCCTGCGCTCACGCGTCCGCACTTCGAGCCTCGCATATGACCGACCAAAAACCATTCCGAGCCATTATTGCCTGCGGCGGCACGGGCGGGCATCTTTTCCCCGGCCTCGCCGTCGCGGAGTCCCTCCACGCGCGCGGTCACGAAGTTTTACTTTTTGTATCGGAAAAGGAAATAGATGCCCTGGCACTCAAAGCACACCCCCAATTCCGCGCTGAGAAGCTCCCATCAGTCGGAATGCCGGCCATGCTTCTCTCACCGGCATTCGTGGGATTCCTTCGCCGCTGCTGGGACAGCTACCGCCAATGTCGCGAGATTTATCGAAAATACCGCCCCTCCGTGGTTCTTGGAATGGGCGGATTCACATCCACCGCACCGATTCTCGCCGCGCGCATGCAGGGCCTACCCTGCTTCATCCATGAATCCAATGCCATCCCCGGCCGAGCAAACCGCTTGGCCGCCAAGTTTGCATCCCGCGTTCTTCTTGGCTTCGAAGATTGCCGCCAGAGGTTCCCTGGATCGGACTGCATCTTCACAGGCACACCAGTGAGGGAAAATTTAGGCCAACCGATGGATCGAAGCGAAGCAATGAGGGTTTTTGGCCTCGATCCCAGTCGCCCCACGCTCCTCGTGACCGGCGGCAGCCAGGGCGCGAGCGGAATCAACCAGATTCTCTTCCGCACAGCCCAGCTTCTTGCCCAATCCGGCGTCCAAATCATTCATCTCACGGGAAAAAACGACGACCGTCTGGCCGCTGCGAACTACCAACGTGATGAAATACCCCATTATGTCGCGCCATTCCACCACCGTATGGAAGAGGCCTACTCAGCAGCTGATTTAGTGATTTCACGAGCAGGTGCATCAAGCCTCAGCGAATTGTCTCAATTCGGCCTGCCCTCCATCCTGATCCCCTACCCTCATGCGACGGACGATCACCAAAAAGCAAACGGGGAAATTTATGTGCGGACCGGTGCATCCGTGATGGCCGAGGAAAAAGAGATCGTTCCCGAGATCTTTGCTGCTACAATTTCAAATCTTTTGAACGATCCAACGCGCCGTGCCGCGATGGCCGCCGCCGCAAAAAAGCTGATACCAGACTCGGCGGCAAAGAATGTTGCCGATGTCATGGAACGAGCCGTGAGGGAGGGCATCAAATGACAGCCGCCGAATTACGCGAAGCCCTCACATCGGCAACGCCGAAACACATCCACCTGATAGGGGTGGCGGGGTCTGGCATGAGCGGCATCGCAGCTTTGTTGCTGGGACTCGGACACAAAGTAAGCGGATCCGACAAGGTTCATACCACCGAGCTCGAACGCCTCATCAAAAAGGGTCTTCATTTTCACTGCCCCCACTCGTCGGAGTGCGTCCACGGCGCCGATGTCGTCATCTACTCGTCCGCAATCAAAGCCGGAAATCCCGCCTACGATGAAGCCGAGCGACTCGGAATGCCTCTGGCGCGACGGGCCGACGCGTTGGCCGCGATCATGGATTCCAAGAAAGGAATCGTGGTCTGTGGCATGCACGGCAAAACAACGACCTCGGCGATGACCGCACATGTCCTGCGGGCCGGAGGATTCAAGCCCTGCCACTATGTGGGAGCTGAAATTCCGATTTTGGGAACAAATGCGCGATGGGACTCCGAAGGCGAATGGTTCGTGGCCGAGGGCGATGAGAGCGACGGTACACTCATCAATTACCACCCCGATCATGCCATCGTGCTCAACATCGAGCCGGAACACCTGGATTTTTACAAGGATCTCGACGCCATCGACGCCGTTTACAAGCGCCTCATCAACCAAACGTCGGGCCAGGTTTTCTTCTGCGCTGATGACGAGGGCGCTCGACGCGTCTGCGCATCGCATGCCCATGCAGTTTCCTACGGTCTGAGAGCGGATGCAAATTACAGGATTACAAACCTCGCCACGGAAAATTTCAAATCCCGCTTCACAGTCAACAGGCACGGAAAAACGCTCGGTGAAGTCGTGCTGAACATTCCGGGAGTCCACAATGCGGTAAATTCGCTAGCCGCAATTGCTCTAGCCTGCGAAGTCGGACAGTCCTTCGAATCCATCGTCAGCGCACTCGAGAGCTTCCGTGGTGCCAAGCGCCGCTTCGAAGTCATTTACGAATCGCCGCGCCAGACTATCGTTGACGACTACGGGCACCACCCCACGGAGATCGCCGCCACACTCGCCACCGCGCGAACCGGCGTCCACGGACGGGTGATTGCGATGTTCCAACCCCACCGCTACACGCGCACCCAAGCGCTGAAGAACGAATTTGGCAAAGCCTTCGCGCTGGCGGATCATGTGTTTATTTCCGACATCTACCCCGCGAGCGAAAAACCGATTCCCGGCATTTCCGGCCAGACGATTGTTGATGCCATGCTTGCCGCCGGACATGCATCCGCCATCCATGTGCCCGAGATTTCCCGCATCCACGAAGCCGCCGCCTCTGTGATCGAGGATGGCGACCTGATCCTGAGCCTCGGAGCGGGGAATATCCACGAGGCAGGCCAGCAACTCGTTCAGGATCTCAGAATGCGCGATACCCTTCAGCAAGTGATGGGAGCCGGACGAATGAAGCTTTACGAACCTCTCTCCAAGCACACGACCATGAAAATCGGTGGCCCCGCCCAGTTCTGGGTTGAGCCTGAGAGCGAAGAGGGCTTCGCCGACCTCGTGCGGCATTGCTTTGATGAAAACATTCCCCTTATAGTTATGGGGCGCGGTTCGAACCTTCTTGTGCGCGATGGTGGCATCCCCGGAGTGGTTGCACACCTTTCGCGCGGCGACTTTCAGCGGCATGATGTGAATGGAACCGAGATCACGGCCGGTGTGGGAGTTAAATTCAAACAACTCAGCGCACTGGCGAGATCGGCGAATATCGCTGGATTTGAATGGATGGAAGGAATTCCGGGCAACCTCGGTGGAGGCTTGCGGATGAATGCAGGTGCCATGGGTATTCAAACATTCGATCAGGTCGCGAAGCTCCGGTTTTGCGACCAGGATGGAAACATCTTCACCCGCACTCCTGCCGAAATGGACATTCACTACCGCAGCGTTCCCATGCTGCGAACAAACTACGCGCTCTCGGCCGTTATTGCCGGAAAGCCAGGCACGCAAGCTGGGATCGATGCGGTGATGGCGGAGTCTGTCGCCAAGCGCCGCTCCAGCCAACCTGTCGCAGCAAGTGCGGGATGCATTTTCAAAAACCCGTCAACGATTCCTGCAGGCAAACTCATCGAGGAACTCGGCCTCAAAAACTTCTCCGTTGGCGGAGCCCGCGTGTCCGAAATTCACGGGAATTTCATCGTCAACGATGGCGGCGCGACCTCTGTGGATGTTCTGACCCTGATCAAAGAAATTCAGACTGCCGCTGAGCGAACACGTGGTATCCATCTTGAAACAGAGGTTCAAATTGTGGGGATAGATTTATGAAGCAAAAGCATTGTGGCATTCTGAGAGACAAAACCGTTGGCCTTCTCATGGGAGGGCCAGGCAAAGAGCGCAATGTTTCACTCCGCTCAGGGGCCGCTGTTGCGAAAGCCCTCCGAGCCGCAGGGGCCCGGGTCGAAGAGATTGATGTGACAACGCCGGATATCGCCCTGCCCAGTTCTCTGGACCTCGCATTCAACATCATTCACGGCACATTTGGTGAGGACGGCCAACTCCAGTCGATCCTCCATGATCGAGGCATACCCTACACAGGCGAGGGAATCGAGGGCAGCCGCATGGCATTCGACAAAATCCTCTCAAAAGAAGCCTTCGACAGCGCCGGCGTACCGACTTCGAAATGGGAAAAAATCCGCCGGGGTGAGTCCCCGAGCCTTCCTCTGCCTTATGTCGTGAAAGCTCCGCAGCAAGGTTCCAGCGTGGGAGTTCATATCATCCGTGATGCCGCTGCGCTTTCCGCCGCACTCGAAGATTGCTTCCAATATGGCGAGGAGGTGCTCATCGAAAGTTTCTTTGAGGGCAGGGAACTAACCGTGGGAATCCTGGGCGGAGAGGCTCTACCGGTCGTAGAAATCGTTCCCCGTGATGGCTTCTACGATTACGACCACAAATACACCAGTGGAGCCTCCGAATACTTCGTTCCCGCTCCGTTGACGGATGCCGAATTAATCAGCGTGCAGTCCACCGCCTGTGCGGCGCACAGCGCTCTCGGACTTGAGGTTTATTCCCGCGTGGACATCCTCCTAGCGGCGGACGGCTCAATGAGTGTTTTGGAAATCAACACCATACCCGGCATGACCGAATTGAGCCTTCTGCCCAAGGCGGCAGCCGTGGTTGGACTCGATTTCCCCGCCCTGTGCGAGGAGATCGCTGGACTATCGCTTGCGAAGAAGAACCCGTGATGAAATCAACCTCCGCAACAAAGAAACGAACGCCAAACGGTGTGCACTACCTGAATGTGAAGATGCGGGCCAGGACAGCGCAGCGGAAACGCCAGCGCTTGATTGGACAACTCTGCGCGCTTTCCCTCATCGTCACGGTGGCCTGTGGACTGATCTGGTTCGGACTCAACAAAGCTCTCGATAAATTCTTTTTCTCGAATCCCGCCTACAACCTCTGCGAACTCGAACTCGAACTCGATGGAGTAATGACCCGCGAAGATCTTCTGGCAGAGACCGGCATTCAAGCCGACAACAACATCTTCCGCATCGACATCGCAGGCATCGATCACAAACTCCGCGAGATCCCGATGGTTGCGGATGTTTCCATCGAACGCATCATGCCGGATCGCATCGAAATCACACTCACGCGCCGGATTCCCGTTGCATGGATTTCAAAGTCTTCAGATTCCTCGGCAGATTACGATCCCAGCTCTATGTCGCTGGTGGACGACTCCGGCTTCCTGATGAAACCTCGCCTGCTTCAACAGGAATACCACCAACTCCCGATAATCTACGGCGTGAAAGTAGAAAAAATCCAGGAAGGCAGCCTCCTCGAAGGAGATGATCTGAAGAACGCTCTGACCCTTCTGCGCGAGGCCCGAAACCAAACAAAATCCCTTCTTGTCATACGCTCACTGAACATCAGCAAAGGCTATTGCATCGATGCACTCACGGATCAGAACGCACGTGTCAAATTCGCTTCCGGAGACTTCCCCACCCAATTGATGAAACTCCAGCGCCTGCTGGAGCACTGCCGCGACACCGGCCGGGAAATTGAATCTGTGAACCTCATGGTGGCAAAAAATACGCCTGTGAAATTTGTCATGGCCGCACCGCCCGAACCTGTTTCAGACAAGCAAAAGTCGATCCCTCAAAAATCTAAACCCAAGAGAAACTGATGGCCCGAGAAAAAATACATGTCGGATTGGAAATCGGAACCACCAAGGTATGCGCCGTCGTGGCGGAATGCAACCGCGACGGGGAAATGCGGATTCTGGGCGTGGGAGAGAGTCCATCGCGCGGAGTCCGAAAAGGCGAAATCGTCGATTTCAAAAATGCCACCCAGTGTGTTCACGATGCCCTGGCCGATGCCGAGGACCGCAGCGACTACGAAATCAAAGGCGTCTGGCTGGCCATATCCGGAAGTCACATCAAGAGCTTCAACAACCGCAGCGCCGTCACACTGCCAGAGGAATCAACCATCACGGCCAAAGAGATTGAGAGCGTCGAATTCAAAGCAAAGGAGGCGGGAATCCCCAAGGAGGATGTGATCATCCACTCGGTCATCCAGCGCTACTATGTCGATGGACAAGAAGGCGTCATCGACCCTCATGGCATGATGGGAACAAAGCTGGAAGCAGATTTTCACATCATCCATGGTGTGACCAACCGCATTCAGAATGCGATCCGCTGCGTGCGGGAGTTCGACATTGATGTCGAGGACATCGTGGTGAACTCGGTCGCCTCCGCCCAGGTCGTTCTGGACGAGCAACAGAAGCAAGCCGGGGCGGTGCTCATCGATATCGGTGGCGGCGTCACCGACTACATCGTCTACAAGGAAGGGGCGGTTTGCCACAGCGGTGTTATCGCCATCGGCGGCGACCACATCACAAACGACCTTTGCATCGGCCTCCGCATTCCGATCGCCCGAGCTGAGAAACTCAAAATCGAGGAAGGATCGGCTATCACCGAAAACATCTCTGCGAGCGAAAAAATCACGCTCAAGAACGACACGGGATTTTCCGGCCGGGATATCGACCGCCTCATGCTGAACATGATCATTCAGGCCCGCCTTGAGGAACTCTTTGGCATTCTCCGTAAGCGCATCCAAGAGGTCGTTCCGGAACACCTCCTCGGAGCAGGCATCCTACTCACAGGCGGCTGCAGCCTTCTTCGCGGAATTCGCGAGGCGGCGGAATCGGTGTTTCCGGGAACCCCGGTTTATCTGGCCCATGCGCAAGCGGTCTCCGGTCCCATGTCGGCATTCGAAAACCCCCAACTTTCAACATGCATCGGCGCGGCGAAATACGCCCAGGCCGTGCACGCCGAGATGCCATATGAATCACTCCTCAACCGCCTGAAGGGATTTTTCAGCGGTAGAATGTAAGTTTTCTATGATTACCTATCCCCGTTGGCTCGATCGCGGCACCCACAAGGAACCTGTGCTCAGACTTCTCAGCATCGGCAATGCCGGTGTGAATATTGCGGACCGCATTGCCGTCCGAGCATCCCTTCCGCTTGAAACTGTCGCTCTGAATTCCGACCAGCAATCGCTCAACGCCTCGGTGGCATCCCGGAAAATAGCGCTCGGCCCGATGACAACGCACGGGCTTGGAGCGGGAGGTGATCCGGAGATGGGCTTGGAAGCCGCCCGCGAATCCATGAGCGAGCTGCGCCAATCGGTCGAGGGAGCGGATGTGATTTTTCTTTGTGCCGGTCTCGGCGGCGGCACGGGCAGTGCGGTGACTCCTCAAGTCGCAGAATTGGCGCGGGCGAACGGATCGCTTGTGATTGCGGTTGTGACGATGCCGTTTCAATTTGAGGGACGCCGAAGATCGCAACAGGCGCAGGAGGCCATGCAGGGCATCTCACGCCATGCGGATGCGATCGTGCATTTTGAAAACGACCGAATGGCAGAAATCACCGCCCCTCGCACCGAGGCGGAGGAAACCTTTGCCGCATGCGACAATATTCTTTTCCAATCGGTGGCGTCCCTGACCCGCCTGATTTCGTGCCCCGGCCCGATGGCGGTGGCTGTTCCCGACCTGCTAGGCATCTTGCGCAGCGGAGGCGGTGGCTTTTTATTCGGCAGCGGCGAGGCTGATGGAGGTAACCGCGCACACGAGGCGCTCGAACAGGCGCTGCGAAGCCCTCTTCTGGACAGGGGACGCCTGCTCCACGAGGCCAGCAAGGTGCTTGTGCACCTCTCGGGCCCCCGCTCGCTCACCTTCGCAGAAGTGGGGGCGATCATGCAGGAAATTTCCAAAAACACGTCCCACACATCGCTGCTCCACCTGGGAGTGAGCGTGGCGCGGGATGAATCAGCGCCTCTCATTGTCACGCTCATCGGACACTGCGGCGCAGCTGCGAGGATCGAGCCGACGGCCTCGGCGCTCAAGATAGAGCCCGTGCGGGCAACCCCTCCCGCCCTGTTCCCTGAAGAGACCATTCAATCCACCCCGAACCCACCCGCACCCGCCGAACCGAAAACAACGCCTCCCAAGGTGAAGCAGGAGGACCTGCCTCTTGAGCCAATCGCGCGCGGACGGTTTGAAAAAGTCGAGCCGACCATCGTGGAAGGCGAGGATTTGGATGTCCCGACCTTCCTTCGCCGAAAGCTCAAAAAATAGTCTCCGGCGGCCTTATTCCACCGTCACGCTCTTGGCGAGATTGCGGGGCTTGTCCACATCACAACCGAGTTCCACGGCTATGTAGTAGGCCAGAAATTGCAATGGAATGACGCTCAGGATCGGCGACAGATAGTGAGGGGCTTCGGGTATCAAAATCACATCATCGCAGACTTTTTTCAGTGCGGTGTCGCCCTCGGTTCCGATGGCGATCACCGGGCCTTTGCGCGCTTTGACCTCCTCGATGTTGCTAATGTTTTTCTCAAAGACGGCATCCTGAGGAGCGATAAAGAGTGAGGGCGTCTCCTCGGTAATGAGTGCAATCACTCCGTGTTTGAGTTCGGCACTGGGATAGCCCGATGCAGAGATGTAGCTAATTTCTTTCAGTTTCAAGGCACCCTCAAGGGCGATCGGGTAGTGCGCCTGGCGACCCATGAAGAGAAAATTTTTCGCCTGAGCGTATTTCTTGGCGATGGTGGCGACCTGCGTCTCCAATTCAAGCGTACGCGCCACGAGGTCGGGCAATTTTTCCATCTGAGCAATCATATCACGTCCCTCGCTGTGCGAGAGATGGCGAATGCGGCCTAAAAGAAGACCAAGGAGGGTGAAAATTGTCAGCTGCGAGGTAAAGGATTTTGTGGCGGCGACGCCGATCTCCGGCCCCGCGTGCATGTAGACGCCGCCATCGCTTTCGCGGGCGATCGTGCTGGCGACATTGTTACAAATTCCAAGCGTGCGATGTCCTTTGCGCTGGCTCTCTCGCAGAGCGGCAAGCGTGTCCGCGGTTTCCCCGCTTTGGCTTATGACAAAAGCGAGCGTGTCGCACTGGAGGGGGATATTGCGGTAGCGGAACTCGCTGGCGAACTCACACTCCACGGGAATATGCGAAAGCGACTCGATGATGTATTCACCGGTCATGGCGGAATGGAAGGCTGTTCCACATCCCGCGAGCACAATGCGATCCACTGCGCGCAGCTCGGAGTTCGTCATATTGAGCCCACCGAGTTTGGCCGTAGCCTCTTCGAGTGAAAGCCGCCCACGCATGGCATCACGAACGGTATTCGGTTGCTCATGGATTTCCTTGAGCATGTAGTGCGGGTATTTCCCTTTGTCCACCGACGAAGCATCGAACTCGACCCGGCTGATCTGAAAGCCCGCTCCTCCGCCAGAGACTGTGGTAATCTCAAATCCCCCAGACTGAATCGCGACGATCTCGTAGTCGTTGAGGTAGACCACATCACGGGTGTGGGCCACGATTGCGCTGACATCACTGGCCAAGAAATGCTCGTCCTTGCCAATGCCCAGTACGAGAGGACTTCCACGCCGCGCGCCGACGATGACACCCGGAACATTCGCATGTACGACCGAGATGCCATAAGTCCCGATAACCTGGCGCAGGGCAATGCGAACGGCCTCGACCAGCGAGCCTTTGTCCTGCGCAGCAGACCGGTCAAAAGCCTCGCCGACCAGATGGGCCAAGACCTCTGTATCTGTTTGCGAGTGGAATTCATGCCCCCGCTCGATGAGTTGCTCACGAAGAGTCTGGTAGTTTTCGATGACGCCATTGTGGACGAGGTAAAGACGCCCAGAGCGGTCCGAGTGGGGGTGCGCGTTTTCGCGTGTCACCGCGCCATGAGTCGCCCAGCGGGTGTGACTGATGCCGACTTGACCAGAAACGGGATTTTTTTCGATCTCCTCAGCCAGATTGGCAATACGGCCAACGGCTTTTCTGACATCAATACTCCCTGGTTGAAGCAATGCCACGCCAGCGGAGTCGTATCCACGGTATTCCAAGCGGCGCAAGCCATCGAGGAGAACAGGGAGAGCGTTTGACGGTCCTATGTAAGCTACAATTCCACACATAAAAGCAACGTGACAAAAGGAAGGGGATGACGCAAGGATTAGCCCAGCTATGACGCTCCAACCCTCCTCCTCTTTCAAGTCCGACACGCTGGCCATCATCATGGGTGGCGGTGCCGGCACACGACTCTTCCCTCTTACGAAGGAGCGCTCGAAACCTGCCGTTCCGCTCGGCGGCAAGTATCGACTGGTGGACATACCGATCAGCAACTGCCTGAACTCAGGACTGCGCGGTATTTACATCCTCACCCAGTTCAACAGCACTTCGCTCCACAGCCACATCAACGAGAGCTACAAATTCGATAACTTCACTCCCAGCTTCGTTGAGATTCTCGCCGCCCAGCAAACTCCCGAGGGCGCACGCTGGTATCAGGGCACGGCAGATGCAGTGCGGCAAAACCTGCGATACTTTCTCGAGCACCGCTGTAAATATTTTATCATCCTGAGCGGCGACCAGCTTTACCGGATGGATTACCGCGAGATGATCCGCCAACACATCGACTCTGGAGCAGATCTCACGATTGGAACAATCCCAGTCGATCGCAAGGCGGTACCCGGATTCGGCATCATGGCAACGGACAGCGAACGGCGCATCACACGCTTCGTTGAAAAACCCAAGGATCCGGCCGTGATCGACTCCCTGCGGATTCCTAGCGAGCTTCTGGGCCAGATCGGACATTCTCCCAACGAAGAACTCTTCCAAGCCTCGATGGGTATATATGTTTTCAACCGCGAGGCGCTCATTTCGAGCCTCGACAACGATCTCGTGGATTTTGGAAAAAACATCATTCCCGCAGCGATCGAGCATCGCAAGGTGATGGCGCACATTTTTGAAGGCTACTGGGAGGACATCGGCACGATCCGTTCATTCTTCGACGCCAACCTTGAGATGGCCGACCGGAACCCGAAGTTCAGCTTCTATGTGGCAGGAGCACCGGTTTACTCGCAACCTCTCTGCCTACCTGCCAGCGTGATTGAGAGCGCCCATTTGAAACGCGCCATGATTTCCGATGGATGCGTGCTGGGCGACGCCAAGCTCGAGCGCTGTGTGCTCGGCATTCGCAGCATCGTCGGATCCGGCACAACATTGAAAAACACGGTCATGATGGGAGCCGACCTCTACGAGTCACCCAAGGACGAGCGCCCTGCGAGAGTGCCTCCGATTGGCGTGGGAGCGAACTGCTCGATCGAGGGGGCCATCATTGACAAGAACGCCCGTATCGGCAGCGGCGTGGTGATCACTTCCAAAGCGGAATCGGAAAATTTCGACGGCGACGGGTATTACATCCGCGACGGCATCGTGGTCGTCCCGAAAAACAGTGTCATTCCCGACGGAACTCGGATATAGCGCTGGGATGAGGATTTTTGCACGACTGGCCCTGATTCTCCTGCCTCTTTTGCTGGCAGGATGCCGATTTGAGAACCCGCTGACGACTAACCCGTCGGAGGACTTGAACACCTGGCTTCTCGGCGAGTGGGAGCTGAAGGAAAAAGGCAGCACATCCACCGCTGTCGTGGCTCCGCTCTCACACGACCGCTACAGCGTGCATGTCTCGGTCGCTCCTAAGGGCGGAAGCGGCAAGCGCGAATATGATTTCGAGGCGTGGTCCTCGCGGGTTGGGAATTCACTTTTCTTCACGCTGCGCAGTTTGAAAAATTCCGCAAACCTGCCGGAGGGTGCGTATGTTTTCCTGCACGCGCAGATGATTGATCAGGTCACCGTGCGCTTGCGTCCGCTCCAACTCGACTCGCCTGAGAGCGCCACCGGACTCGAACTCCGCAATGAAGTCCGTTCCCGCCTCAAGGAGGGAACCCTCTATGCCGAGGACAGCGCGAAGGACTGGAACCGCGTAGCAGAGATTTATTGGACAAAGGAAGGCGAGACCGGTCTCTTCAAGCCCCTGCGCTACGCCACCCCGCCAGCGACCAAGAAGCCTTGATACGTTCCGCCCAGGGAGTGTCAGCGCTCAGGAACCGCTTGGGCGATGAACTTCACGCCAAGAGGCTGAAGCGACAGCACGACAAGCTCACAAAGTTCCTGCATCAGGGACGCGGTATTTTTCGCATCGAACGCCTCCTGCCTTTCGATTTGTGGCTCTCGCGCATCTTGCATCTCACAGGCCTGAAAAAGCGGATGCGGGCGGATTTTTTGGATGTTCGTCTTGAGGAAAAAGAATGGTTTTTTCCGAATCTACCGCCGTCCTTCGAGGGATTTCGTCTACTGCATCTCACCGACCTGCACTGCGATCTGGAACCCGCACTCATGCCTGTCGTGATTGATTTGGCCCATCGAACCCCGCACGATGCGGCGGTTCTCACGGGCGACTACCGGAATGGCATGGAAGGCGACCATGGTGCCGCCACGAAAGCGATGGCGGAGCTCCGCAAGGCATTGGCGCCCGATTGCTGGGGCATCCTTGGGAATCACGATCCCTTGGAAATGGTGCAGGACCTGGAACGGGACGGGTTCGCGATCCTCCTGAACGAAACAGCGGAAATCCGGCGTGGTGGGGATTCCCTGTGGATCGCCGGAATCGACGACCCTCATTATTTTCAAACACACGATCTAGCCGGGACGCGAAAAAAAGCTCCGGCGGACGCGTTTGTGATTCTCCTCTCACACAGTCCCGAAACCTATGCCGAAGCCGCAGCGCAGGGTTTTGCACTGCAACTGAGCGGCCACACTCACGGGGGGCAAATTTGCCTGCCCGGTGGTCGGCATTTGGTCGTTCCATGCAAGTCTCCCCGCCGCTTCATCGCGGGAGCTTGGCAACATGGATCATTGAAAGGCTACACCTCGCGTGGCACCGGTGCATGCGGCGTTGCGGCGCGCTGGAACTGCCCGCCCGAGATAACCCTGCACACGCTGCGGCGCACCACGGCGTAGAGGAGTTATGCGCGGAAGATCGCGCCGAGTTTTTTTCCGAGAATGAGACTGGTTCCGATGATCGTGACAGCCAGAAAGGCCATCGCCCAGACCCCGAGCGCGCTTGCGACGAAGCGTCCCTCGCCGAGCAGTTGATAAAGTTCGTAAATGGCCTTGGTAATCGGAAAGTCCTGCTGCTTTTGCGCGAGGATGAGTGAGTCGCTCACCTCCAGCATGGCGAAAGAAAATGCCAGCAGTCCGCCTGCGAGCAGGTTCGCCGCGATAAGGGGAATCGTGATCCTGCGAAGCGTCCGCAGCGGTGGACATCCCAGATTCTGCGCAGCCTCTTCGAGGGTGACACTGGTTTGCTGAAATCCAGCCGCCGCCGAACGAACCACATAAGGCAGACGCCTCACCGAGTAGGCGATAACCAGAATGATCAGCGGGTCGATGGTGGGATTCAGAAAGGCAAAGGGCTTTCCCTCCTGCGTCATCGCCAGATACCCGAATGCCAAAACCAAGCCCGGCACGGCCAGAGGAAGCATGGCCATGGCGTCCAGAATCTGTCGCCCAGCGAGACGCGTCCGCACCACTACATAGGCTATGGCGACTCCGAGGATCAGGTCGAGAATGGTTGCCAGACCGGCATATTTCAGGCTGTTCTGGATCGAAGGCAGCGTAAGGCTGTGTCCTAATGCGGCCTCGAAATGCGAAAGCGTCCACCCTCTCGGCAGGATCGTTTGATACCAATCCGTGGAGAATGCCACCAGGATCACGCCGATATGCGGCAGAACGGCGAGGAAGGTCACCAAGCCGAACGCCCCCGAGCAGACAAGCCCCATGGCCAGTCCGGCTTGGCGCGGGCCGCCTTGGCTCGTCGCCTTCGCCATCATGGCATGGGAATCGCGCGCGAAGAGCAACTTGCTGCCGGCATACAGCAGAACCGTGGCGCAGAGCAGGACGACCACCAGCGCGAACGGGAAGGGATTTGCTCCAATATCCTTGATGCCATAAAAAATCTGTACCGAGGTGACGCGGGTGAAGTCGAACATGAGTGGCACTCCGAGTTCGGTGAATGACCAGATGAAAACAATGGTCCCGCCGGCGAAAATGCCCGGCATGATGAGAGGTAGGGTGATGCGGCAGAATTTCCTAAAGCCGGTGCAACCGAGATTCTCCGCCGCCTCCTCCATGGCAGGATCCACATTTGCGAGGGCGGCGAGGACATTGAGATAGAGGATCGGATAAAGGTGCAGGGCGTTGAGAATGATCACGCCCCATATCCTCCCCTCACCCAGCCAGTCGATCGGATGGGTAGAGTCGAGCAGTCCAATGTCCACCAGAAGCGCATTTAGAGCGCCCTGCTGGCCAAGGATTTGTTTGACGCCAATCGCTCCAACGAATGGAGGCATGATCATTGGCACAAGCACCAGAGCACCAAGGAGGGACTTTCCGGGAAAAAAGAAACGGTCACTCATCCAAGCGAGCGGAATCGCAATGAGAGAGGCAAGCAGCGTGCTCCAGACTCCCATCTGCAGTGAATTCCAGAGTCCCTCGACATAGAGCGGATTCCGGAAAACCTCGGCGATGTAGTCGATCGTGAATTTTCCATCCGACCCGATAAACGCTCCGTAGAGCGTCTCACTGATCGGCCAGAGAAAGAAGAGCACGAAGAAAATGGCGGTGACGAGGAAGACGAGTCTGGAAAATGACCGGCTCATCTTCCCTCCTTCGCAAGCTTGGCAGCCTCTTGGTATTGGCGGCGGAAATGGTCGGCGAGTTCCTTGGCAAGGCGGACTTCCTCAAGGCGTTTTTTTGAGGTGAGCGCTTCTTTGAGGGTCGTTTTTGAGACTCTGTAGTCCACGACGCTGAGGTCGGTGAATTTTTTATAGGCTTCGCGGGGAAATCCGGCTTTGACGAGTTCCTGCCAAGCTTGTGACTGCTCGTGGTGCAGATCGAGGCAGATGGCCCGTATGATAAACGCCATGACTCGAAAAACGGGCGCTGTCCAGGCGGCGGTGTAGGTGAAAAGCCGGGCCTCCTCGTAGGGTTGAACAACAGGATCAGAGCGGAACGCGGCGTACTCCGGCGAGTAAAGTTCCTTGCGGATGGGAAGTCGGCGGAGCGCGTATTTCGTTGGACCTCCCGGAACGCCGACTTTGAAATTCCAGAGTTTTTGTCCCTCGAGCGAGAGAACGAAGGCGATGAACTCCTCGGCGGCAGCGCGGTTTGGAGCGCCTCGCAGAAGCGCGATGGGATCGACTCCCACGGAGGAACCGCCTGCCGGAGTGAAATATTGAAGGCGCGACGGGGCATCGCCGATTTTCACTGCCTCACTTTGGAAGCGCCCGTAAAAATCAATACACATCCCGATCGCCGCATCGCCGAGTGAAACATCGAGAGGAATTTTCGGAGCGGAATCCGTGAAGTAACGGGCATTGGCAGAAGCGGCTTGGATGATCTCCAACCCGCGCGTCCATCCGAGCGCAAGGATATCCTCATCGCTGCGACCGGTGGCGCGGACGAGTTCCTGCATTTGCTGCTGGATGACCATTTCGAAAGCCCGCGCGGCTGATCCGCTCTTGGTGGGATCGGCAAGGGCGACCTGACGGTAGAACACAGGATTTGTGAGATCTTTCCAAGATGAGGGCATCTCCCGAACTCCGAGTCGCTGGAGGGAATCAGTGTTGTAGCAGATGCCGAAGGAGGAAAGACACGCGCCGATCCATAGGGCGCGGGGGTCGTAGAAGTGCTCCCCGGAAACGCTCTGGGGAATTGAATCCTCGGCGAACCATTCCGGGTGGTTTTGGATCACATCGGTGGCCACAAGGCGTCCGGCTTTCGCCTGCTGCTCGAAATCATAGGACCCGCCGCCGAAAAAGATATCGATGCCGATACCGGTGCTGGAGTTGAGAAAAGACCGGCGCATCGCCTGCTCAGGCGTATCTGCTGTGGGATCATCCGGGAGTTTGATTTTTGAGTTGTCGAACGCGGCAGCAAGTTCTGGCGTCCAGGTTTTGCCTTGGGAAGTCCATGCGTATTCAAAGGCGGCGAGATATTCCCCGGCGAGGAAGCGCGAGATCTCACTTGTCCCCCCCGGTAGACGCCAGTCGATGCGGATCGAGCGGCCGGTTTTGTTTTGATAATGCCGAGCAAAGGCAACGCTGAATTCGTGCCGGACCGCCTCATTGTGGGGGGAGATGATTACAATCGTTTCGTCGGCACTCGCGAGGAGGTTCTGTCGGGGCTTCAGCAGGAAAGGCACGGCCAGCACGAGAGCGAGGGCCGCAAGCACCAGAAGGATTCGTGAGCTCATGGCGGCTCAGGGTTTGAGAACCACGACATCATCCACACTCGCGAGGGCGAAAAATTCCTGTCCCTGAGCGCGCGCGGAGATGTGTGGATTCAATTCAAAAACCTTCAAGTCGTGCGCAGAGGCCTGAAGTTGGTATTGGGCCACCTCGCCCAGATAAACCGATTCGCCGATGCGACCCTTCACGGAGTTCATCAAGGCAGGAGCGGAGCAAAGCGACCAACTTTCGGGGCGGATGCTGAGCAAAACCGAATCCCCGGCAGAGGGCATCCACTCGGGATCACCGAGGAATCCCTCGAAAAGCCCCTCATTTGTTTCAACCAGAGCTTTCGCGCCATCGAGGGATTGGATTTTGCCGTTGAGGAAATTTGTTTCGCCGATGAAGTCCGCCACGACGCGTGTTTTGGGTCTGCGATAAACTTGCTCAGGTGTTCCGATCTGAGCAATCCGCCCGCCTTCGAGCACGGCCATGCGATCGGAAATCGAGAGGGCCTCCTTTTGGTCATGGGTGACATAAATCGCCGTGAGTCCGTTCTCCTTACAGACACGACGAATCTCAGAGCGCATCTCCAGTCGGAGCCGGGCGTCGAGGTTGGAAAGAGGTTCGTCGAGAAGCACGCAACGGGGACGGATCACCAAAGCCCGGGCTAGGGCCACTCGCTGCTGCTGACCGCCGGAGAGTTGAGCGATTTTCCGTTCCGCATAGGGTCCCATCTGCACGGATTCCAGCGCGGTTTGGACCCGCTGGCGGATTTCCGCCTGGGGAACGCGCCGTTCCTCCAAACCAAAGGCGACATTTTTGGCCACTGTCATGTGCGGCCAGAGGGCGTAGCTCTGAAACATCATCCCCGTGTTGCGCTTGTGGGGAGGCAGAGCCGTCACATCCTCGTCGCCAAAGAGAATGCGCCCCTCGTCGGGAATGTAGAAGCCGGCGATGTTGCGAAGGAGTGTCGTTTTCCCACATCCGCTGGGGCCGAGGAGAAAGAACAACTCGCCGGGTTCGATGCGGAGAGAAATGCCGTTCAAGGCCACCGTATCACCGAATTTTTTAACGAGTTTTTCGATGGTGATCGCGATCATGGGCTGATGGAATTTCAACTACGGCAAGGCAGCGATTCACGCCGAGTCGTTTCGTGAAACAAATCCGCCGTCATTTTGGCAGATTCAGCACAGCTATTGCGGAGGAGCAGTAGGAGCCCCTCCGCCGAGGCGCGAGAGTTGCCCGGCGGACATCCGGGCGGCGGGTGATGCCGGAAACTGGGTCACGACCATGTTGAAACCACGACGGGCCTCTTCAATCTGGAATCCGCGAAGGAGGATTTCGGCTTCGGTGTAAGCGGCAAAGGGAGCCGCATAGCTTTGCGGGAATTGGGTGACCACTTGCTGGCAAGTAGCCATGGCGGATTGAGCATCACCCGCCGCATCTTGATTCATGGCGACTCCGAGAAGCGCACCGCCTGCGAGAGGATGATTGGGAAAACGGTTTAGAAATTCCCGGAAGGCAGTGGTGGATTTTTCCATGTTTCCGGCCTCGCGCTCCGCTGCGGCGATCTGCATGAGTGCATCGGCTGCGGGCATGGTTTTTGGAAACTTGTCGACCACGGCTTGCAGGCTGGAGATTTCCGTGGCCTCGGCGAGGAGCGTTTGCGCGGCGGCGTTTTGACTGGAAGAGTAGGCGAACCATACAGCCACACCCACGCCTCCGATGACGATTACGGCAAGGATTCCGAGTATGAGGGATTTGTTTTTCTCCCAGAAAAGATCCCACTCCAGCGAGGAGTCTTCAAGGACAGGGCCTTGAAGGACGGGTTGTTGAGTGGGTTCCATCAGGCTCCCACCTCCGCGCGGGCTTCGTCTGCGAGGGCGGTGCTTAGGTAGCGTTCGCCGGTCGAGCAGCCAATGGTGACGATGAGTTTGCCGGCATTCTCAGGGCGCTTGGCGACTTGGATGGCAGCATGAACATTCGCGCCGGTGCTGATGCCACCCAGAATGCCCTCCTCCTTAGCGAGACGACGGGCCATGGCAAAGGCCTCATCGTTTGTGACCTGGATGCACTCAACGATCTGGGATTCTCCGACGGAATTTTTCAGGTGGAGGTTGTTAGGAACAAATCCGGCACCGGTGCCTTGGATTTTGTGCGGGCCGGGCTTGAGAGGTTCGCCAGCGAGGGTTTGGGAAATAACAGGCGAATCCTTGGGCTCGACAGCAATCGCTTGGAGAGAGGCTTTGCGGGGCTTGAGGGCTTCCACGCAGCCTGTGATCGTGCCGCCTGTTCCGACCGCCGCGACGATGATGTCCACTTTTCCATCCGTATCGCTCCAGATCTCCTCCGCAGTGGTTTTGATATGAATGGCGGGGTTCGCGGGGTTGTTGAATTGCTGGGGCATCCAGGCGTTGGGAGTCTCTTGAACGAGTGCTTCGGCCTTCGCGATCGCGCCGCGCATACCCTCGGAACCGGGCGTGAGAACAAGCTTTGCGCCAAGCATTGCGAGGAGCGTGCGGCGCTCGAGGCTCATCGTCTCAGGCATGGTGAGAATCATTTTGTAGCCCTTGGCAGCCGCCACAAAGGCCAAGGCGATGCCGGTGTTTCCACTGGTAGGCTCGATAATGACCGTGCCTGGCTTAAGAATGCCACGCTGCTCGGCATCCTCGATCATGGCCGCGCCAATGCGGTCCTTCACGCTTCCGAGCGGGTTGAAAAATTCACACTTGAGCGCAATCGTGGCGGGAAGCCCGGCGGAGACGCGGTTGAGCTTGACGAGAGGTGTGCGGCCTACTGTTTCGACGATGTTATTGTAGATGTTGCCCATGGGTCTTGGAGTAAGTGGCGAATCCTACACAGGCGGGAGCGGGTGGTGAAGTTTTTAGTTTGACCTACCCGGTGGTGCGCAGGCCGCTGGCAATGGCGTTGATGCTTAGAAGAACTTCGGGAAGCAGGCGATTTTTCGCCGCAGGCTCGGCAGCGCGCCACTCGGCGAGAAGCTTCGCCTGGTGAACATGAAGCGCACGGAGGCCCGAGTCGCGCAAGGCAAGCGTCTTCAGCATGCGGGGGCGGCGTTTCTCCAAAGCGCCGCCAAAGACGAGTGACATCATTTCGCGGGTGGAATCAAATTCGGTCAGGATGATGTTCAGAATCTCCTTCCGCACTCGGGTGTCGCCGACTAATCCGGCATAGATGGAGATGATTTCGCGATCCGCACTGGCTAGGTTGGTTTCCACATTCGTCAGAACATAATAGAGAAATGGCGACTTTTTGAGGTTGGCACGGAGGTTTTGAAAAAGCTTGGGGCGCTCGGCCTGGAGGCGCTTTAGAGCGGATCCAACACCGAACCACCCGGGAAGATAATGGCGACTTTGGTTCCAACTGAAGACCCAAGGAATCGCGCGGAGATCGGCGAGCGTGCGCTGACCAGTGCGTCGGGAGGGACGCGATCCGATGCGGCTCGTCTCGAGTGCATCAATCGGCGTGGCCTCCGAGAAGTAGGACATGAAACTCGGATGCCTGATGAGCGCGGTGTAGGCATCACGGCTCGCTGCTGAGAGAAATTCGCAGGCCTCGCTGAATTTGCTGTCGATGGGAGCAGGCTGGTCATTGAAGGAAACAGCCGCAACACCCGCTTGGAGCAACTCCAAATTGTAAACCGAGGAGGAAATGGTGCCGTATTTCTGGGAAATGGTCTCTCCCTGCTCAGTGACGCGCAGGTCTCCGCGCGCGGAACCCTGCGGCAGAGCGGATAGAAAACGATGGGTCGGCCCCGCGCCTCGGCTGATCGTGCCGCCGCGTCCGTGGAAGAAGCGGATTTTGACCCCCGCGTCGCGCCCGACTTGGGCCAAGGCACTTTGGGATTGGTGGAGCGCCCACTGGCTGGCGAAAATACCACAATCCTTGTTGCTATCACTGTAGCCGATCATGACCTGCTGCACGGGCAAGCTGACCTGCTTTGGGGATTTTTCATTCGCGCTTCTGCGGTGAAACTCAAGACTCCGAGTCGTGACCGGATGTTTCAGGAATTGCCTGACGATGCCGGATCCTTGCTCCAAGTCGTCGAGGGTCTCGAAAAGAGGGACGACAGGCAGGTCGCATACAAGGCCATCATCAGTCCAACGCGCCAAGCCGGCCTCTCGCGCGAGCAGATAAACAGCTAGCAGGTCCGAAAGACGGCGGGTCATACTGACGATCAGGGATCCGATGCCATCAAGTCCGTGTTTGGCGATGTGGTTACGCAGGACATTGTAGCAAGCAAGGACATCGTCCGCCTCTCGACCGGCAGGAGTTCCTGCACTCAGGAACGGGCGCGGGGAGCGGAGTTCTTCTTCCAAAAACGCCAGGCGTCGATCCTCACTCCACTCGGAGAACTTGTGGTCCTCTGCGCCTCCCGCCTCGAGGAGTCCATCAATCGCCAGATCGTGTAAGCGGCTGTTCTGACGAATATCAAGATTCGCCAGGTGAAAACCAAAAGTGTCTAGCGCGCGACGCACAGGATTCACTGCAAAGTCGGCAAGGCGTCCAGCACCGCCGGCATGGAGCGCCTCGGAGAGTTGTTTCAGATGAGCCTCGAGCTCGGCCGGGTGTTGAAAACGAACGCCGCTTTCCAGAATTTTTGCGTCTTCGATTTCTCCGGTCGAAACCGGCAGACGGTTCTGAAGGTGGAGCACAAACTGACGCCAAGGTTCGTCTGAATACGACTGCGACAATGTTTGCGCGAGTGCTGGCGTTTCACGACGGAACTTGTCGAGTGCGCTTTGCAGTTCCTCCGTGAAGTCCTGAAAATTACTGGAGAGTGGTAGGTTGGCCGCCAAATCCTCCAACTCGCGGTGCAGAACAATCAAGGCGCTGAGGCGGAGTTCGCGGAGTGTTGTGTCGGTGACAGCCGCCGTGACAAGCGGATGGCCATCCCTGTCGCCCCCGACCCATGTACCGAAGCGGATTTTGGGCATTCTCAGGGGATCGGCAATCAGCGAGGAATCAAAGCCCGCGCCGCGCCAGGCCTCACGGAGGCGGTGGTCGAGACGTGCCAGTGCGGGAGGAAAAACCTCGCGCAGATAATAAATCACCCCACGGCGTTCCGTTGCGACATCCGGCTTTTCGAGCAGAATTTCACCGGTCCTCCACAGGCGTTCCAAAATGACTTTGAACTCCTCGCGTAAGGCCTGTTGCTGGTTTGCCGAAAGCAACTGCCCCTCGCGGGATATAAGCAAACGATAGAGAGCGCGGTGTTGCTCAAGGACGGCCGCGCGTTTCGCTTCGGTGGGATGCGCGGTGAGAACAGGTTCGATGCAAAGAGTTGGCAGAAGTACAGCGATGTCCGAAGGAGACATTCCGGAAGCGGACAACTCCGCCAACCGGCTTTGCCAGAGGCCCGGCTCGGCTTCGCCGCCGGATTCGATTTCACGAAGCTGGCGTGTGCGTGCGGCCGTATTCTCCTCAACCATGTTTAGTAGCTGAAAAGCAATCGATGTGGCTTGTTCAAATCCCTCGCAACCCGCCTCCTTGGAACCCACCCACGGCAGGCGATCGGCCACCGCGTTTTCCCCCAACTCCCTGAGAACCTCCTCCAAGCAACCCATGAGAAAATCGAGGTCGTTGGATATTTTTTCGAAACCCTGTGCGATATAATGCGTCGTTTTTTTCACCCTGACGCAGGACTTTTACGATTTTCTAAAAAATATCAATCGCAGGTTTTATCCGACCCTTGGTCGGTTGGGAGTGGATGCAGTGATCCGTCCGCTCGGAGATTAGGATTTTTTTCCGATGGCGATGCCTAGCATCAGCATGGCAATGCCGCTGAAAATCGACTGGATGCCGTAGAGCACGCCGATGACCCATTCGGAATCAAGCGGCCATCGGGCATAAATCATACCGCCAAGAACCAATGCGACCACTCCATTCAGGAAGAGCCAAATCCAAGCTGAGTTCGCGCGAAGCCGAAAAGAAGTGACTATGCAAACAATGCCTTCAGCAAAAAAGACCGCTCCGAGTATCAGAGTCAGCGTCTTCATTCCGGATTCGGTAAAAACGAAAAGAGCGGAACCGGCCGCAAGGCGTATCACAGCGGACAATGCAGAAAGAATGCGGTGCGGCACATCTCTTCCGAAGAGGGCTTGAACAAAACCAATAAAGCCGCTTCCCAGACAGAGTGCGCCGATGAAGGCGGTAATGACATAGGAGAACAATGCCGGTGCGGTGATGGCGAAGAATCCGACTAGGATGGAGAGAGCACCTCCGAGGAGCATCCATACCTTGCCGGGCGATTGAGAAGTTGTGGTGATCATAAGTTTCTACTCACCATAAACGCCCTTGGCGCCATAGGAACCGTAGTATTTACCCGAATAGTAGTAGGCATAGTAGCCACCGCGTCCGCTTGGCAGGAAGTTCAGGATCAGTCCTGCGGGGTGGGTTTTCGTTTCCTCGAGTGACTTGATGGCGCGGGCCACCATTTTGCGCGGCGTGCCGAAGGCACGGACCACCAGCGTGCAGAGGTCAATGTGCGGGGCGACCAGCAAAGTGTCGCTCACCGCAAGCAACGGTGCGGAATCCACAACGATGCGGTCATATTTGGAAAGCGCCTCGTTCATAACCCGCTCCAGATTTTCATACGTCAGCAACTCGGAGGGGTTCGGAGCCCGGCCACCAGCGGTCAGAACACTGAGTCCATCGATATGCGTCGGCATGACCGCGTTTTTCATCGCACAGGAACGCATGAGCAACTCGGAGAGACCGGGCTTGCGGTTCTCACCGTAAAACACAATGGAGCCTCCGGGCTTGCGAAGGTCGGCGTCGATGAAGAGCGTCTTAAATCCCTGCTGGGCGAGCGTCACAGCAAAGTTAGAACTACAGAATGTCTTGCCTTCGCTCGGCATCGAGCTGGTGAAAAGAAACGTGCGTGCGTTTTCATTCAAGCGATGGAGCGTGAGGGAGGCTCGAAGAGATCGAAATGACTCAGCGACGATGCCTGAGCGCTCCTCGTTGGCCACAAGAACGCTGGCACGGGTGGAGAGGCTGAGTCTGGGAATAGCCGCAATGACATTCACGCCGGTGAACTGCTCCACCTGGTCCACTGTCTTGATACTGGTATCGAGCATGAAAATCGCAATGGCGAGGCCGATACCCGCAGCGAGCGCGCCCAAGAGGCTTTGAATCCAAGTCTTGGTTGCACTGGGACGGATGGGCGCCGCTCCCACAGCAGGCTCGTGAATACGAACCGGAGACTCCGTGAGCTGCTTGGTGATGTCAACTTCCCCCAAGCGAGAAACAATGGAATTATAGAACGCCTGATTGGCCTCCTGCTCTCGTTTTATTTGATAGTATTCAGCTGTTTTGTCAGTGACTTCCAAGAGTCGTGCTGTGGCCTTTTCTCGGGCGATCTTTGCTTCATTGGCCTGGATTTCGAGTCGACTGCGGGCTGTTTCGAGAAGATTTACAGCATCATTGAGAACCTTTCGCAGGTCAGACCTTGTGAGGTCGATCTGGGTTTTGATCGAAATATAGGCAGGGTGCTTCGCACGATAGCGCTGGGAAAGGAGAGTCAACTCGCGCTGACGGTTATTCAAGGACTCGGAATATTGGGCGACCTTCGGCTCGGCAGCCACACTCGGCAGGAAGAGCAACTCCTCGACGGCTCCTTTGTTGGCTCTCACGACCGCCAGATCGCTGTCGATCAGCTGAATGCGTTTCTCAATTTCAGCTTGGCGATTTGAAATTTCCGAGACTTGAGCCTGTGCGGAGCTGAGCATGTTTTCGAGCGAAGCGTCGCCCTCCCGCTCGCGGAAACTCTGCATGGCCTCCTCGGATACGCGCATTTTTTTACTAAGGCGATCCGCCTCCTCGAGAAGGAACTGCGTAGCGGATTTGGAGGCCTCCGAACGCCGCTCAAAAACATAACGGATATACTCGTCGCAGTAGGCATTAGCGAGCTTCACAGAAAGATTCGGATCCGCTGTAGTGATCATCAGATCAATGAGCCGAGTATTTGTGCGATATACCGCCGCCGACATGGAACTCAAAGCCGCAGCCACACGCTCCGGAAAAGCATCGCGGGCAGAGATACCCGCAGCCGCCAGAAATCGGGGATCCTGATCGAGTTTCAAACGAGCGGAAATACGCTGCGCAAAGGAATAGCTGCGAAGCAAATCTACTACCGTATTGATCATGTCGATACTGCGAATCTGCTCATCACGGACCTGCTCCATTTTTGAATCAAGAACATTGGCCTTGTCTTGCTCAATGAACAGCACCGCACGAGCCAGGTATTTTGTTTCAACTTTCGAGAGGTTGACTCCCGCATAAATGCCTCCCAGCACAACACAGAGAATGACAATCCATAGCCTGTCTACAACAGCATGAAAATACTCGCGCCAATCGATGGACTCCTGAACCGGAATGGGGTTGGGAGCGGGTGGTGTTTTGGTGTCTGTTTCTTTGTTCATCCGAAATGATTTTCCAGTTCGTGCTGCGTGGGGTTAATACCAACTCTCGCCGACTGTTAGAATGTCGCCGGGCAAAACTTGAAAACTACCGCCCTCCGACGACTCCAAGCGCTTGGTGTTAACTTTGATGGTCTCGACTTTCTCACCGGTGCGGCGTTTCACGACGACATTTTTTGTATCGGCGATTCGAGTGAAGCCTCCTGCCATGCCGATGGCCTCCAAAATGCCGAGTGATTCGTTGCCTTGAAGTTCATAACTACCAGGTCGCGAGACTTGTCCGATCACAGTGATCTTTCGCTGAGTATACGAGGAGATATTTAGATAAACCTGAGGATCAACGAGATAATCGGCATCATAGAGTTTTCGGATATACTCCTGCGCGTCGCGCACACTCATTCCTGCGACTTTCACCTCACCCAAGAGCGGTAACTGGACCCGGCCGTCGCGGGCGATCTTCGACCTCATTCCCAAATCCGGTTCGCGATACACCATGAGATCCAAGGTATCGCCGGGAGCCAAAATGTAGTCCCCCTCACCTGCCATCAGAGAGGGTATAGGGGTATCCACCCCCATCGTGCGATCGTAGGCGGCCGCTCGGGGAGTGGCTGCGGAAGATTCCTGCCGGAACGCTGCGGGAGTGGCCGAAGTTGGATCGGATTGGGTTTGAGGCGCCGGAAGAACAGGCGGAGCTGCCAGAACAACCTGACTCATCGTTAATCCCGCAATTGCGGAAACAAGCAAAGAACGCGGCCGAAGGGAAGGAAATGCTAACATTTGAGCAAGAAGCTAAACGAGAGAGATCAGAAGGTCAAATTCAAGCTGGTGCTGAATGTTGTCTGCAATTGGTCACTGTCCCCCTGCCCGGTGGAAAGTTGGAATGTATTTTGCCAGCCGAGCCACTCCCGGAAACGCCAATAAAGAGAGGCGTTGGCCAGCCAGTATGAGGTCGGCCCCTCGACCGGATTGTTCAGTTTTTCGCTCGTGAGGCTTAAGTATTCAGATTGCTCATAACCAGCCGAGACAGAGAGGCTGATTCCTTTGATCAAACGCTGCGTAACCGTACCTAAAATGCCTCTCGTGAGGTTATACTCATCGGGCGATAGGCTTGAGAAACCTTGGTTCTGATAAACAGAAAGAGAAAGCCTTGTCTTCTCCCTCGCATCCCATCCAGCCACTAGACTGAAATTCGGTTTCACATCAGCGCCCTGCATTCCGAATTTGGCTTTGAAATAGGTCTTCTCGGTCGGAGTGTAGTTGATTCCCAAGTTATAAACCGGACGCAAGCCGGTGTATTCGGGGTCAGGAATATTTTGATCCAACACGTAGCCCGCGCCTCCACCGGCATCGACCGATAATTTCGGAGCGATTTGATAAGTGAGCATGAGCATCGCGTCGAAATAACGGCGTCCCTGGGAAATGCCTCCCTCAAAATCTTGTAAATCCTCACCAGCGCTTAATACAAAACGCAGGTTGATTTTAGGAGTCACCATGTAATCGGTGAAAAAACTTGCCCCCGCATTGAGACTATTACTGTTCGGTTGGGCCGTATCGCCGGGTGCCACCTGCGCATCGGCAGTGTTCGAGTAGGTCCCCGAAATCGCACCGCCCGTGCTGAACTCTTCACTGATGATGTAGCGGATGGATAATCCGCCGGAGGATGTGGTCTGCCAGTTGTTCGCCCCCGCCACAGGGTCGTAGCCCGTTCCGGAGGATGCACTGGCATTCAGATTGACGAAGATCCGACTCGTGTTGTAGGCGATATCAACACCACCCGTCATCGAAAGCGGATTCCTCTGGTTGCCGGTTCCAGCAGCCGTGTAGTCTGGATTGTAGTAATAGCGGTAGCCAGCCCCGTAGCGAGCGGAGACATTCCAGACACCGACCTCGCGCTCATAAAAAATGCCGACCGTGGGTGCGGAGAAGAAACTGTTTGAGTTATTGAACCCCGTGTCACCGCCAAACGAATTTTGCGAAGAGTATTCCCAGCCGTTTGCAAGACCTAGCTTGAAATCCAAAGGACCAAAGCGAAGTCCGCGCTGGATGTTTTCTGCCATGTTGTCGAGGTATTCCTCGCATCCAGGTTCTGCTTCCGCTGCCACATTTTTTTTGGAATTGGCCGATTCATCGTCCAATCCCCCACCCGGCTCGAAATACTGCGGAGCAGCAATCCGATCCTCCTGCGGCCCTTCCCAACGGCTCCGAAACTCGGCTTCACGAAGGGTGAGAACAGTCTGTTGAGCCGAGGCGGGAGAGGCCGGCACAAATACAGGGGAGATCACCAAAGTGATAATAACAATCCCATAGGAGCCTTGGTGGGGGAGTCCTAAGTACAGTTTTGGAATTGAAAGCATGCCGGGGGGGAGGCTCACTGCAACTAAACCTAACAACCTGAGCAGATTTGTCAAACGACGAAAACTGCCTGTTTTACGAAGGTGCAGCTGGCAGACACTTCATGAATTAAAAACTGTGAAGTGGAGCGGGTGACGAGACTCGAACTCGCGACATCAACCTTGGCAAGGTTGCACTCTACCAACTGAGTTACACCCGCAGAGTGGACGAACCTTGTAAGGTGCGTTGGGTAGTTCGTCAACGCTTTTTTTAAAAAATACAGAATGCCGCCAACTCACCTCCTCGATCACTCAAGCTGACGGAATCAACGGCGTGATGCCTTCCTGGAGAAACCATCCGCGCTGACCGCCCGGGAGTTCGACATGAAACCAGCGTCCACGGGCAGAGAGGATTTTTACAGTCGAGCCTTGGTTGAGTGTGGTAATTTTTTCAGAGGCATCCTCGGACGGCACTTTGTAGAGGGACGTGCCTGAGATACTCATGACCATAGCCTGCCGGGCTTCTAAAATGCGGGGATCGGTGAATGCGACGAGGATGCAGGACGCAATGCCGCCAACTAGCAACACGGAGGCCAGGGAAAAAAGTAAAGTGCGTTTTTTTGAAAGAGCGAGAGCAGCAAACAGAAGAAAGGCCCCCAACCAAAAGGCGAAGGCTCCAAGGAGCACAGTCGGATCAGAGGGTATTTTTCGACCCCAGTCGGCCTGCCAACCGGAGAGGGAAGGAGAAACCCCAAGTCGGGCATTGGCTTCCCGAAGGGCTTCAGCAGCTGGAGCAAAGCGGGGGTCGAGAAGAAGAGAGCGCCGATAAGCCAGGGCTGCCTCGGCCTCCTTCTCGGATTTTTGAAGAGCCTGCCCGAGTTGGTAGTAAGCGGAGGAGGATGGCCGCGCAGACTGGAGGTGTTTTTCAAAGAACGTGACAGCGGACTCGTATTCGCCATGCGCGAGGCGGTCGCGGGCCTGCTCCAAGTAATCCCCTCGCATGGAAAGGACCGTGGAAAAAATGCAAAGGATGGAGATGAGGGCTAAGGAGCTTAAATTTCTCATGCGGGAACTTTTTTCAGTGCTGAAAGAATTTTTGCCCGCGTGTCGCGATCAGGGGCCTTGGCCCCGCCGACGGAATACTTTAACTCCTCATCAAGCGAAAGAAGGTTCGCCAGCTGGGCCTTGGTCTGATCATCCACCGCAAGGACGGAAACAAGTGCACCGGCTAAGAGCGGATTGGACTCCGTGTCGAGCACATCGAGAAGGCAAGCCACGGCGCGAAAGGTGAATTCTTTTTCAGGGCAGGATTCCAAGCCAGTCAGGACCGCTTTGAGCCTCTGGATTTTTTTTCGACGGAGGCCCGAGGGGGATGCCGACTGACGCCTGATCAAAATCACCAGGAGCACAAGAATCCAAATCACGCCCAGCGATGCATTCGCAATCAGGAAAGCGGGGTGGACGAGAATCGATGTCCAACTTGAAGCTCCACCAGCCTTGCCTGAAGGAGCAGGGTTGGGCGTTGGAGAAGTTTCGGGAGCATCGGTTTTATTCTGGTCAGGCGCAACCTCTGGCGTTTGTGCCGGAGATGAGCCTGCTCGGGCCTGCACTGGGAGTGGATTTTGTGTGAGAACTTCGTATTTGCCAGTATCAGGGTCTAGGTAGCTGAACCTGATGCCGGGCGTCTGCTGCTGGTCCGTGCGTGCCACGAGAAGAAACTCATAGGCCTTTTCGCCCGAATAGCTGATAGAGTCGGATGACTGAAATTTCTCACTCGGGGGGTAGGAACGCCATTCGTCATCGCCTACAAGAGCCGGTGACCCCATGGACTCGAAATTCCCCTGTCCGGAGATGACAACTCGCAAGGTCACGGGATCACCCGGTCCGGCTTTTTTGGGACTCACACTCGCCTCCATTTTAAATTTGCCGATTGCCCCAGAGAAGTCATCCGGACGACCCGGCTTAGGCAAAGGAGAGATTTCCAGAGATGTCGGAGCTGTCTCGATGGCAACCTCCTGCATGTTGGTGAACATGCCAGGCGGGGCTATGCCGCCAAACTGCCGGAAGAAATCATCAAAGCCTGCGGGAGCGCTGCCGGGAAGCTGTAGACGTGCCTCAAGCTTGGCGGGAGGGATTTCAAGAGACCCTGATTTGGCGGGAGTGATTGCCGTCTGGAAGGCAAAAACGATATAATTCTCCCCATTCACGATCTGCTCGCGCTTCGGGACATTAGCGAGTTTTTGGACAGTGAAACCCTCACCAACGAGATTGGGGCGGTCGCCGACTTCCCCGCCGATGGAGGAATTGAAGTAATAGCGGAATTCCGCCGGAATGACCTCGCCGACGTAAGCTTTTTTCTTGGAGAGCACGAGTTCTCCGAAATAGGGCCGTCCGTTGCTGCGGGGCACCTGCCCGCCCGAAGGAGGCATTTGTGATGAGGGGGCGCTGGGCAAACCTTGCGGAGGCTGCATCGTCGATGCGTCAGCCACACTAAGTCGAAGGGGATTTGTTTTTAGCGTCTTGTCTCCCACCCGAACTTCGACAGCTGGGATATCAAACTCACCCGCATGCTCCGGGAGGACGGAGTAGGTGTAGGTGAGCGAGGAGGTCATTTTAAAATTATTCATCTCGAATCGTGTCGAGCGCCCAAGAAGCTCGATACGCAGCCCGGGCAAATTCAGGCTTTGAGGAACTTCAGCCGAGCGAGCGTCGCGGACGGTTAACACAATCTCAACAGGGCGACCGACAACTGTGGAAGGGCTGCTGAGACCAGCTGTGGCTTCTTGGGCAAAAAGCGAAATGCCGAAAAGGAAAAAGGCAAATACGGCGAGAAAAAATGAGGAAAGCCTGTGCATGGAAAATTTCTTACCAGTCGCGGAGGACGTCTTGCGAGGATTGCTGTTGTTCGATGAGGTTGACCTTCTCCTCCTCACCGCGCAGGGAGTTGAGAAGAGCACGTGCCTGGCTC
This sequence comes from Spartobacteria bacterium UBA5019, assembly GCA_002396485.1. Lineage (GTDB taxonomy): Bacteria > Verrucomicrobiota > Verrucomicrobiia > Chthoniobacterales > Terrimicrobiaceae > UBA967. The sequence goes on from DGXZ01000067.1 coordinate 49,027, forward strand.
GGGCTGATCTGCCCCTCCTTCTCCTCCTCGGCGGCATCTGCTGGCTGGGGCTGCTGGCCGGGTTGAGGAGTGGGTTGGGGCTGTTGCTGTTCGTTCGCGCTCTTGAGTTCGCCCTCCTTCTTGTCGCCAGGTGTGGGCGAAGGAGAGGGGTCAGATTGTTTTTGTTGGTCAGGTGAGTTTGGCTGTTTGGATTGATCCGAAGGCTTTGGCTTGTCGGACTGATCATTTTTCTCTGAGTTCTGTTTTTGCTGTTCGTCCTTTTGATCCTTTGAGTCCTGTTTTTGTTGGTCTTTCTTTTCTTCGTTCTTTGAGTCTTTTTCTTCGTTCTTCTGCTGATCCTGATTTTGCTGATCTTTTTGATCCTGCTGCTTGTCCTGTTTATCTTTATTGTCCTTTTTTTGATCTTTTTGGTCTTTCTGATCCTGGTTTTTTTGGTCCTGCTGTTTTTGCTGCTGCTCCTGCTTTTCGAGGTCTTCAAGGAGCTTTTTGGTGATGTCGCGGTTTTGAGAGGCGAGTTTGTTATCCGGGTTCAAGCGGAGGGTTTCCTCGTAATGCTCGAGGGCATTTTTCCAGTTAGTCTTCTTGGTCTCGTTTTCCTTGGCAGCTTCGCCTTTTCGAACAAGTGAGTTGGCAAGGTTGTAGGAAGCGTCCTCACGAAGTTTTTGGTCCTCGGCGAGAAGGGCATCGGTGAAGTGGGTAATGGCTTTTTCAAAGTCGCCGCTCTTGTAGGCGGCTGCTCCGGAGTTGAATTGCAGAGCTCTGGATGACGGTTGTTTCTTAAGCTGCTCCTGAAAGGTTGTTCCAGCCTTTTCGAACTCACCGTTCTTGTATTCTTCCAATCCCGATTGGGCCTGAGCGTATGGGCAGAAGCAAAAAAACAGGGCGACCATGACGGAAGATCGACGGCGTCGATCACCTGGCAAAAGCGAAAGCGAGAGACACACCGTCGCTGCGGCAAGAGGCCACTGGTAACGCTCGATGGGTTGGCGGGCGCTAAAAACCCCGGTTTCGCTGAGTTCCATCGGTTCGATGCCTTTTTGAAAAATCTCACGAGCAGCATCGGGGCCGATGATCGCGAAAAAACCACCTGTTGCCGAAGCGATTTCCTTCAACCGAGAGTCATCGAGTTTCGATGTGACCGGCTTGCCTGCGCTATCTCGGACGAAATCCGAGCGTCCGTCATCAAGTCGGACAGGTATAAGCGAACCTTCGGGTGATCCAATGCCGACTGTAAAAATACGAATCCCCTCGCCTGCGGCTTGCTTGGCAGCGGCGATTCCATCAGCCGCGAGTTCTTCGCCATCAGTCAGAATGATGAGCGCACGGGTTTGACCCTCGGCTTTTCCAAAAGCCTCGCGGGCTGCGGTAATTGCGGCCGCGATATTGGTTCCGCCTTTGGGTATGACCGTTGTATCCAGTTCGTCGAGGGCGTTGGTGACGGCATTGTAGTCAAGTGTAAGCGGCGCCTGCAAAAACGCGGAGCCGGCGAAAGCTACAAGTCCGATACGATCACCCTGGAGAAGCCCGACCAAGTCCTGCGTAAAAAGTTTTGCTCTCGCTAGGCGCGTGGGTGCGATATCCGTCGCCAGCATGCTCCGGGAAGTGTCAATGGCCACAATGACATCACGGCCTTTCTGCTTCGTCTCTTTTTCCAGAGATCCGTAGCGGGGCTGGGCCAAAGCCACAATAGCTAGAGCGATGGATGCCAGAAGCAGTGAAGCACGGAGAATGCGGCGCAGAGGGCTTACGGAACCGGAAAGTTGATCCCTAAGGCGCAGAGCGACAATTTTCGCAATGAGAGCCTGGCCGCGCCTATAAGACCATAAAAACAGGCCTGCTATTAGCGGCATTACCAGTAGGGCCCAGAGCCAATGCGGGGCGCCAAATGTCAGGGCAGTCGTCTCCATACGGTTTGGGAAAGCAGGGTTTCAAGTGCCAGGCAGGCCAGTCCGGGGATGAGGAACCACATAAAAAGGTCACGGTACTGGGCGGTCTTTTCCACCTCGACCTTCGACTTCTCCAGTTTGTCGATCTCCCCAAAAATCGTGCGCAGTGAGTTGGTATCTGTCGCCCGGAAATACTGACCGCTCGTCATGGCAGCGATCTCCTGAAGCGTTTTTTCGTCAAACTTGACCAAAACATTGCGATAGACGGTTCGCCCGAACTGATTGGTGAGCGGGAAGGGTGCTTCGCCCTCGGTGCCGGCTCCAATTGTATAAATACGAATGCCGAGCGCCTTGGCAGCCTCGGCCGCAGTGAGTGGCTGAACTTTGCCGGCATTGTTGTCGCCATCCGTGAGCAGCACGATGAGCTTGGTCTTCGCTTCCTTGTCCTTCAGACGGTTTGCAGCGGATGCTATCGCGGATCCGATGGCGGTGCCATCTTCGACCAATCCGATACGCAGGCGCTCGAGATTACGAATCAGCCAGTCGTGATCAAGTGTGAGGGGACTGACGAGATAGGGCCTCCCGGCGAATGCGACAAGACCAATGCGGTCATTCGGCCGCTCACGGATGAACTGTTCGGTAACGAGTTTCACGGCATCGATACGGTTGGCCCGCCGGTTGCCGATAGTGAAATCCTCCGCCAGCATCGAGCGCGACACATCCAGAACGAGCATGATATCCACCCCCGTGGCCTGCACCCTTGTGGTGATGCGTCCGAGCTGCGGACGGGCCAACGCCACGATGAAGAGCACCAGCGCCAGATAGGTCAGCGCCACCAAAAATGCCCCAGCGCGGCTACGCCGGCGATTGCCAATTTTCGCCAGCATTGCGGTATTGGAAAAGGTGACGCCTGCCGTGCCTCCGAATTTGCCTTTGAGCCAGGCAAGAAGCGGTATGACGAGAAGCAGGAGCAAAACCCAAGGATGGGCAAATGCGAAACCTGAGAGAGCACTCATGCCGAACCTCCGGATTTTTCAGACTGTGCCTCTCCCCGAACCAACCGAGCGGCGATGTCGAGGAGGTCCAGCATATCGCGCTCGCCAGCCTCCGCTCTTGCAAATTTCAGGAGATCGGTTTTTTCCAGAAACACGGTAAGCCCAGCCTTCTCGTTCTCGGTGAAAAGTGGATTGCCACGAATAGAATTGAGAAACTCCAATGAAGTCTGCGTTGTCGCCCCCAACCGATGCTCGGCGCGGATGTAACTACGAATCGAATCCGAAACCGTCACGCCAAATGCATAGGGGTCGGACCCTGCGATCCCTCTGCGCAAGGCCTCCAGCGCGGCAAGCGCCTTCTGACGATTGGTAAGCGGCACAGCCTTGCGAGTGAGAAGTTTTTTGAGCAGCCACACAAACCCTGCAAGAATCAAGAGCAGAACAAGGCCCGCTAGGAGAGTCATCCACAGCGGATACGGCCAGAACCAGACAGGCCCGACGATATCGTTCAGCGGAGCGGGAGTGGGACTTGGTGCGGCGGGATTCATGCGGCGAGTCGGCGTTCGCGTTGATCAAAAAACGCCCGGAGCGGAATCAAATAGTCCTCGGCTGTGGAGAGCGGAACAACATCCACACGTCGGCTCCGCAAAAGTCGATCCAGCGTCCTCATTCGCTCTTCGTTGAGTTCAAAAAGCCCACGCCTCACCGCCCGACTGGAAGTATTCACATCGATCTGCGCGCCGGTTTCCGCATCCTCCAGAGTGACGATGCCAACATCGGGCAAATCGCTCTCGCCGGGATCGGTGACCGGCATGGCCACCAAGTCATGACGCCTGCTGGTGACAGTGAGCGCCTTGGTGAAATCCGGCGCCATGAAATCCGAGATCATGAAAACCACAGCGCGGCGCGATATGACGCGGTTCATGTAATCCAGCGCCCCAGCAAGATTCGTTCCCCTCCCCTTGGGTTCAAAATAGAGCATTTCGCGGATCAAGCGCAGAGTGTGCAGGCGACCCTTCTTAGGTGGGATGAACAGCTCCACCTCGTTGGTAAAAAGCAGCAAGCCAACCTTGTCGTTGTTATTAATGGCGCTGAAAGCAAGGATCGAGGCCACCTCGGCAGCGAGTTCGCGCTTGCTGAGTTCAATACTGCCAAACAGCCCTGAGGCGCTCACATCCACAAGTAGCATGACAGTCAGCTCACGCTCTTCGGTGAATTTTTTGATGTATGGCACATTCATCCGCGCCGTGACATTCCAGTCGATGGAACGAATTTCATCTCCCGGCGCATATTCCCGGACCTCCTCGAAATTCATGCCCCGGCCCTTGAACACGCTGTGGTATTGGCCGGCAAAGATCGAGTTCACCAGCCTGCGGGTGCGCAACTCGATGCGACGGATTTTTTTGAGAATTTCCTTGGGATCTCGCGTCATGGTTTGTTTGGGAAAAAATTTCCCCGCTCGGAGCAGGAAGATACCGGTTTTTCCAAACTCAAGGAACCGGAACTCCAGCGAAAATTTGCTCGATGACCATCTCGGTCGTTACCGACTCGGCCTCCGCCTCGTAGCTTACGCCGATGCGGTGGCGCAGCACATCCAGCCCAACGCTCTTCACATCCTGTGGCGTCACATATCCACGGCCGGCGATGAAAGCATTCGCCTTCGCAGCCAGCGTGAGGAAGATCGTTGCACGCGGCGATGCTCCGTAACGAAGCATACCGTCGAGCTTGAGCTTTGCGGCTGCAGGATCGCGAGTCGCCCAGACGACGTTAACGATGTAGTCCTTCACCCGGTCGTCCACGTAGATGTCATTGACGACTCCACGGGCTCGAATGATCTCTTCCGGACCGACCACTGCATCCACACCGAGGCGAGGCGACGAGGTGGCCATGGCGTCGAGGATGGACCGCTCCTCCTCACGTGTCGGATATCCCACATGCACCTTGAGCATGAAACGGTCGAGCTGCGCCTCGGGCAGTTGGTAGGTGCCCTCTTGCTCGATAGGATTCTGCGTGGCCAATACCAGGAAAGGATCCGGAAGCATGAAGGTCTGCTCTCCGATCGTGACTTGGCGCTCCTGCATGGCTTCAAGCAAGGCGCTCTGTACCTTGGCCGGAGCACGGTTGATTTCGTCCGCAAGGATGAGGTTTGAAAAAATCGGCCCGAGCTTCGTGCTGAACTCCCCATCGCGAGGGTTATAAATCAGCGTGCCGATGAGATCCGCCGGAAGCAGGTCAGGAGTGAATTGAAGGCGTTGAAAGCCCGTGCGGATCGAGTTCGCCAGCGTGCGAACCGTCAGCGTCTTCGCCAGTCCGGGCACACCCTCGAGGAGGACATGGCCATTTGAGAGAAGTCCGATGAGGAGACGATGAACGAGGACTTTTTGCCCCACTACCACGCGGGAGACTTCATTGACGAGGGGTTCGACCCACTGGCGGTTTTCTTGAACTTGTTGGGTTAATTCGGAGGTATTGATACTCATTGAAAAAAATCGGAAAGAGGATTTTTGCGGTTGCGAAGGGATGTGACAAGCAGCCTCTCACATTCGTTCAAAAACAAAATCTCGTTTTGCGACGAGGCTAACGCACCAGGTAAGGACCGACATCGAAATTATCCCCCACCTTAATCGCGTCATAGCGCGCCTTGTCATTTAACCAGACCGTGTAGGATTTCTTAGTCCCGTCCCTCTGAAGCACCTCGACTGTGATGATATAGTCAGCGTCCACCTTGTCGGTTCTGACATCGCCGCCCTTGTGAATCGTAATTTGCTTCTCCGGCTCAGCCATCGGCTTGAAATCCTTGGCTACAACGGTTCCTGTCATCTTGGCATCTGAAATGCCCGAGCCCATTTGCCAGACTGCAAAAAGAATGAAGGCCAAAACTAACAAGCCGCCTGCAACCGCTTTGATCCACATCGAAGCTGGAGTCTGGGGCTTGAAAACACGCTGCGTCTCTTTTTCCACGACGTAAAATTAGCACAGCTCCGATCGCAGCCAAGAGGAGTTTTTACCCAATCCCGAGACACCTTCGACAAACGCACCGAATTTCCCGGCGATAAATCCTTGCTTCCTGAAAATCGACATCATACCT
>DGXZ01000067.1:55235-79354 GCA_002396485.1 Spartobacteria bacterium UBA5019
GGTAGAGCAGAGGACTGAAAATCCTCGTGTCCCCGGTTCGATTCCGGGTCCAGCCACTTCCCCTTAACCAGAAAACGACTTTTGAAAAAAGTCGTTTCGCGCGGGAAGGCAGGCGCACAGTGGTGATGTGAACAAAACCGACACCGCCCACGCCGCACAAAACGAGACACTTCATTTCAACCCGCTTTTCGGTTCTGAAGAGCTGAAATTGCAGACGACGCCGAAGGCGGAGACGCCGTTTGCCGGGATGGCATCGTTTTTTGCGTGGCTGGGAGCTCTGGAGTTTCCCAAGCGGGTTGCGGCGGTGATGCCTTTTGAATACCGCTCGCCTAATGCGATAGCGCCAGAGCAGACACTGATGGCGTTCATCAGCGCGGTGGTCGTGGGAGCAGCGAGCCGGTTTGCGCACGCGGGATGGCTGCGGCACGGCACGGCGTTCCATGCACTCTTGGGAGTGAGGCGCTTTCCGGCGGAAGATGCGATCCGGAGGTTTTTTCATCGTTTCACGCAGGCACACATCGAGGCCTTCTGGTGTCCACTGTGGCGTTGGATGCTGAAGTTGTTGGAGGCTTCGAAGGAGGGGTTTTCGTTGGACTTGGATTCGACGGTGTTTTCTCGTGAGGGAGGACAGGAGGGGCGGCACAGGGTTATAATCCGAGGCGACCAGGCCGCAGAAGCCATCATCCGATTCTGGCGGTGCTGGCGGAGATGCGTTTTGTTTTGCACGCGTGGTTGCGGTCGGGAAACACGGGGGCGGCATTCCTCGGGGTGGTGTTGAGTTTCAACCTGCTGTCGCTTTACTAAGCAGGGTTGACGCAGGAGAGCGGGTATCGCAAGCCCTCGACATTGCGGACGGCGGTGTTCGTGGGTGGGGCGGATTTTGGGACGAAAGGGGCGGGATGCTGTGCAGAGGTTCTCGGAAAGTTGGGTTGGCCTCAAAAAGCACATTCCATTGATAAAAAGTGCTTTGAAAGCCATGAAACCAATCGCGCCGTTTTTGCCCAAGCCGCCGGGAGAGCGGGAGCTTTTGGTTGATCTGGCGTGCGGGGGTTGCGCGATTTAGAGCGGGAGTCCAGGTAGCGATTTCAGTTCAATCGCCGGATTAGGGTTAACAAGGGAAAATAGCTGCAGATTTCCAAGGAGGAGGGCAGAACCACCACGGCGTCATGCGACTTGACCGCAGAAGAAACACTTTAAAACCCTTCGGAATTTGACATCCGAAATGCGTGACATTTTTATATACTTGTTTTTCAATGAAGATTAGTGATTTATCCATAATCTTTAATTCCAAACCAGGCAAGACCCTACCTTTTTGAAGCTTAAACTTTATGTCCACAGAACTGCCACGGGATAATTCTCAAACTTTCCGTCATGGGTGATGATGGTAACCCCCTCGCACTGGGCTTGAGCGATGAGCATGCGGTCGAAGGGGTCAGCGTGGTAGTCCGGCAGATTCTGCATAGCCTCTCCATGCGTATAGCGAAGAGGAAGTTCAAGCAAGCCACGAGATCTGATTTCCGCTGCAAGGCCATCCGGCGCATCCAATTTTCCCAGTTTCTTTTTAATTGCGATTTCCACCGCCGTCACCGAACTGACATAAACGGATTTATTGGGGTTTTGGATGATTCTCGTTGCCTTTTCGTTGAGCCGAGCAGGGTCTGCAAGCATCCATAGGAAAACATGGGTGTCGAGGAGGTAGTTCATGACCCGTGAAAGAGAGTTTCCACACGCGCGTCTTCGGCATCGAAATCCTCGCTGATACGAATGCGCCCCTCAAAACCTCCCAGCTGGCGGCTTTCTTGGGCGGGCGTATAGGCTGAGAGCTTCACAAGCGGCTTGCCGTGTTTTGCTAGTAAAATACACTCACCTGCAACAGCTTCTTCAATGAGCCGGGATAAATGCGTTTTGGCTTCTTGAACATTAATCACTTTCATTCAAAAAATCTGGTCTGCATTGGTTGATTTGTCAAGGGGAGGGAACACAATTTTTACAGTGGATCATCCGAGCTCATCAGCAACCGCGCCCCGTCCGTGGATTGCTTAAAACTGCCGCACAGCGGCTACCCCATCGTCAGGATTTTTGTGCTCTCGAAGGCGAGGCAGTGGTTTTTCTGGTCTTTTCAAACTTCAAAGGCCGACCGCGAAGGTTTCGTTTTTTGATTCTGAAAAATGACTATGTTTTTGCTGTTTCTATTCGGGCGATATTATGGAATGCATTTGATATGAAAATCCTCGTCACCGGCGGTGCCGGCTATCTCGGTTCCGTCCTTGTTCCTCAACTCCTCGCTGCCGGGCATTCCGTAACAGTGCTGGACAGCTTCATGTTTCGGCAGACATCGCTTGCGGATTGCTGTGCCTCCGATGCATTTGATGTGATTCGTGGCGACTGTCGCGATGAGCGTTTGCTGGCAGGCTTGGTTGCCAAGCACGATGTCTTTATACCACTTGCGGCTTTGGTGGGGGCTCCGCTTTGCGACAGGGACGCACTGGGCGCAATATCGATCAACCGCGACGCCGTGCGCTTGTTGTGCCGCCTCGCCTCGCCCTCGCAGCGGATTCTCATGCCTGTGACCAACAGCGGGTATGGCATCGGGCAGCCTGGCGTTTCCTGCACGGAGGAATCGCCGCTCAAGCCGATTTCTCTCTACGGCACCAGCAAGGTTGAGGCCGAGCTGGCTGTGCTGGAGCGGGAAAATAGCATCAGTTTCCGCCTCGCCACCGTCTTCGGCATGGCCCCTCGCATGCGGCTCGACTTGCTCGTGAACGACTTCGTCTATCGCGCTGTGAACGACCGCGCGCTGGTCATCTTCGAGGGCCATTTCAAGCGGAACTACATCCACATCCGTGATGTCGCCCGCGCCTTTTTGCATGGGTTGGAAAATTTCGAGACCATGCGCGGCCGTGCTTACAATGTGGGTTTGGAAGATGCCAATCTCACGAAGCTGGAACTTTGCGCAGTGATTCAAAAACATCTGCCCAAATTCGTGTATCTCGAAGCCCCGATCGGCGAGGATCCCGACAAGCGCGATTACATCGTTTCGAACCAGCGCATTCTCTCCACAGGCTGGGCTCCAGAGTGGACGCTCGATCGCGGCATCTGCGAACTCATTAAGGGCTACACCATCTTAAAAAACAGCGTCTACGCGAATGTGTAAAACTGATTCCGAATAGACTAACTTGACTAACCTCTGCTTGTCTTTAAAGTTCGCACATGACTATTACCGTCCACGAGGCGAAAACCCATCTCTCCCGCTATCTTGTGGAAGTGGAAAACGGGTTGGAAATCCTCATCGCGCGCGGCAAGAAGCCCGTGGCACGACTCGTGCCCTTGAAGGAAAAACCAGTCGCCCAGCGGCCCAATGTTGGTGAAATGATAGACAAGCCATTCCACATCCCAGACTCTGCATTCGCTCCGTTGAGTGATAAGGAGCTTGCCGAATGGAGGCTATGAATTGCCTGCTCGATACATGCGTTTTTCTTTGGCTTGCCCTCGAGCCGGCCAGACTCTCCAAGCGTGCTGTCGAAGCGATCAACACTGCTCCCAAGCGCTTTTTCAGCTCGGCCGGGCTCATGGAAATCGCAATCAAGCACTCGGCTGGCAAGCTCCCGCTTCCAGAGAATCCCCGCGCATGGGCCTCTTATCGTCTGGCATTTTTTCAGGTCGATCTTTTGCCGATGGACTCTGAAGTTATTTTTCTGAGCGGCGAGCTGCCGCGCGTGCATTCAGATTCGTTCGACAGATTGATTGCTGCTGAATCCATCTACCATCGAGTGCCGGTTGTTACTCCCGACGAGCCATTTTCGGCACTCGGGGCTCAGCGCGTTTGGTGATGAATCGTTGCCTTTTAATTTTTTCATGATACTTTATCTCTCATGAATTCGATCACTGTTGCCGACCTTCGGAATCGCTTTGCAGATGTCTCCACCGCGATCCGCCATGGGGAAAAGTTGCTCATCACGATGCGAGGCGTTCCTTTCGCCACCTTGGCACCCTTGGGAAAGCCTGTGAAAGCAAAACTGGAATGGCCCGACCGCTCGGCCTGGCGGGCGCGGATTTTTCCGAAAGCGGCCACAATGGATTCTGGCATTCTCGACTACGACCGGGGTGAAACATGACGGCGAATTACGCGGACACCGGCATCCTTTTGAAATCCTATGTGCTGGAGGCAAATTCCAACGAGGCAGAGTTCACGCTGCGAGAGATGGGGGCCCCTTTCTGCTACTCCCAGATCCACGGCCTCGAAATTTCGAATGCGATCCGATTGAAAGTATTCCGCCGGGAAATCACAGCAGCCCAAGCTTCTGCGGCCCTTCGGGCATTCCGTGCGGATCTTGACAAGGGGCTTCTCGAGCGATCCGCCGCAGTGCTGCCAGCTATTTTCCTGCGCGCTGAAAAACTTTCCGAAAAACACTCGGCAAAACTAGGCACACGCAGTCTCGATTTGTTGCATGTCGCCGCAGCGCTGGAGTCCGGCTGCAAGCGCTTCGCCTCCCTTGATGCCAGGCAGCGTGAATGCGCCAGGCTGGAAACATTGGAGTTGCACCCTGCCGAGATTCCCCGTGATGTCGGGACTGAAAAGCCATGAGCGCCACCGAATCCCTCCCTCTCTTCGGCATCGATGTTGCCATCCTCGTTGGCGGGCTCGGCACACGGTTGCGCGGCGTGGTGGATAATGTGCCGAAGCCGCTCGCCCCAGTTCTTGGCAGGCCATTTCTTTTCTACCTGCTCGATATGCTTGCTCTTCGCGGAGCGCGCTCCGTCACGCTCTGCAGTGGTTACATGGCCGATTTAGTTCAGGAAAAAACCGGCTCCGAGTGGATGGGAATGCCGGTCCACCATTCGATAGAAAAAAAGCCGATGGGCACCGCAGGCGCGCTCGCGCTGGCGAAGAAATTTTTGCAAAGCGAGCGCGTTCTGATCATGAATGGCGACACTTGGTTCGAGCCGGATTTTAAGGCCTTTGCCGAAGCAGCAGAGGGTTCAGATTTTTGCATTGCCGCCGCACAGGTGCCCGATGCCTCGCGCTACGGCACGCTGGAATGGGACGCAGATGGCTGCCTCATTTCCTTCAAAGAAAAATCCGATTCTCCCGCTTCCGGCAGTATCAATGCGGGTGTGTATTTCGTTTCACAAAAACTTTTGGCGTCTCTCCGTATTGAGCCTCTTTCGCTCGAGAGGACTGTTCTGCCCGAGCTCACTAGGGAGCGTCACGTAAAGGTTTTGCCCTCGGATGCCCCGTTTCTCGATATTGGCATTCCCTCCGACTACGCCGCTGCCGTCGGCTTCTTCGAGCGCCTTGGAATGGCGCCAGACCCGATGTGCCCTGACCTTCCGCCTCATTGACTCCCCGCTTTGTCAAACATAGTGTTAGACATCCGTGAAAACTGTCACCGCCCGAGAATTCTACCATTCCTCGAAACTCGTTGACGATCTCCACGCTGGAGACCAACTCGTTGTCACCGCCAATGGCAAACCCAAGTTCGTTGTCTCGCATGTCGGTAGCCGTCCTAAAATGACACGTGAACTCGCGGAGTCGCTGGCGATTGATGCTGGAAGCCTGCGGGATTTCGACTCTGTGGCCTTCTTACGTTCCCTTAAAAGTGACGGCCTGCGCAGACGCCTTCTGGTGGGTGGCTTACAAAAATTCCAGTGATCGGCACCCCCTCAGTTTCGATTTGCTTTCTCCTTGCTCTTCACAAACTTTTCTGCTTGCCTCGTGTCCTCATTCGTGTATACATGAACCTATGAAAACCATCACGCTTGATGATATCGCTTATTGCAGGCTAAAATCATGGAAAAAAAGTCATAATGAATCGTTTTCGTCGGTTGTAAAGCGAGTGTTACCCGAGCCAGCAACGCTTGGTGCTTTCCTGAATTTCGTTGAGACACATCAGACCCGGTCACTACCATCCAATGCAGTGTTCGAGGAGGCTGTTGAGAATTGTTCCAGCGCGAAGCAAGATCCATGGATTTAATTGCTGACACATCCTATTTGATCGGTCTCTGGCGAGGTCAGGCATGGGCGACAACCTACGCTGCGGCCAATTCTTCAAAGTCCCTTGGAATTCCATGGATTGTTCTTGGAGAATTTTGGCACGGATCAGTTCGTGCCGGCCATGATGTGAAAACGGTTAGCGAGTTCCTCGCGGTTGGCCTTTCGATCATCGACCCCGTGCCAGTGATTCCGGTGTATGCCCACATTTGCGCTAAGATCCAGTTTGAGCCGGTTTACAAACTCATTGGCCAAAATGACCTCTGGATCGCCTCCGTTGCAGTCGCCCTTGACAAACCACTTCTTTCACGCAACCGACGTCATTTTGAAAGCATTCCCAACCTTCGCTTAGAGGTTCTCCAACCGTGACCGCATGCACCGCCGGCCTCCCCATTTGGAAAGGGAAGGAATAGAAATGCCAAACCCTCCTGAAATCAAGCCTGCCCGGCCGCTCTCGCTGCTCTCGGTTGTCATCCCCGCGCGCGACGAGGAGGGTTGCATCGCCTCCACCATCGAGCACCTGCAGCTCGAGCTTTCGCTACGCAGCGTTCCCCACGAAATCGTCGTGGTGGACGACGGTTCCACCGACTCCACTTGGCAGATTCTCCAAATTCTCATGAAAGTAATCGACTGACGATTAGCTCAAAACTTCCGATTATTTTGCACTCTTAATTTTTTCTTGTGTTCTTTTCAGATTGAAAGATCGTTTAAAAAATTTATAAGCGAATATTCAACTTTGAGATGTCTACTTCACTCCCCACCCAAAAAGTAGTATTCAATACACCATGGTTTCAGGTTGTGGAACGTAATCCGCCTGGCTATTCGAACCCGCATTATTCTCTTCAAACACGCGATTATGTGAGCGTCGTTGCGGTTGACCAATCCGGTAGCCTTCTTCTTGTCCGGCAATTTCGACCTACGCTTTGGCAGGCTACGCTTGAAATTCCGAGTGGTCATGTGGAGGAAGGGCAGAAACCGGAAGAGGCCGCCCGCATCGAGTTGTTCGAGGAGACAGGGCACGAAGTCGAACACATGGAATTGCTCTGTAATCTGTCCCCCGACACCGGTCGGATTGGAAACCGTATGTGGTGTTTTTTCGCGGGAAACGCGCGGCCAACTTCCAATACCGCATACCAACCAGAGGCAGGATTGGATTTTGTGCTTTACGAGTTGGGAGTGTCCGCACTTTTAGAGGAAAAGGAGTTCTGCAGCGCATTGAATCGGGCTGCTTTGTTTGCGGCTGTGGTTCAAGGAAAAATCTCTTTGTAATAGCGACTGAATGAAAAAAAATCGGCCAAGCCAAAAAGAGGAATTTGATGTTTGTGTTGTCGGTGGTGCAGGACATGTGGGCGCGCCTTTGGCGATTGTCCTTGCAAAAAAATGTTTTAAAACATTAATTTATGACATAAATAAAGATGCCTTGGCATCGCTGAAAAAAGGCCGGATGCCATTTCTTGAAGATGGCGGAGAGGAGATGCTCAAGGAGGTTCTTGCAAAAAACAAATTGAGCTTCAGTGCTCAAATTAGGGACATCCGACGGGCAAAATGCATTTTTCTGACGATCGGCACCCCAGTTGATGAATTTCACAATCCGGTGATCAGCGCGCTAACCTCTTGCATGGATAGTCTTCTACCTCAACTATCTGATGACCAGTTGCTCATTCTGAGATCAACCGTCTTTCCAGGGGCGACGGACTTCATTGCAAACTATTTGTCAGAAAGGGGGAAACGGCCATTGATAGCCTTTTGTCCCGAGCGCGTTGTTCAAGGAAAGGCGATCAAGGAAATACAGTCTCTTGTGCAAATTGTCAGCGGCACCACTTCGCAAGCGGAAGAAGCGGCGGCAAAATTGTTTTTAAGTGTATCCAAAAAGATTGTTCGAATGCAGCCTATTGAAGCGGAGTATGCAAAACTGTTTTGCAATGCCTACCGCTATGTTCAATTTGCCGTTGCGAACCATTTCTACATGCTCGCCGACCAGTCGGGTTTGAGTTACGAACGCATTCGGCAAGGGTTGATGGAGGAATATTCTAGGATGCGCGATTTGCCCGGAGCTGGTTTTGCTGCCGGCCCCTGCCTCTATAAGGATACGCTCCAACTTGTGGCTGCATCTAATAACCATTTCAACCTTGCGGTTGCGGCAGTTCAAACCAATGAGGGTATGCCAGCCTACATCGTTTCCCGTTTGAGGGAAAAGTATCACCTTAAGGAAATGACCGTAGGCCTGCTTGGCATGGCCTTCAAGGCAGACAGCGACGATGCGCGGTCTTCGTTGAGTTACAAACTTAAAAAATTGCTTTCGCTCCATGCCAAATCTGTTATCGCCACAGATCCGCTTGTTTCGGACGACAAAAATTTGATGCCACTAGAAAGTGTCTTGGAGAAAAGCGACATCTTGGTGCTTTGCACTCCGCACTCGGCGTATTCGAATCTGGACCTGCGGGGGAAGCCCGCCTATGACCTCTGGAGTTTTTTTCCAGCTGCTTGATGGATCATTCAAAAGCTCTTTCTGTCGGCGTGATCGGCGCTGGGTTCGGGAAACAAGTTCATGTCCCCGCTTTCCGCACCGACCGCCGCTGCATTGTTGAAGCGATTTGCGCGAGCACTTTGGAAAACGCCCACAGAGCTGCCGAGGAACTAGGCATCGACAGCTTTTATGGCGACTGGCGAAATCTTCTTGAGGATTCTCGAATCCAAGCGGTCTCCATCGCCGTCCCGCCTCCCGTGCAAGTTGAAATCGCAGTAGCTGCGGCAAGCGCGGGCAAACATGTCTTCTGTGATAAACCAGTTGCTGGAAGCCTTGAAGGAGCCCTTGCTGTTTTCTCCGCCGCTGAAGACTCCAAAGTGGCGCATGCGGTCAATTTTATTTTTCCCGAAATCCCAGCATGGCAGGAAGCCCGGGAGAGGATTCCCGAGTTGGGCTCGATCCGACATATTGCACTGAATTGGCGAGTGGAAACCTACGCGTTTCGCCTCAAGCTCGATAGTTGGAAAACGGTTTGCGAAAAAGGCGGCGGCACCTTGTGCAATTTTGTTTCGCACACATTTTATTATCTGGAGTGGTTGTTCGGTCCGATTGCCCGGATCGCCTCAAGGCTCTCGCCTCCCATGTCATCGAGCGAAGCGCGGGTCGATGCATGGATCGAGTTCTCGGCGGGTTTTCCCGCCTCGGTTTCTGTCGCTGCCGACGCGTTCCTCGGTGCCGGGCATTGCTTGGAAATCTTCGGAGAAAAAGGCTCGCTGCGGCTGCAAAACAGAACCTCGGACTATGCGCGCGGGTTCACGCTCGAAGTGGGTAGCCGCAAAAGCGGTTGCATGGAGTTGGTTGAGATTCCTGCAGCTTCAGCATTTGCGGATGGGCGGATTGAAGCCACGGCAAAGATTGCGTCTCGCTTTCTCGATTCGATTTTCTCTGGTGCAAAAATAACGCCCAGTTTGCGTGAGGGAGTGCGTGTGCAGCGGTTGATGGAGGCCGCCCGGGAATCGCACCGCTTCTGCAAGTGGCAAACTGTGTCCGAACCATGAAATCGCCAGAACTCGACATCATCATTCCTGTTTACAACGAGGGAAGAAATATTTTGGCAACGATTGATTCCATTCACAGCTGCGTCCGGACTCCTTGCCGAATATTGATCTGCTACGACAACGAGAAGGACGATACACTTCCTGTTCTTGAATCCTACCCTCATGGCAGGCTTGACATCAAACTCATCAAAAATCGCGGCTCTGGCGCGCTGGGTGCGGTGTTGAGTGGTTTCGAGAAAAGCGACGCTCCGGCTGCCATTATGTTTCCGGCCGACGACGACTACAATGCGCCTCGAATCGATCCGATGATGGAGAAGTTCCGCGAAGGCTGTGAAATTGTGGTTGCCAGTCGATTTGCCATGGGTGGGTGCATGAAGGGATGCCCGCCTCTCAAGTCGATTCTTGTCCGCGCTTCAGCGTTCGCTTTGTATCACTTCGCCAGAGTTCCGACGCGTGATCCAAGCAATGGATTGAGAATCTTTTCGCGACGCGTGTTAGATACCATTCAAATCGAATCGACTGTCGGGTTTGCTTACAGCATCGAATTGCTTGTGAAAGCGCATCGTCTCGGATGGCGCGTTGGCGAAGTGCCAGCTTTGTGGTTTGAGCGCCGCGCTGGAAAAAGTCGGTTCCAAGTCATTAAATGGGTTCCTCAATATTTGAAGTGGTTTGCCTATGCATTCGCGACGACTTATATGTTGCGCGGGCCGCACACCGTGGCACTTAAAAAACTTCCGACAAAATCAAATCAACTGTGAAACTTCAAGGGCGCCATTATCTCATCACTGGAGGAACAGGCTTCATCGGAGCAGGTTTAGTTAAGGGTCTTCTGGCTTCTGGGGCGCGTGTCCGCACTTTCGACAACGACTCGCGGGGTTCAAAGGAAAAGTTGGGGGATGCCGCCAAAAATGTGGAAATGCTGGAGGGAGACATTCGCGATGCCGAGGCCGTCTCCAAGGCGCTCGAAGGGGTCGATGCCGTTTGCCACCTAGCATATGTCAACGGCACGGAATTTTTTTATTCCAAGGCGGAATTGATTTTGGATGTGGCCGTGCGGGGCATGTTGAATGTGATTGATGGTTGTCGGCAGCACGGTATTCGCGAGTTAGTCCTAGCCTCAAGCTCGGAGGTATACCAAACGCCGCCCAAAGTGCCTACCGACGAGAGCGTCCCTCTGACGGTTCCGGATGTTTTGAATCCGAGGTTTTCCTATGGCGGCGGCAAAATTATCAGCGAATTAATGGCTGTCGTCTATGGGCGAAACCACTTCGACCGCGTGTTGATTTTTCGTCCACACAATGTTTATGGTCCCGACATGGGTTGGGAACATGTCATTCCGCAATTTGCCCTGCGTTTGCATGATTTGCATGCCACCCAGCCTGAGGGTGTCCTGCCGTTTACCATTCAAGGCACGGGCGATGAGACCCGCTCATTTATCTTCATCGATGACATGATTGAGGGGGTGCTTAAAGTGGCGGAACGCGGTGAGCATCTCGGAATTTACAATATCGGAAGTGGAATTGAGACTTCCGTTGGCGAACTCGCCCGTGAAATGGCTCGTCAATTTGGTCGCGAGGTCGAGCTGTTGCCTGGCAAACTTCAACTAGGCAGCACCCCGCGACGCTGTCCTGATATTCAAAAACTGTCTGCACTGGGCTTCGTGCCAAGCACTACTCTCTCGGAGGGGCTGGCTAACACGATCAATTGGTATGTTAAAAATTCCTATAAAAACCCTTATAAATAATTATGAATAAACAAAAAAATCTTGCTTCTGGAACAAACTCAAGCGTCGTTGTGGATCGTTGCCAAGTTTGCGACTCAGCAGATTTGGAATCGGTGATGTTTATTGGCTACTTGCCCCCGGTTAACACTATGCCAACGATCGGAAGTCGCCCCGCCGAACAACCGGCTTATCCTGCTGAGCTCCTGCGCTGTCGCCATTGTCAACTCGTTCAAATCGGATTAGTTGTCGACCCCTCCATACTTTTTCCACCAACTTACCCATACACAAGCGGAACCACCAAAATTCTCCGCGAGAATTTTGCTGAACTTTCCCAGGAGGTTATGGTGCTTTATCCTCTGGAAAAGAAAGATTTGGTGATCGACATTGGTTCCAACGATGGCACGCTGCTTGGCAATTTCGTAGACCATGGGCGGGTCTATGGTATCGAGCCTACCAACGCTGGTCTTCTCGCCCAGAAAAAGAACATACAAACACAAATTTCTTTTTTCAATCGCGCCGCTGTGGAAACAGCGCTTTCAGAAGTAGGTAAAGCACATCTCATCACCGCGACAAATGTCTTTGCCCATATCGAGGATATCCACGAGATCGTTGATTGCATTCTGGCCCTCTTGGACGAGGACGGGATTTTTATCTCGGAATCCCACTATCTTCTTCCGCTTGTCGAAACCCTTCAATACGACACCATTTACCATGAGCACCTTCGTTATTATTCAGTGACTTCCTTGAATCACCTGCTGGGGATGCACGGCCTGGAAATTATTCATACCAAGCGCATCCCGACTCATGGGGGATCCATCCGTGTTTATGCGGCAAGAAAAGGAAAATACCCCGTCAGAGATTCAGTGGAAGCTTCTTTGGAGTCGGAGTCGAAGGAGCTCACGGACGAAAAACTCAAAGAATTCAAAAAAAAGGTGGTGGATTCTAAATTGTCCCTCCTCGCGCTGTTGAATGACATCAAGTCCAAGGGTGGCCGCATTTACGGTGTCGGGGCGCCTTCTCGCGCCAGCACGCTAATCAACTATGTGGGCTTGGATGATGGCATTCTCGACTGCGTGCTTGAAATCCAGGGCTCTTACAAAATCGGAAAATACATTCCGGGAACGATGATCCCCGTTCTCGACGAAAGCCGACTCTTTGAAGACCAACCCGAATACGCTCTCCTGCTTTCCTGGCACATTGCCGATGAATTAATCCCCAAACTTGCTGGGCGTGGCTTCAAAGGAAAATTCATCGTGCCGCTTCCCCAACCTCGGATTGCGAACGCATAGACCAGCGGGTTTAAAGAACAGCTTGGACTTACGGCTAATGGCAAAATCAAACACGCGCACAGATTTTAGTTTGTATATCGGCTGGACTCTAACAGGAATAGTTTGCTGCACTGCCCTCTGGGCGCTTACTTGTGAGTGGGACAAACCGCTTCTTGACCTGCATTCTTTCCGGCAAACGCAGACAGCGATTTCGGTTTTTTACATGATAGGAAGACCAAGCATTTTATTCGATTACATCACGCCTGTTCTAGGGAAACCTTGGCAGATTCCAATGGAAGTGCCATTATACCAATGGATCGTTGCACGTTGGCATGAATCGACCGGAATGGGGTTGGACCAATGCGGCAAACTCGTCTCGATCGTCTTCCTGTTCGCCTGCCTCTTGCCGATTAGGAAATTGCTGAAGGAGCTGTCCATGCCCACGGCTTCGCGTTGGTTGACCTTGGCCCTTTTCCTTTCAGTGCCTCTCCACTTATATTGGGGAAGGGCCTTCCTTATTGAAACCATGGGGCTATTTCTCTCTCTCTCGATGGTGGCTTGCATTCTTTCGGGATATGGGAAGAAAGATTGGCGATGGCTCGCAGCGGGATTGATTTTTGGGATTCTCGCAGCACTTTGCAAGATTACCACTTGGGCAGTAGCTTGCGGCGTTTCCGGTTTGCTGGTGCTTTTTTCCGACGGATTGCCCAAGCGAGAAAACCTCGCTTGGCTGATCCTTGCTGGTGCGATAACCCTGCTGCCAGTCTTGCCTGGGAAAATCTGGATTAATCATGGTGATATAGTTAAAGCTAAGAATCCCTTTGCGCGTGAGATTATTATTTCTTCCTCCCCCAAACAGGCCGCATGGAATTTCGGCACATGGGAACAAAAAACCAATCCTGCTGTGTGGGAGCACATCGGCCGCCATGTTGAGGATCAACTCACCGCTCCCGTGCCATTTTTTGGACATTGGTTTGTGCCCCTGATTCTCATCGCTGGGATGCTGGCGAATCCTAGGCGCTTGCCGCTTTTGTTGATTTTCCTCGTCGGCTTCGCAGCGGGTCCGCTGATTTTCACGAACCTGTATTTCGAACACAACTACTATTGGATGGCCAACGGCACTTGGCTCGTGCTTGCGCTTGGGGTCTCGCTTGCGGCGATCTCGGAATTCCGCCCGAAAGAAACCTGGCCCGAATACACCGCCGCCGCGCTTTGCGCTGTGCTTTGCATCGCGGGCTTCGCGGCTTGGCACTCGAAGTTCCTGCCGATTTTGCAAAATCTCCCCGATCGCGAAAAATTGGCAGAGGCATGGATCGGGCCCATTCAAAAACTCGTGCCTTCAGACAGGTCTGTTTTGATCTTTGGAAACGACTTTAATCCCAACGCATTTTACTATGCCGAACGAAAGGGCATTGGCTATCCGAGCGTCGCAGGGGTGCCTTTTCCCTCGCCTTTGTTCGAGGAGTCACTCACAAAATTCACCAAAGAGGATCAACTTGGCGCGGTAGTAATCAGTGAGCAGATTTTGGCTGGTCCGGACAAGCCGCTGCTCATGGCCCAACTGGAAAGGCTGGGAATGTCTCTCAAAGGAACGCGAACGGGGTTCGGCGTGGCTTTTCCAGCGTTGGATTTGGATATGCTTGCGAACGGAGTTTCGAACCCATAGCCTGATTTTGGATATGATCGCTGTAATCTTGGCTGGAGGATTAGGAACTCGCATTAGCGAAGAAACGCATTTGAAGCCCAAGCCCATGATCGAAATAGGCGCTCGTCCGATGCTTTGGCATATTCTAAAAATCTACTCCGCACACGGGATCAATGATTTTGTCATTTGCGTAGGCTATAAGGGATATGTGATCAAAGAGTATTTCGCTAACTACTTCTTGCACATGTCGGATGTGACATTCGATATGAAAAATAACCGCATGGAAGTTCATCAAAAGCACGCAGAGCCATGGCGTGTAACCGTGGTGGACACGGGTGAGGAAACCCAAACCGGCGGGCGTCTGAAGCGAGTGCGCGATTATTTGAAGGAAGAGGCGTTTTGCTTCACTTATGGCGATGGGCTCTCGGATGTGGATGTGCGCGGTGCGGTGGATTTCCACCACTCACATGGCAAACTTGCCACGATCACAGCGGTGCAACCGCCTGGGCGCTACGGGGCGCTTCAAATCGAATCGGGTCGAGTAAGCGATTTTCATGAAAAGCCGCATGGCGACGGCGCTTGGATTAATGGGGGCTTTTTTGTGCTCCAGCCGAAAGTGATCGACCGAATCTCCGATGACGCCTCGATCTGGGAGCGGGAACCGATGGAATCGCTTGCTCGCCAAGGTGAACTGATGGCCTATCAACACGCTGGTTTCTGGAGGCCAATGGATACGCTGCGGGACAAGATTCAACTTGAGGAGCTTTGGCAAAGTGGCAATGCTCCTTGGAAGGTGTGGCGTTAAATAATTTTAATGATGAATTCTTTATCTCGTATACTTCTGATTGGTAACATGGGTTATATCGGTCCAGTGCTGGCGAGTCACTTGCGCACTGTCATGCCTGAGTGCCGGTTGGTGGGATTCGATGCTGGTTTTTTCGCTGGATGCCTTATGAATCCAGCTGATTTTCCGGAGCGGATTTTGGACCAACAAATTTTTGGCGATGTGCGGAGGTTTCCGGCAGAAATCCTTCGGGATTTCGATGCCATTGTGGCTTTAGCTGCGGTATCGAACGATCCGATGGGGGCTCGCTTCGAGGAAGCGACAGCAGCGATTAACAGCGATGCGCTTGTGGAGATTGCTCGAGCCGCCCGTGAGGCTGGTGTGCGGGCTTTTGTATTCGCATCGAGTTGTAGCGTGTATGGCGAGGGTGGGGACGGTGCAAAAACTGAAGATTCCAGCGTGAATCCGCTCACAGCTTATGCGAGATCGAAGGTGGAAGCGGAAAAGCGCCTCTCTGAATTGGCCTGCGGAAATTTTAGGGTCACTAACCTGCGCTTTGCGACGGCGTGCGGTTGGAGCCCTCGTCTCCGGCTCGACTTGGTCCTGAACGATTTTGTGGCCTCGGCCATCACGAGCGGAAAAATCCAGATTTTGAGCGATGGCTCTCCATGGCGTCCGCTCATCCATGTGCGCGACATGTCCAGGGCTATCGAATGGGCGCTTTGCCGTAGCCGTGAGAATGGTGGCGACTGCGCCGTCTTGAACACCGGCTCGAATGATTGGAATTTCACGATTCGCGAATTGGGCTTGGCGGTCGCCAGAGAAATCGATGGCATTGAGGTTTCAATCAACCCCAATGCCTCTCCCGATAAGCGATCCTACAAGGTGGATTTTTCCCGCTTTGCACAGCTTGCTCCTGCACACCAACCGGCAATGACTCCTGCGGCAACGGTAGTAGAATTGGTCGAGGGACTCCGGGGCTGCGGATTTTCGAATTCCGAATTCCGAAGTTCCTACCTCATCCGTCTCAATGTGCTTTCAAGGGCACTGGAGTGCGGAGCTTTGGATAAAAACCTTTTTCCCAAATCAGATTCATCGAATGCTGCGACAAATTGACTGCGAATCGGATTTACTATTACTTGAATCAACGCTCAATAAACATGACCGCGATAAAAGCCACCTTGGATAACGGAAATCTCCTTCTCGACAAACCTCTGCCAAAGTTCGCGGTGCGCTTGCAGGCGCTGGTCGTGATTTCTGACGATGATCTGCCTCCACGGGATTTGCCTGCGCAAAAACTTGCCGAAGAGTCTTTCTCCGCGGAGGAGGAATTTGAGGCCATAGGCCTCAGGGATTTCTTTCGAGACCCGGTGGACGAAGGAATCAACTGGGAGAAATTTTTTGAGGTGGAGAAGTAAGATTCATGTCCGCGTTTCAACCTGGGGATATTGTGCTGTTGGATTTCCCCTTCAGCAATAGACAGGGGTCCAAATACCGCCCAGGGCTTGTTCTGGCAGAATCGGACTTCTCTGGTGACTACATTATCGCCTATATCACGAGCAACGCCGATTTGGCCCTGCTCTACAGGCACGCCATCTTTCTTAGTAAAGAGGATTTGAGCGTGGGGCGGATGGTGGAGGAGTCGGCTGTGCGGGTGGACAAAGTCATCACGGTTGCAGTCAAAACGATCGGCAAGGGGCCCGTGGCGAAACTCAAAACGGAAAAACTCAACGAGGTGCTCATGAAATGGAACGCACTTTCGGTGCGATCTTTCAGTCGTGTGTTCCACTCCTCCAACCGCCCCGGGGACGATCCCGAATTGGCTCCATTCGTTCCCGGAAAATCGAGCGTTCCCTACGCTGGTCGAGTTTTCACCGAGGAGGAGGTGGTCGCTGGAGCGTCTTCCATGCTGGATTTCTGGCTCACCCTCGGCAAGGAGGGCGATGCATTCGAAGCGGGCCTCGCGAAATTCCTCGGAGTGAAGCGTAGCATTCTTTGCAACTCCGGATCGTCCGCCAACCTGCTGGCCATTTCCGCCCTTACAAGCCCCAAGTTGGGGGAACGCCGCCTGCGTCCTGGCGATGAGGTAATCACAGTCGCTGCCGGTTTTCCGACAACTGTCGCACCGATCCTCCAAAATAGTCTGATACCGGTCTTCATCGACAATGATCCAGTGACCGGAAACGCCCGTGTGGAGCAACTCGAGGAGGCTTTTTCGTCGGGAAAAACTAAGGCGGTGATGATGGCTCACACGCTTGGGAACCCTTTCGACCTCGGAGCCGTCCTCAAGTTCTGCCGTCAGCACGATCTCTGGCTCATCGAGGACAACTGCGACGCCCTCGGCTGCACCTACTCCATGCCCGTCGAGTTGGCGCGTGAACTCGCTCTCGACCATCTCCTCAAAATCGCCGAAGCCGGCACCCACCCGCTCATCCGCTTTGAGGGGGATCCCTCTCGCCCCTCGGCTCTCGACTCTCGACTCCTCACTGCGCCGACAGGCGCCTGGGGCGACCTATCCACGCAATCCTTCTACCCGCCGCACCATCTCACCCTCGGCGAGGGGGGGGCGGTGAATGTTGTCGGCAATATGCTGCTCAAGACGCTGGTTGAGAGTTTTCGCGACTGGGGGCGCGATTGCTGGTGTGCGAGCGGTGTAGATAACACCTGCGGCAAGCGCTTCGGTTGGCAACTCGGAGAACTGCCCCACGGTTACGACCACAAATTCATCTACTCGCACCTCGGCTACAACCTGAAGCCATTGGATGTGCAGGCGGCCATCGGGCGCAAACAACTCGAGCGTCTGCCTGCTTTCGTCGAGGCGCGGAAAAAGAATTGGTTCACGCTGCGTGCCGGTCTTTCCGACCTCGGCGGGGTGTTCGATTTCATGTTGCCCACGCATGCTGTTTCCTGGTCGCCGGATGGATTTGAGTGGGATGAATCCGGCCACACGACCGATTGCTCTTGGTTCGGATTCATGCTGCGAGTGAGGGCGGGGGCCCCATTCAGTAAATTCGAGTTCGCTCGGTTCCTCGATGAACGAAAAATCGGCAACCGAATGCTTTTCGGAGGAAACCTTCTCCGCCAACCCGTCTTTGTGAACCTCAGGAAGGAAAATCCCGCCGTCTTTCGCATTCGCGGCCTTTCTTCCAAGGAAAACGCATCCTTGGATTCCCGCGCGATCAACACCCTTCTGCCCGGCGCGGATGAAATCATGGAGCAGGCCATCTTCCTTGGCGTTTATCCGGGACTGTCGCAGGCCCAGCTCGATTATGTCGTGCAAAGTGTTCGCGACTTTGTGGGACGACACACCTGTGTTTGAGATTTTTCCTACACCCATCGTTGGCGTGAACCTTCTTAAATCGAAGGTCCACATCGACGACCGCGGCTCGTTCACCAAAACATTCCATGCCGGTTTTTTTGCCGCAAACGGAATGGATTTCACTCCCTGTGAGCAGTTTTTTTCCATTTCGAAGAAGCATGTGCTTCGCGGACTGCATTTTCAGCTTCCCCCCTCGGCTCATGCAAAGTTGGTCTTCTGTGCCAGCGGTAGGATTCTTGATGTGGTGGTCGATTTGCGGCGAGGCACAAACTTTGCCCGTGTCCATTCCTGTGAACTTGGAGCAACTGGCGGAGAGTTGCTTTTCATTCCGAAGGGCTGCGCACACGGATTCCTGTCGCTCGAGGAAGACAGTGTCGTTTTTTACCTTACTGATTCGGTGCACGACCCAAGCCGTGATGCGGGCATCTTATGGAATTCAACTGGCTTTGACTGGGGAATTTCCGCCCCCGTCCTTTCCTCGCGCGATGCTGGATTTCCCCCGTTAGCGGAGTTTTCATCGCCCTTCGCATGAAAATTTTTCTGACCGGAGGCACGGGATTCATCGGTTCACACTTGCTGAATGAACTTTTAGCCAGGGGGCACGAAGTCCTTGCCTTGCGGCGTGCAGGAAGTGGTCCTCGCATCGCCTTGGAGCAAGAGCCCAAGTGGATTGATGCCCCTATGGATTCACTCCCCGATGGAATTTTCGATGACTGCGAAACCCTCGTCCACCTCGCCGCTCATTCGGCGAATGTGCCATATGATGGTTTGGAGAATTGCCTCTATTGGAACCTGAAGATTTCGCTCGATTTGGTGGAACGCGCGGCAGCGGAAGGCGTGGGCCGGTTCTTGGTTGCAGGAAGTTGTTTCGAATACGGAAAAAGCGCAGAGCGATATGAGTTTATTCCTGTGGATGCGCCATTGGAGCCCACTCAAACCTACCCAGTTTCCAAGGCTGCAGCTGCCGTGGCGCTGACCGGTTGGGCGCGATGCGAGCGGCGAAGCCTGAGCTACCATCGTATTTTTCAAGCTTATGGCGAGGGTGAGTCGGAAGGGCGTCTGTGGCCGTCGCTCCGGCGAGCGGCGCTGGCGGGTGAGGATTTTCCGATGTCCGCTGGCGGGCAGGTGCGGGATTTCACGCCGGTGGAGTTCGTGGCGCGCCATTTTGCGGATGCCTTGGAGGGGCCTGCTCCGTTGGCGGGTGAGCCGAGCATCCACCATGTTGGCACTGGTAAGCCAAGAACTACTCTTGAGTTCGCTCGGCATTGGTGGAACCGCTGGAATGCCGTTGGTAAACTTCTTCCTGGCATGCTGCCTTATCGCGATGGCGAAGTGATGCGTTATGTGCCCGAAGTAACGGGCTATGGCTTGAGCACCGTCTCGAAATCCGACGACACAGCTTGAGCTAATGGATCGGGTTGGCGTAGTGCATGAACTGTTCCCGGCATTTTTAGCATGAGCCCGAGGCAATGTAGGATGTAGCCGTAGGCTGCTGGGCCGTGGAAGCCCTCGAACTCCTTGTAGCGTTTAAAAATGGGCACGGATTCGATTCGGGCGCCTAGCTTGGTTGCAGCAAAGAGCATGTTGCCATCAATGTGTCGCGTGTCCGTAATGGCTGACAAATTAAGGCGCTTTAGGAACGCTGTGCTGTAGCCCACAAAGCCACTATGCCACTCTTTGACTTTCGGGCAGGCGGTCAATAGGCACTCGAGATTGTTTAAAATGGTGATGGCCAGTTTTACCTTGAAAGGAGTCTCTTCGAGATCGCCGAAGGTTGCTTTCGAGCGGCATCCGTAGGCGACATCCGCGCCGGAGTCCAATTTTGAAAAAAAATCTGGAAGGAAACGCGGCGGGTATTGACCGTCGGCATGCAGCATGACGACAAAAGGAATATCAGGCTGGGAGCGAGCGAATCGAAATGCAAGTTTCTGCGAGCCTGCGTAACCGAGGTTCCGGGTGGCGCGAAGGACGGTGGCGCGACCTTGCCAAGGGCTGTTTTTCAGAAAATCCGCAGCAATGGTAGCTGTGCCATCGGCGCTGGCGTTATCAACAACGAGTAGTTGCGAGTTTTGCGCGATAGCTTCAGAAATTTCCCGGATCGTCGGTGCGATTGTCTTGGCGCAGTTATAAGCTGGGAGATATATGAGTGGCAGCATGGATCAGCTTTTATTAAGTTGAATTAACCGTAAATTCCCTTCGCGGGCGATGACTTTCCCCTGCTTGTCGAAGGTATCGATAGAGTCCATCACATCGAGAAAACGGGGGCGCCAAAGTTGGGGGTAAATCCACTCTGGACGGGTTGTTTCCGTCCAAAGACGGCGCGTGTAGAGCAAAACGGCATTGTTGAAATCGACAGCTATGAGATATTTGAACCCAAGATTGAGTAGATATTCCCTAAGCGCCTCGGTGCCTTTCCCGAATGGGATTCCCGGCGGCGGGCTGGCCCCGCCCACGGCATTGATGGATTGCATGGGGTTTCGTGAATAATCAAGCCAGTATCCCGCATCGACCATGGTGAGAATTTTATCACCCGGCGGAACTTTTTCCTGAATAGCTTTGTAGGCTGACTTGAGTTGGGAAGGTAGGAAAGACCGGTCCCTTTCCTTTGCCAGGGCGAGGCTCTGGATTTGAGCGCCGAGTTCTTGGACTCCGCTTTGGGCGTTTACAAAGACAAAAAGGCCGAGGGCCGCCGCGATGATTCTCATCGGCATTTTTTGCGCGCCATCCGGCAGTTGAATTGTCTTTTTCAAGCTCGTGGCCAGAAACCAAAGCAAAACTGGGAGCATGATGGGGTAGATGTAGCGGTATTGGTCGTAATAGGCGATTGCAGCGAAACGAAAAACAATCAGGCAGCATGCACCCAGCATCCCGGCGAGCACCCAGCCGCGTCCTGACTCGCCTGGCAGAATGGCAGCAATTGCAAGAAGAACCAGCAGAACGACTGTTGGACAGCCAGTTAGGAAGTTAAAGAGCGAAGCGAAATTTTGCGGCGTTTCTGGAAAGTCAAAAGTCTGGTAGGCTTTTGATACAAATCCGCTAAACGGAGGAATGACTGGGGCTCCGTTTGATTGATAAAGAACTATCATGAAGGGAATAAGCATTGCTATGCACGCCAGCCCCGAAAAAAGGAATGGAAGGATATTGTCTGATACTTTGCTTCCGCGATTTTGAAGGAGTCTCCAAATTATCAGACCAGCAAATGTCGAGGCCGCCACAAGAGCGAAGGTGGGGCGGATCGATGAGGCGGCTGCAGCGAGTAACCCCGCAGGTAGGAAGGCCGCGAGATTTCCATGAAGGCGAAGTGATTTCACCCTCGAAAAGGTTGCAACCAGCGCAACCAGCAGGCAACCACCTGTCATGGCACCGTTGGTGCTGATCCGGGGGACCGGCACGAACCAAAATGCCAAAAGAAGGAAAAAACCGATCCACCACGCTGGTCCCGTAACTCCCCTCAAGGTGGCCATCAGCATTCCAAAAATCATAAGCATTGCCAGACCCCGGTCAGGGACATGGCCGCTCGTTTCGTTACCAACGATCATGACCATGGCCTGCAGTAAGGCTTGGCCACCAAATGTGCCTGCGCGTTGAAAACTGAAGGGCTCGATCAAAGTCCCTGTGGCTAGGATTTTTTGTGGAAGCATCAAGTAGCACACCAAATCATCGTTCGGATCGATCTGGTGAGGCCAGGCGATGGAAGAGGCGAAAGCCAGCGCGGCGAGGCCCCAGATCAGGATGTTCGCTATTACGGTTGGGTAGCCGGCACTCGTGGCTTGCGTAGGGGGCGAGGTTCTCTCCTCTGTGGTTTTTCCCTTCTTGGATTTGGATTTTTTTGAAGCAGGCTGCGGAGCCGTCGCGCTGGTAAGACGCTGCGTAAAAAAGTAAAGAGCAAATGCCGCGCCAGCAAGAACGACTCCGGTCAGCACCGCTGCCTTGGCCAGCGAGAGCATCATCAAAAAGCCGCCGATCGCGAGCGTCGCGGCCATGCCCCAGGCGGCGGTGAGACCCCAGCCGAGGTCTTCAAATTCCGGACGCTTAAGCGCGCGGCGGAGGGCTTCGCCATAGCCCCAAAACGAGGCAAAAATCACAAGGCTCCAAAGCAGGACGGGGAAAGACATGGGAAGTTTTAAGTCTTAAGCATTAAGTTTTAAGATTCGGAGTTGGCGGGTAACTAACCGCGGAGGACACGGAGAGCACGGAGGTTGGGCAGTATAAGCATAATCATGGGCGGCAAAATCATTTTTTAGTCATGCATTGTCTCTTTCCAATCGATGCCCCTTCGCTGAATGTGCTCTCGCAGGGAATCTTGTTTTATGGATTCAAAGGCTTTGATATCGAAGCGGTAGGGAAGAGGAAGCTCGTCAAGCTCTGCTGCGATGGATTCGGCTTGCAAGGCGTCAACTCCCCAGAGGGCCAGGTCAATATCGGAAGCAGGTGTATGGCAACCCTTTGCGCGTGAACCAAAAAGTTTTACCTGTGATACTTCGGGGTGCTGGTTGAGCACGGAACTGATGAGGGAGGCTTCTCGATCTGTGAGCGTGATCATTTTTGCAGTTCTTTGGACAAAAACTGATGAAGTGACTGAAGTGTGGGAAGATAACGATCTTCCGTGGCTCGGATGGCTTCCTCAAAAACGGCGAAGTCGTAGGTGTGCGAGAGGAGGTTGCGGTGATTGAGCATATCGATCCAAGTTTGCCCGTCTGTGATGATTTTTGCAACAAAAGCCTCTTTAATAACTTGGCGCGGTGTTGCAGGTGAGATCGTCACTCCACTGTCTTCAAGATAATCCTTCATGCATTTCCATGCCAGCTCGAGAGTGTATTCCAGTCGCTGTGCTGCTCCTTCCTGCTCCAATGGAGAGAGGTTCTCTTGACCATTCGCAAGAGCTTCGCATAAAAGAGCAAGAGCCCGATCAAAATTTTCAAAGCTTTGCCGCCAGCGAATATCTGGATTCATAAGAAGGGGTGTTTTTTAGACAAAATTGTAAGAATTGTGAAAGCAATTTTTAAGACAGAATTGGCAGTCGCGGCAGAATCATTTTTCATAAAGGCTCCAGAGCAGGACGGGGAAAGACATGGGAAGTTTTAAGTCTTAAGCATTAAGTTTTAAGATTCGGAGTTGGCGGCGTGGATTCGGAAGCGCGCGCCCTCCTGTAGCGGCGTTTCTATGAGCGCCGTGGAGTGTTGCTCGAGCAAACTGCTGCCGAGGAGGACCTCAGCGCTCCCGGGCTGTCTATGACTGCCGGCTCCAAGTCCGTTCTTATCAGTGTCAATCAGTGCCATCGGTGGTTCTATAATATTCTGTAGAATGATGTGACATGTTAGTTAGGAATGGTCCAGTATCCGCCTCGACCCGATTTTGATATCGCAAATTGCGATGTCAAAGATTGAAATTCTTCTTTGGAGAGCTGGAAAAGGAAATCGCTCGGAAATTTATCAATGTTTCGACGAACAGCCTCGTTAAAACGGGATGTTGGCACACCATAAATGGCCGCCAAATCAGAATCAAGAATGACTTTAAATCCTCTCAAATGCCGAATCAAAGAATGAATCTCTGGCGCTATAGCAACGGGCTTTTCCATATTGATGAGGTTAGAAATTTACAGCTAACTTGAATCTTATGGTTGATATTTCCATGGTCTCAGTGCTCGCGGATGAAATGTGTGTCTGGTTTAATGG
Source organism: Spartobacteria bacterium UBA5019 (assembly GCA_002396485.1). Classification (GTDB taxonomy): domain Bacteria; phylum Verrucomicrobiota; class Verrucomicrobiia; order Chthoniobacterales; family Terrimicrobiaceae; genus UBA967. The sequence goes on from DGXZ01000067.1 coordinate 79,167, forward strand.
AAAGGGCAAGAATAAATCCTCAAACAAGCTGCTGAAGAATTGAGAAGCAGGGCTTTGATAAAGGCTCCAAAGCAGGACAGGGAAATACATGGGAAGTTTCAAGTATTAAGCAGTAAGTTTTAAGCAACCAACGGGCGGGGCGCGGTTGGAGAAGAACTAACCTCGGATTTCTCAGATGGGCACGGATG
>DGXZ01000067.1:79589-82160 GCA_002396485.1 Spartobacteria bacterium UBA5019
TTTTGTTTTACCCTGCCCCATTCGCACAGCGAATGCAATCGTGCCCATTTCTTCATATCCGTGTTCATCCGGGTAATCAGTGGTTTTATATTATTCTTTCCTGTAGTATGATGTGACTTGTTAGTTAGGCGTGGTCCAGTATCCGCCTTTTGATGGTCCAATGCGGCGGAGTTTACCGGTTTTTTTGAGGAGACCAATTTGTTTTTCTACGGCTCTGGAGGTCAGGTGCATTTTTTCTGCAAGCGCTTTGGCGGATAAACTGGGTTCTCGCTTGAGGAATTCGAGTATTTTCTCCGAACTTTTCTCCGAACTTTTCTCCGAACTTTTCTCCGAACTTTTCTCCTGCATGGGCACGCTGGGTAGAGCAAATGTGATGCTGACAGTGTCGGCGCCCACTTGAAGTTGAGGGGCGGCAAGACCTGCGTCTTGCATCAATTTGACGATTTGCAAGGTGCCTCGCCCCCATGTTTCAATCAGGCCGCGCCGGTAGAGCACTTTAGCGATCCATGGGTTCCAGGGCTTGGATTCATGGGGTTGGTAAAGTTTTTCGGGTGTGAGCCCAAAGTGCAATTCACCGGGCGAGATGATTTCCAATCGGTCGTCATACAAGGCCACCGAAACCGCTCCAGATGGACTGCTGTAGTCGCGATGCGCAATGGCATTTGCCAAGGCCTCGCGAACGGCCTCGAGCGGGAGCGCGGGCGTATCCGTGCGAGCCAATTGACCGGGCACGATCTTGCTGGCAATGGGCAACCAGTCGAGCAAGAAGCGCTCTGCGCGTAGGAGGAGACCGAATGCGTTGCCGCTGTATTGGCGATTGTCCAGAAACTCTTCGCGCGTTTTGCCTTTGAAGCGGGCGAGTCGAAGCTGGAGTTGAGGGAACGCGGGCAACGCTTGATCGTCTTTGCAAAAAAGGGCCACTGCGGCGCAGCTGAGTTGGTCTCCGTGCACCAATAGTCCGAGACCCCGGAGCAATAAAAGAGGGTCTCGCGTGCCTGGATCTATGAGACGACCGCGACGAATCGCTTCTTCGATGGTAACAACCAGTTCATTCAGATCAAGATCATCGATAGTGCAACCTTTCGCGGCTTGGATTTCCCAGCGCTCGCCGGCATGCATGGATTCAAGGAGATGGCGCTGATAGTCGCTTCGGGGCATGACGCGCGTGGTATTGAGCACACGCTCATAAGGCACGCCTCGGAAAGAAACTGGGGTGTTGGCCGAGCGCTCGACCCGGACGACCAACGCCTCAAGCTCCTGTTCGCCCTCGTCCGCAATAGGTATGCGCTGAATATGGGGATTCAAGCCAGGCTCAAACCCTTGGAATTCCTGCGCCAATTCCTCCAATGTCCGGTCGGTGACTTTTTGGCCAACAACTTTGCCGGAGGGCGTCACACCAAAAATCAGATCGCCGCCTTGCCCGTTGGCAAACGCACAAAGCGTGCGGCAAGCCTTTTCTTTCTCAGCAGTGGATTTTTTGAACTCCAAAGTGACGGATTCGCCGCCGGACACATCTACCAACAATCGAGAGTGCAAGGCTCTTTCATGGGAATGTTGTGTTTTTTCAGAGGTCATTTGAAGGAGTTAGCTCTGTGTGCGATGCGATATTCTTCAAAAAAGTAAATAACAAATGCCGCGCACGCCCCCCTGTAGCGGCGTCTCTATGAGCGCCGTGGAATGTTGCTCGAGCAAACTGCTGCCGAGGAGGACCTCAGCGCTCCCGGGCTGTCTATGACTGCCGGCTCCAAGTCCGTTCTTATCAGTGTCAATCAGTGCCATCGGTGGTTCTATAATTCTTACAAAGGCTTGGGAAGTTTTCAGTTTTCAGGGGTTCTCACGGGGGCACTGGGACACGGAGGATTTCAGTCAATTTCAATAAGGCGTTCTCCGTGTTTTAAAGCATCAATGACTTGTAACCACATTGGCATCAACCAATCGATAAGCTCTGTGTTTTTGCAGTTGCCGATTCTTAGCCAGATAATTTGGGGGCCTGGTCTGGATGCCAGAGTCCATTGTGCAAAATCTTCATCTTTCGTAATGATCACATAACCATGAATGGACGCTTGCACCCAAAGATCATTATCCGAACTTTGGCCCATGCCAAGCTCTAAAACATGATGGGCTCCATACCCTTCGGATCGCAATCGGATTGCCAATGCCTTGGGAAGTTGGGTATCAACCAGAAAAATCAAGCTGTTTGTAGGCGGAGGATGCTGTGGTTTGCCTGTGCCGAGGCGTATTGGTAACAGGCCCTGATGTCTTCGGGCACAAGGAATTCATAATCCTGGAGAATCTCGGCCTCGGTTGCGCCGGCGGCCAGTAAGTCCAAAATATCCTTGACCCGCAGACGATAACCGCGAATGCATGGGCGCCCGCCACACTTTCCGGGTTCGATAGTGATTCTATCCAAATAGCTTTTGCTCATTCTTCTAAAATAGAGTGGCTGGGATGTCTTGTGCAACTCCATATTTCATGGAGTTAAAGTTTCCAAGGGCTCTCACGGAGGCGAGGTGACACGGAGGGTGAGGACTTCACTCACAGCCATTGGCGAAGCAACATTTTTTCTGTAAA
>DGXZ01000081.1:0-17817 GCA_002396485.1 Spartobacteria bacterium UBA5019
CCTTCTTCAGCGCGGCAAAAATGGCATCGGTTTCAATCGAGTCGTCGAGGCGCAAAGGAAGTTTGTAAATACCAAGCGCCGATGAAATCCTTACGGCATCTTCTTCAGGCAGTCCGGCTTTTTCCACCGAAAGCCGGCAAGCCGCCAGAAGCCCCAAGCTGATCGCTTCGCCATGGAGAAACTTTCCATAACCCGCAGCCGCCTCGATGCCATGCCCGATCGTATGTCCAAAATTCAGCAAGGCGCGGAAGCCCTTCGTTTCGAATTCATCCTCTGCAACGATAGCTGCTTTGATGGCGACATTTCGCGCAATGAGGGCGGGGAGGTCATCAAGAGCATCGAGCATGGAAGGATCACAAATCGCCGCGTGTTTGATGACCTCGGCAAAACCCTCGTTGAATTCACGGTCTGGCAGACTGCGCAGCGTGTCGGTATCCGCAATCACAAGCCGTGGCTGATGGAAGGATCCAATGAGATTCTTTCCTCCGGCGGCATTGACTCCTGTCTTTCCTCCAACCGAACTATCCACCTGCGAAACAATGGTGGTGGGAATTTGAACATATGGAATGCCACGATAATAAACGGCGGCCGCAAACCCTGCCAAATCACCGACCACTCCGCCGCCAAGCGCCACAAGGAGTGACGAGCGGTCGAGACCGGCTTCGATCATGGCGTCGCAGATCACACCAAGCTGTGTCAGCGACTTCGAGGACTCCCCTGCAGGAACCGTGACGCGCACAGGCTGGAATCCGGCGTGCGAGAGGGAAATCTCGACCGCGTCGGCATACAGCGGGGCGACATTCGAATCCGTCACCACCACGCAGCGGCTAGGCTTCAAAACGCGCGAAATCAACTCGCCGCAGTAAGAAAGCGCCCCGGCACCAATAAGAACTTTATAGGGCGCTCTGGAGAGTCCAACGCTAACTTCGAGAAGCGAACTCATAGAGAAACTCGCAACCGGTCAAGCGCCGCCTCCTGATCATCGGCGATAACGAACAATTGATCCAAGCGGACCAACTCGAAGAGAGTGGCCACTTTTTTCTCCAGTCCGAAAAGCGCGAACTTGCCGCCGAATTTTGCAGCATCCTTCAGATATTCGATGAGAATCGCGAGGCCGCTGGAGTCGATATAGCCGACCCGTTTGAAATCGATCAAAAGCACAGGTGTCCGGGCATCAGAACACGCCTTCAACTCGATTCTCAGCGGACCAGAGGAGTGCAGGTCGATCTCGCCCGTCAGTTCCAGAACTGTGAATGCGGGCAACGACATTTTCTCAATCGTCATAGCTCTTTGTAAACTCGCAGGAATTTTGTGAAAAGAACCGATTCAGCCCGATAAGGAAAAATCTGAATAATGTTGTCAGCGTCCGAGTTTGTGGCAGGTTTGATGCGGCAACATGCCTGGAAAGGAGGGGGAAAAATTATCATGAAATTCGCAACTATCGCTGCCGTGGCAGCTCTCGCGATCGCAGCTCTTGGATTGGGCGCTTGCGCCAGCAAGCCGAAACCGGCACCTGCTCCGAGCAAAATCGGAACGTCCAAATAACGACGATCATTAAGGCCGGGTGGAACGCTGTTCCGCCCGGCCTTTTACTTTTTTTTTAAGCAAATGAACAAGCGCCGGAATCCTAAACGCCAGCAGAGCACCCGTATCCAGCGCCGAACAAAAAATGAAATCTAAAAAATCAAAAACCACATGCCCCGTTGTGGGTGTCGTCATGGGAAGCCGATCGGATTGGAGCACGATGAAGGAAACTTCGGTGTTTCTGGAAAAACTCGGCATCGAGCACGAGTGTCGCATCGTTTCCGCGCACCGCACGCCTGACTTACTTTCGGAATACGCCAAGTCGGCCGCCATGCGGGGTCTTCGTTGCATCATCGCCGGCGCTGGCGGTGCCGCCCATCTGCCGGGAATGCTCGCCGCACACACTCACATACCCGTGCTTGGCGTTCCGGTGGAGAGTCACGCCCTCCGCGGCCAAGACTCGCTTCTTTCGATTGTCCAAATGCCTGCAGGAATTCCTGTTGCGACTTTTGCCATAGGTGTGGCCGGGGCCAAAAATGCTGCTCTTTTTGCCGCAGCCATCCTGAGCACCGATATGCCGACCGTTGCAAAAAACCTCCTTGCCTTCCGCAAGCGGCAGACGGATGAAGTGCTCGCAGCCACTCTCGATTGAAAACCCAAATCCTGAAGCCCGGACATGGGATTCCCGAAGCCGTCTCGATGCTACGGGGAGGGCTTCCTGTGGCACTGCCGACGGAAACCGTCTACGGATTGGCGGCAGACGCCCTCTCGCCTGAAGCCAGTGCCCACATTTTTGAGGCCAAGGAACGCCCGCTAAGCGACCCCCTGATCGTTCACCTTCCCTCGATAGACTGGCTTTCACGCATCGCTGTTCCCTCCCCCCTGGCCATCACGCTGGCTGAAACTTTTTGGCCCGGACCACTCACACTTGTTCTGCCACGGCAGGCGTCCATTCCAGATATTGTGACGGCTGGTCAGGATACGGTAGCGATCCGCATGAGTGCGCACCCGGTTTTTCAGGAAGTTGTGCAAACATTCGGAAAGCCACTCGCCGCTCCGAGCGCGAACCGATTTGGCCGGATCAGCCCAACCTCTGCAGCCCATGTGATGAGCGAACTGGAGGGCCGCATCGGACTGATTCTCGATGGCGGCCCGTGCATCCATGGGATCGAATCCACCATTATCCATGTGCTAGAAGACCGCTTGCAAGTTCTGCGCCCCGGACCCATCACAGAAGCTGAACTTCGCGCTTTTGCCCCCGTTTTTTATGGACCGGCGGGAGTTACCGCGCCCGGTGGACTCAAGAGTCACTACGCCCCGCGCACGAAGCTCGTCATCGAACAAAAACCAAGGCCAAGAGGTCCTCGCACCGGCCTTCTGTCATGGTCACAGAGCGGGGAGGGATTTTCCCAAACGGAGTTTCTCAGCCGCAGCAACGACCTTCGCGAGGCGGCAGCAAATCTCTACGGATCGATGCGCCGCCTCGACGAAGCGGGGCTTGATCTCATCATCGCCGAGGGTTTGCCCGAATCCGGAATTGGGGCCGCCATTATGGAACGCCTTCGCAAGGCCGCCGCCTGATGAACGACGGAAAAAAACTCAACACCCGCGCCAGTGCCCTGATCGCTGCGGCAGTCATGCTCAGCCGCGTGCTCGGGCTGGTGCGCGAGGTCCTCTTCAACGCCATATTTGGAACGGCATCGATGGGACTTTTTCTCATCGCCTTCCGACTGCCAAATCTCCTGCGCGACCTTTTTGCGGAAGGAGCCCTCTCAACCGCCTTCATAACGGTCTTTTCACAGAAACTCGAAAAAGAAGGCTCGGCAGCGGCATGGGCACTGGCTTCCAAAATGCTCACGTTGGCTACCGTTTTTATGAGTGCGGTAAGCCTGCTAGGCATCATCTTTGCAGCACCACTTGTGAACCTCCTCGCGCCGGGATTTGATCCGCAGGATGCAGCTTTTACCATTTTTTTAACCCGGATCATGTATCCGTTCATCTTGATGGTATCACTCGCGGCCCTTGTCATGGGCATTTTAAATTCGCGACAGGTCTTTACCGCCCCTGCTCTGGCATCAAGTTTCTTTAATATCGGCTCGATTGCCGGCGGGGTCTTCTTCGGCTGGATCATCGACCCCTCATTCGGCTTGAAGGCTTTGACCGGTCTGGCCATCGGAACGCTCATCGGCGGGTTCCTCCAATTCGCCATGCAGCTCCCCAGCCTGCACCGGGCCGGCTTCCGATTCCTGCCGGACTTCCGCTGGAATGATTCTGGAATCAAACGCACCCTCATCCTCATGGTGCCATCGGTGATAGCCGCCAGCGCGGTGCAGGTGAATGTGCTCGTGAACTCACGCTTCGCGTCCTACGCCGGAGCAGAAGCTGTGACCTGGCTCAACAGCGCCTTCCGCCTCATGCAGCTTCCCCTCGGCGTTTTCGGTGTCGCGGTTGCCACCATCACACTTCCAGTGGTCTCGCGCATCGCGGCGGACACAGACACAAGCCGCTTCGGCCCGACTCTTGGCCGGGCGATGCGCCTCGCCGTTTTTCTGACACTTCCATCGGCCGTTGGTCTTTGGATCATTGCCGAGCCTGTCATCGGCCTCATTTACGAGCACGGACACTTCGTCAAAAACGACACCCTGCAAACGGCATTCGCCCTCCAGTACTACGCAATAGGTCTTGTTGCCTACTCCTGCATCAAAGTTCTTTCGCCAGCATTCTACGCCATCAACCGCAAATGGACGCCGATGCTCGTGAGTTTCGGATCAGTCGTACTGAACCTCCTTTTGAACTACATTTTCATGTTCCGTTTGGACTTGGGGCATAGGGGCCTTGCCCTCTCCACATCGATCTGCGCCATTCTGAATTTCACGACCCTGTATTTTCTCATGCTCTCCCCGGCAAAGAACCTGGAGAGCGGAAAATTCCTAGGCACGCTCATTCGTTGTTTGGCAGCGACCATTCCCCTCGCGTTGGCGTGCCATGCCGTCCTCACATTCGGCACCTCCTTTTTTAAAGGCACAGGACTCGCAATCCAGATTGCTCTGGTTCTCATCTCCATTATCGCAGGCTCAGCGGCTTATTTCCTCAGCTGCCTACTCCTGCGGGTGGATGAAACATCCGCAGCAATGGGAATCATTCGGCGGAAAATCCTCAAAAAGTAACACGCCCCGGAAAAGTTGAAGCCCGTTGCAGCGAATGCTACAACGGGCTTCTGTTCCCCCCAGAACGAAATGAAATTAACAAAAGCGTGCGGTGATGCAAGGACTTTTTTATTTTTTTTGAAAAGTGCGCGGGCGATTCAGTTCAAATCCGATAAGAGCACTATGAACCAGCACTGAAAGAATGGCGACCCTAACGGGATTCGAACCCGTGTTACCGCCGTGAAAGGGCAGTGTCCTAACCGCTGGACGATAGGGTCTGGAAAGGAAGCTCCGATAATCTGCGGGGAGAACTATGGTTGCAAGAATTATTTGAGTTGGGCCGAATTTTTATTGGGGAGGGTTAGGGCGGAAGTCGAGTGCAAAGTCGATGGCGGGGGCGGAGTGTGTGATGGAACCGATGGAGATGAGATGCACGCCGGTTTCGGCAATTTGGCGGACGGTTTGAAGGTTCACGCCTCCGCTTGCTTCGAGTTGAACTTTTTCGGGACAGAAGCGAACGGCCTCGCGCATGTCTTCGAGGGACATGTTGTCTAGAAGTATGACATCCACTCCTTGCAAGCGAAAAAAACCTTGGACCTGCTGGAGTGTGTCGGCCTCGAGCTCGACGCGGATGCCGGGATTGGCTTTGCGTGCGGTGGCAATCATGCGTTGCAGGTTTTCAAAATTAAGTCCTGCAGCGAGGTGATTGTCCTTCACCATGAACATATCGTGAAGGCCAATCCTGTGGTTGCGGGCACCGCCTGCTGCGACGGCGGCTTTTTCCAATACGCGGAGGCCTGGTGTGGTTTTGCGGGTGTCGAGTATGACAGCTTTTGTCCCGCGAACGGCTTCGACAAATCGACGGGCCATGGTGGCAACGCCGCTGAGACGCTGGATGAAATTTAGGGCGGTGCGTTCGGCGGTGAGGATGGAGGCAGCAGTTCCCTCGACTCTGATGACGACATCGCCTTTGTCTAGGGCGGTGCCGTCCGACAGTTTGACCTCAACCTGAAGCGTGGGATCGACGCGGCGAAAAATTTCCACTGCAGCCCGCGTGCCGGCGAGGCAAGCGGGTTCGCGGACGATGATATCCCCACAAGCTTGCGAGCCTGGAAGGGTGAACCATTGAGCAGTGATATCACCCGCCCCGATGTCCTCGGCGAGGGCGAGGTCTATGATGTCGGGAATGTCCGCAGGCATTTGCACGTTGTCGGGAAAACGGAAAAATCAGGATGAAGCGGGTGCGATCAGTGCAGGCAACCCCAGAAGGCTGCGCTGCCAATTCATGAGAGCAGGCGAGGAAAGATCAGCGGCTGTGGCATCCAAGGCGGCACGAGGAGCAATGAGGGATGAGTCGAGTTGAAGCTCGGCTGCGACTCGGTCGCGGATTTTTTTGAGATCCTCGGAGCGATCGAGTTGCTCGCGGGAGGGACGTTTCCGGCGGACTTTGTCGAGTTTTGGCCATTCTTTTTCGGGAATCTGCATGGCAAGGGCGACGACAACCTCGAAGCTTTTGCGGCGCCTTCCATTCATGCGCGGCATAGAGAATGTGCCACCGTTTGCGACCTTCTCGGCGACGCGCAGCATGTCGTCGTTACCGATGACATGGAAGGGCGGGCGGTCCCATGCGCGGGCTTCGGCATCGCGCCAAAACCAGAGAATCCGAAGGACGGCCTGGGCACGGGGCGAAAGAGCGGACGAACCTGTGATGCGCCAGACGGTGCTCTCATCGCGCTCTTTGACTTCGCGGGCGGATGCGATCATGCGATCGCGGGATTCCAGGAACCATTCGAGACGTCCCATGCGTCGGAGATCGGATTCGAGGAGGTCGGCGATGTCGAGGAGGTATCGCGTGTCGTTGATGGCGTATTCGAGCATTTCCTGAGGAAGCGGGCGAATGGCCCAGTTCGCTTTCTGGGAGGCCTTGGAGAGCTCTATGCTGAAATATTCCTTAACAAGAGCGGCCAAGCCGAATGCTGTTTTGCCCACGAGGCGGGCCGCGATCATGGTGTCAAAGAGGTCGACCGGCTCAAATCTTCCCGTTCGGCGCAGGAGGCGCAGGTCGTAGTCAGCGCCGTGAAAAACGAGACGGCGCGAGCAGATGAGATTGTAGAGGGGCTGAAGGTCGATGTCAGCAAGCGGGTCAACCAGATCATGGCCGCCACCTCCACTGATCTGAATCAGGCAGACCTTTTCAAAGTAACAATGCAGGCTGTCCGCCTCGGTATCAATCGCTATGCGGTCGCAGGCTGCAAGCTTGGCAACAAAATCAGCGAGGGATTTTTCTTCGGCGATCAAGGTTCCGCTAGGAATTTTTCAGGCGGCACGAGGTCTCCAGCATGGCGCGCCCTGGGTTCACGCACCTGGGTGGTGCCATCGGTGGGCACGGTGACAAATGGTCCACCGGCGAGCGGAGCAGGCTCGGTGAAGGCGACTCCAGGCATATCGCTTTGCTTGCCTTGGAGTGGGAAGTCCTTTCGAAGAGGATGGTAGGGATATCCGTCCCACATGAGAATGCGGCGCAGGTCGGGGTGATTAGAAAATCCGATCCCCATCATGTCATAAACCTCACGCTCGTGCCAATCGGCGGTTGGCCAGATATCGGAAACTGTGAGAACGGTGCAATCGTCTTCGCTGACAGAAATTTTGAGACGGAGATGCACACAATCCTTCATCGAATAGAGTTCATAAACGACTTCGTAACGGGGTTCGTTTCCGAAATGGTCTACACTGGAGACGTCGATGAGATAGTTGAACCCGAGTGTGTCGCGGGCATGCAGGCATACATCGCGCAGGGCAGACGAATGGATACGCAATGTGCACTCGTCACGGAATCGGGACTGGTCGATGATGGCAGCAGGAAAAGCGCTGGACAGCTTTTCGGACATTTCGTCTGATGTCATAGATTTTCAAGTAGTTCCTTTTTCTGGTCGATCAGGGAATGCTCGCCCATAATTTTTTTCTGCAGGCGCATAAGTCCGTCGAGGAGAGCCTCGGGGCGCGGTGGGCAGCCAGAAATGTAGACATCAACCGGGATCAAGTGGTCGATACCCTGAAGAACAGCGTAGCTACGATACATGCCACCGGATGAGGCGCAGGCGCCCATGGCAATGCACCATTTCGGCTCGGGCATCTGATCCCAGATTCGTTTGACTGCGAGAGCCATCTTATAAGTCACGGTGCCTGCCACGATCATAACATCAGCTTGGCGCGGAGAAAAGCGCATGACCTCCGCGCCGAAGCGAGAAATGTCGAAGCGCGCCGATGAGGCAGCCATGAGTTCGATGGCACAGCAGGCTAGGCCCATGGGCATCGGCCAAAGAGAATTGCTGCGCATCCAATTAATAGCGGCGTCCACTTGAGTGAAGATAACGTTCCCTTCTATCTTCGCATCGTAGGCAACCGGGCTGAGTGTTGTCGACATGGACACCAAGCTATTTTCAAGATGAGATTCGGCAAGCCAAATCATCGAGGTCGAGGCTTGCGGGGTGCCACTTGGTTGCGAATGATTGGGTTCGACCGCACTATGAAGATTCGTCTAACTTATCTATGCCGCCTGATTGTAACACTTGCAGGCATCTCTATAAACTCTGCGGCGCACTGCATCGATCCTCTGACTCGCATTGCAGTGGGTTCCTGCAATCGCCAAGATTTGCCGCAACCGCTGTGGGATTCGATTTTGAAGTTCCAACCCCAGCTCTGGGTTTGGCTTGGCGACAACATTTATGGCGACACAAACGACATGGCTCTGCTTGCGGAGAAATGGATGGAGCAGAAAAAAAATCCCGGTTACCGAAGGCTCCTAGACACTTGTTTGATTGACGGAATCTGGGACGACCACGACTACGGACGGAACGATGCGGGGTCTGGATACGAGTGGAAAAGCGAATCCCAGCGTTTGTTTTTGGATTTTTTGGACGAACCGGCCGCGAGTCCTCGCCGCGTGCAATCTGGCATTTACGCCTCACGGGTATTTGGTCCTGAAGGACGGCGCGTTTGCTTGATACTCCTGGATGTCCGCACCCATCGAGATGCGCTGCGGACAGCTGGAGACATCTTGGGCGAGGCGCAGTGGGTGTGGCTTGAAAAGTCGCTGCGCTCCAGCACAGCACAGATTCACATCATTTGCTCGGGCAGCCAGATTCTTCCCGCCGAGCACCGGCATGAAAAATGGAACGACTATCCAGAATCGCGCGAGAGACTGTTAAAATTGATAGGATCAATGCAGAGTGCTGGTGTGATTCTACTCAGCGGCGACCGGCATTTTGCGGAGTTTTCCCAAATGAAAAATCCTTCGGGAGGCCTGCCACTGCATGAAATGACGACCAGTGGACTCACTCACTTCTATAAAAATTTTCGGGGTGAGAAGAACTCTCTCCGCCTTGGCGAGCCATTCGCCGAGCTGAACTTTGGGACGATCTCAATCCATTGGGAGAACCGCAGTATCGTACTCGCCATTCGCGATGCACAAGGAGTCGCGACTCGAACAGCCAGCGTCGCGTTTTAAAAGACAGCAAAAAGGCAGATTTATCTTGCCTATTTGACGCAAGTGCGTGACCAAGTGATTTATGAACCATAGCTTTGCAAAATTTTTCTTTTTTCCTTTGCTCGTAACCTGCCAGTTAACATTTGCGCAGCCTGCTGAAAAACCTGCTGGGCAGCAGTCTGAGAAATCGCAAGCGCCCGAGCAGAAATCGACCATGAACTTGGGGAATATCCGAGTCCTAAAGATCGAAGGGCGGGGCGTCCAGCTCATTGACGCCGCCGGTCAGTCATCTCCTCTCAAAGAAAATGCATTCATCAGACAAGGGGCAATGATCAAAACGGGCAAAGACGCCAGCGTGGTATTGCTTTTTGACAACGGAACGACTGTCAACGTCAAACCAGAGTCGGAATTCGCAGTGGAAAAATTTGCGCAGGATCCCTTCGAAGCGAATGACGTGGATTACCAGTCATTGAAATCCGAGCCATCTAGCTCTGTGACTCGCCTCAATGTTCCAGAAGGAACGATTGTGCTCGATATCGCCAAGCTCAAAAAAGATTCCAGCTTTCAGATTGCCACACCAGTGGGCTCGGCTGGTATTCGCGGCACGAGTCTCGGCATCACTTCAAACAAGAATAACCAGAGCAATCGTGTGACCTTGGCCGTTGCGACAGGCGTGGTGCAAATGAAGACCGCAACCGGCTCGCGAGCTGTGAGCGGTGGCCAGAGCTTTGGAATTGGAAGCGCGGGTGGATTCAGCCCGAATCCTCCTGGAGGATCCAACCTTCAAGCGGCCACGAGCCAGTCATCAGCCACGATGAAGCAATCAGTCCCCTCTAATCCATTCCAAGGTGCGCCTCCGGCAGCCCCGGCTCCTGCTGCACCAGGAAGCAGTCTCACTGCTGCACAGCAGCAGGCTTTGCAGGCGGCATCGGAGCAGGGAACCGATGCCCTTGTAGCTGCCGTGGAAAAACTCGCCGCTGCAGCACCTGAAGCCGCTGCAGAAATCGCTGCAGCAGCTGCTGACGCTCTACCCGCAGCAGCGGTGAATGTGGCTGCCATTGCCGCGACAGTCGCACCTGCGGCAGCACCACAGATCGCAGCGAATGTGGCTCAGGCAGCGCCATCGGCAGCGCCTCAAATCGCGTCCACCGTTGCAGCAATCGTCCCATCCGCAGCCACGCAGGTCGCACAGAGCGTTGCATCCGCTGCGCCGCAAGCAGCATCTGCGATCGCCAGTGCGGTGATTGCAGCCGTTCCAAGTGCCAGTGCAGGAGCTATTCAGGCCGCGACCCAAGCCGGAGCACAGCAGAGCACCCAACCGGGCGGAGGCAGCGCAAACCAACCCGTGAATTCTGGTGACCAAGGCAGCTCCACGACCGGCCAGAGTGTTCCCGGTTCAAACGGCAGTTCCTCAGGCGGCAGCGGAACTCCACCACGCCCAGTGCCGGCGTCCTGAACTGAGCACCGGTAGAAATACTAGAACTGGTTGCGAACTCACTGTCTGGTTGTCGAAAGAATAAATTCCCTGTTTAACGTGCGAGGAGAGACGGCCGTTCTTGTTTTAGGGCTGCGGAACCATGAAGCGCGCGGGCCAAGGACTCGATATCGAATCTGGTATGGGATGCGGTCAGTGTAACGCGGAGGCGGGCTGATCCTTTTGCCACGGTTGGAAAGCGAATTGCAGGGACCAAGAATCCTTGGTCTAAAAGTCGGGCAGAAGTCTCAACTGCGGCGGATTCATTACCGATGACGAGCGGGAGGATGGCACTGGCAGGCACCTTGATAGACAGGAGTGATTGCAAGTGGCGGATGTTTTCCCAAAGCTTGGTGCGCAGGGAGTCACCTTCCGGCGAGGCTGCGATTTCGATGGCCTTGCGGGAGGCCGCTGCCACAGGAACCGGCGGCGATGTGGAAAAAATGAAGCTGCGGGCGCGATTAATGAGGAATTTGCGGAGCGTGCTCGTGCCTGCGATATAGGCTCCGTGGGATCCTAGTGCCTTGCCGAGTGTTCCCATTTGGATTTCGATGTGGTCGGCAATGCCTTCCTCATCGGCCAGTCCCCTCCCCTGTCGTCCGATGACGCCCACCGCATGGGCTTCGTCGAGGAAGAACCACGCTCCATGGCGTTCCTTCAGCTCCACCATTTCGCGCAATGGAGCACGATCGCCATCCATGCTGTAAATGGATTCCGCAATGACGAGAATTTTTGCGCCAGGGTGTTTTGCGGAAGCCCACTTCAGATGACTTTCCAGTTTGCAAAGGTCATTGTGAGGGAACACACGCAGCAGCGCACCGCTCAGGCGGGCGGCATCCACAAGACAGGCGTGGGAAAGTTTATCGAGAATAATGACATCCCCCGTCCCACAGATCGCGGGAATCGCGCCCATGGCGGCGGCGTAGCCACTTGAGAAGGAGAGGGCGGCGGGTGTTTGCTTGAATTCGGCTATGGCTCTGTCCAGTTCCTCATGCGCAGCCAGTGTGCCGCAGATGAGGCGGGAGGCTCCCGATCCGAAACCCGAGCGTTCCCACTCAGCCATGGCGGCGGTTTTCAGTTCGGGATGCGTCGCGAGGCCGAGGTAATCGTTTGAGGAAAAATTCAAGAGTTCTTTCCCATTTTGAATGACCCGGGGTTGCTGCGGCCCATCCAATGCGGAGAGCCTGCGCGTGAGACCCCTGGAGTCGATCTCTTCGAGGCCGGAGAGCAGAAACTTGTCGAGAGAATAGTCGCTATGAGGATTCATCAGCCAGTGGCTATGAGATGAACCATTTCACGAACGGCATTTTCGAGACCGACAGTGAGCGAGCGCGAAATGATGGAATGTCCGATATTCAGTTCCTCAAGGCCGGGCAGAGAGAGGATAGGCTTCGTGTTTTCATAGTTGAGCCCATGCCCAGCATTGACGCGAAGGCCGAGTGAGAGTGCCAAGGCTGCTCCACGGCGGAGTTTTTCCAACTCGGATGCGCGCTCCGCGCCGAATTTGTTAGCGTAGGAGCCTGTGTGAATTTCGATAAAATCGGCACCGAGGGATCCCGCAGCCTGGATTTGCCCCTCTTCGGCGTCGATGAAAAGGCTCACCCGTGCCCCGACATCATGCAGGCGGCAAATAGCACTCCGTAGCGTCTTGTGTTGTGCCACACAGTCCAACCCGCCCTCGGTCGTAACCTCGCGACGGTTTTCTGGAACGAGGCAGACATCCTCCGGTCGAATTTGGAGGGCGATACGGAGAATATCCTCCGACACGCCTATCTCCAAATTGAGCTTCGTAGAAATCTTTTCGCGGAGCAAAAAAATATCCCGGTCTTGGATATGGCGGCGATCTTCGCGGAGGTGGGCGGTGATGCCGACAGCGCCGGCCATCTCGGCAACAAGGGCAGCAGCCACTGGATCGGGCTCGGCATTTGGGTTATCCGGTGTTTCGCGGTAGCGCACCTGACGCAGTGTGGCAACGTGGTCGATGTTGACTCCAAGACTTGGCATAAGTGGTCCTAAATTGATTGTTCGGGATGGTTGATTCGAATGCGGCAGGAAATTTCATCCGTTGTACCAGGTGGAAGGATGCGCAAACCGAGACCGTTGTGAATGGCATTGGGGAATGCGCTCCAAGGCTCAACACAGAAGAAATCGGAATCTGGCTTCTCCGTCCAGGTCGTGACGCAGGGCCAGTCCGAAGGACGATTCGCAGGATTTTCAAAGGAAATCTTTTTACCAACTGTTGCATTGCAAAGAACAACCTGCGTGAGGCAAGGATTTGCGTGAAAGCGATCGACCCAAGCAGGGTCGGATAACGGAGCGCCCTGATGTGATGCGGCATCGAACGAAATCACGCCGTCTGCAAAATTTTGGCGCCCCCATTTTTCACATGGCAGCGCGAGATCCCATGTGGCGCGCTCGGCGGCAGGTATGTGGAAATAGTAATGATGTCCGGCAGACCATGGCATGGGTTGATCTCCGCGATTAGTGACACGAAAGCTCGTGAGCAAGGCATCCGCCTCGAGGCGGTGGGTCACTTCCAAACGGAACGGGAATGGGTAACAGGCCGTGGTGGTTTCATTGGAATCCAGGCGCAGCGTGACGAAATCCGCTGCGGCATCAACGACACGGAAGGGCGAATCTTTTGCAAAGCCGTGCATGGGGGCTGGACGCTGCACTCCGGAGGCATCAATCCATGAGCCGATGCGGCCATTTGCGTAGGTGCGGGCGATGAAAGGAAACAATATGATGT
Organism: Spartobacteria bacterium UBA5019; assembly: GCA_002396485.1. Classification (GTDB taxonomy): domain Bacteria; phylum Verrucomicrobiota; class Verrucomicrobiia; order Chthoniobacterales; family Terrimicrobiaceae; genus UBA967. The sequence goes on from DGXZ01000081.1 coordinate 13,380, forward strand.
CCCCTCCACGCACCTTGGGCACGCGGTCCCAGTCTGCATTTGCAGGCCAGCGGATGATGTCCCAACCGGGCACATTCCAAGACAGCAACCTGGCACCGTGTGCGGGAGAGATGAAGGCACTGGCATTGCCGGCTTGGATTTTTAGGACGGGTTGGTTTTCGAAAATCTCGAGGTTCATAAGTTTCTTTGGGCGATAACAAGCAAGCCACGGAGAGTGAGAAGCGGATCTACGATATCGAAGAGACCGACGCGCCCCGCAATGAGTTCCGCATCCCCGCCGGTGGCAATGATGCGGGGGCGCTTTTTGGGAAAGGCCTCAGAGCGGATTTGAGCGAGGATTTCCTTCACCAGCCCGCGGCAGCCATGGACCGCACCGGATAGCATAGCATCCCTCGTTGAGCGCCCAACCGCGCTGGAGGGTTCGCGGAGTTTGATGTTCGGGAGCAAGGCTGTGCGATCATGCAAGTAGCTGGTCGAGGCATTCAACCCCGGGGCAATGACACCTCCAATGTAGTCGCCCGCTTGGGAAATAACATCAAAGGTCACAGTCGTGCCAAAATCGACCACGATGCCAGGGAATCCGTGCAGTGCGGCGCAAGCCGCGGCATTGGCCAGACGGTCCGCCCCAATCGTGCGGGGTGAAGGATAATCAATTCCGACGCCGAGATCCAGCCCGGCTCCGACTTCCAGCACATGGGTGAATGCGGCGTGAACCTCGCGGTTTTTTTCAGGCACGACACAGGAGAGGATGACGCCATCGAGCTTCAGAGACGAATATAAAGTGCGAAGCTGAGTGGCATCAAGCGATGGCGTAGGCAGACGCTTGATGCGCGAAAGGGAATCCCCTGTTGCGAGGCAAAGCTTCGTGAAGGAGTTACTGATGTCGATGAGGAGAATTTTTTTCATGCCCCGACATCAGGTGCTCCCTTGGCGACGACTGCGGCTATCACCAGGTCGCCGGAGACATTCAGAGCGGTTCGGCACATGTCCAAAAACCTATCGATACCAAGGATAATGGCTATGGCGTCAGGCGGAACATTGATCGACAGAAGAACGCCCACCACCAAGGGAAGCGACCCCCCAGGCACACCGGCTGTGCCAATGCCTGCCATCACGCACATGAGGGCAACAACGATTTGTTGGGTGAATGTCAGATCGACTCCGAAAACCTGCGCGAGAAAAAGAACTGTGACGCCCTCGTAGAGTGCGGTGCCATTCTGGTTCGCGCTGGCTCCCACTGTCAGGACAAAGCGGGCGATGCGAGGTGGAATAGAAAGGTTTTTCTCAGCCACCCGGAGGGCTACCGGCAGGGTGGCGTTGCTGGACGACGTGCTGAAGGCGGTAATGATTGCCTCCTTGGCATCGTTCAAAAAACGGATGGGAGAACGGGCGGCGAAGAAGCGCAGTGCGATCGGATAGACCACAAATTGTTGGATTGCGAGGCCGAGGAGCACGACGCCCACGTAGATTCCGAGTGTGCGAAAAAGGTCCAAGCCGAGACGCGCCGCAACAGCAAAGGCGAGGCAGGCGACTCCAAAGGGGGCCAGGCGCAGGGCAAAACCAATAATCACCATGGAAACTTCGAACATGCCCTCGAAGAATCCCCTCAGTGTCGCAGTGCGCTCGCGGGGCGCGATGGTGAGCGCTACGCCAACGAACAGGCTGAAAACCATTACCGCCAACAAACCGCCGCCTTTATTTTCAGGATTGAAGGCATTCACAGCCTCGGCCAGCGGGTTTTCAGGAATGAAGTTGAGAAGCGTGGTGGCGACGGATTGGGATTGGCTGCCCCGCTCGATGCTTTTTTGTGAGGCTCCAGCGTAAGTTTGCACGAGCGACTGGCGACTTTCCGCCGAGAGCGAGTGCCCTGGCTCGATCAGATTTACAAGACCAAGCGCAATCCCAACGCTAGCCGCTGAGAGCGCGAATGTCGCAATGAGAGCACGCCACCCCACCCTGCCGAGGGTGCGAACATCACCCATTTCCATGGTTCCAATGACAATCGCTGAAAGAATCAGCGGTATGACAACCATGAAAATGATTCGCAGAAAAATGCGACCAGCGGGCTGAATGACCTGATCGATCCACCAGTTCAGCGAAGGCTGGGCCGACTCGGGCAAAGCGGCTCCGGCAGCAAGCCCGAGGACAAGGCCGAGCAACAATCCGGAAAGGATACGCGCAGCCTGGGATCGTGAGGCCGCGCTTTCAGACATGATCAGCGGGAGAGGTCGCCTTGGGTGAGAAGCTTGAAGCCTTCACCGAGAAGCACAGAAGTGGCGCACTCGATGTCATCCACATGCAATACGAGCACGGCACGCCCTCGAGGACGCACCAAAAGCGGGTAGCTGAAGTGGACATTCACTTCGGCCATGAGAAGGGCGGCCAGCAGCTTCGAGAGATCGCCGGGACCATCGGCCAATTCGACGACCATGAGTTCGCAGGAACTGTGTGGAATGTCGTGCTCGCGAAAAAGCTCCTCGGTGCGGTCAGGGTCACTAACGATGATCCGGCTGATGGCGGACTCGCAGGATTCCGCAATGCTGAGCGCGAGAACAATGATGTTATTCTGATCCAGCAGGCGCACGATCTCGAGAAGCGCACCGACTTTATTTTGAAGAAAAACGGAAAACTGTCGCACTTGCGGGCTATTCAGTTTCTCAGTGGTGGATGCAGCGGCCATGGCGGTATTACTTATAAGAATATACCATACACGTATCGGCTTTGTCACCTTCCGTCATGACAAGCCGGATGAAATACCTGCCGCTGCGAATCACGGAGATGCCGGCCGTGGCGCAAGAGGAGTCCGCCGAGTATTCTTGCCCTGCGGGATAGCCCCAAGCGTCGAAAATCGACAACCTCAATTTTGAGAAGGCATCCAGATTTGCGGCTGAAAACCTGTAGTCATTCCCAGCGAAAAGATAGACCTCGAGAAGAACCGGCTCGGCCTTTGACAGCGTGCCGGACCAGAAGCCATCGTGGACTTGGTAGCCCTCGCCTTCATTTCCCGCAGCCAGTTCCAGCGCGAGGCTACGCGGGCTTTTGTCGTGTGAATTCCAAGCGAGCGGAGAGGAATTCGCCGGAGTCGACTTGTCCTCCTGGGCATGAGCCATGGCGACGAGGGAGAGCCCAAAGAGGAGAGCCAGCCGTTTCATTTTTTAGAATCCACATCCGCTGCAGCGGCTGTGATTGCGGACATGGTTGAAGCGATACTCTGCACAGCCGAGGGTGGCAGAGAGGAGGTGGATTGAGACATCAGAGCCGATGTGGTGTGCAAGCCTTCTGAGAGCTGTTTGACAATGGGGCGGTTTTTCGAGTTATCGGGGAGATTCTCGACCCGGCTCAGGATGCGCGAGGCGATTTCAGGTTGAACAAGCAGCGCGGTGGATACGGATTTTTCGCTGGCAACAAGGAGGTTCGATGCCATATCCAACTGGCGAACCCAAGAGCCCGCCATGGCCAAAACGACGAGCGGGCTGTCTTTTTGCTCCAGCAGGCAAAGTCGAATGTCATTCTGCATGGCATCCAACTCCTCTCGCAGGCGACTCCAATTTCCAGCATCGGCAAAGTCCGATATGCTCTGACTGCGGGCGACGATTTGTTGGCTCACATTGAGTTTTTTTGCGAGAAGGAGGGTGTCGCGGGCGGTGTTTTTCACACTCTGCCCGTCCTGAGCCTCAATCGCCATGAAGCCGTCGGCTGCGAGCATTCCAATCTGCAGGGCGATGCGCTCGCGATCGGACGTGGAAGCGGGGACAGATGGGCGGAGAAGCTTGCTCCAATTGGGTTGGCATTGTTTGTCGACAGCGAGAAAAAACTCGCCGGGTGTTGGAATGGAGACGGTTTCAAGAAATGAAGCGCCGCTCATTTGCTCCGGAGTGAGGCGCTCCGCTGTTGCGTGCAGGCCCAACGAACCAGCAATCAGGAACAGGGCAGCCGTTCGGAGAATCTTCGAAAGCATGAGAAAATCTACACCCTCATTGGAAACTTATCAAAGACTCAAAAAAACGAGGCCGACAGCGCATTGAATCGCCCTCTATCCATCTGGCCAGCTTGACAGATTTAAGCGGCCGCGAATAGATCACCGCGTGAAAAATTCCATTATCTCCGTCTTGGCACTTCTGACATTTGTAGGCACGGGTTTTTGCTATACCGCAAAAGAGTTGCGGGAGAGCTCCGAACACGCGCTCCAAAAACTCTATCTCCATAACACCGGCGCGAAAGTGCTCGGTGAAAAAGCTCTAGCTGTCCTTGTTTTTCCCGAAGTTTACAAAGCAGGTTTGATTTTAGGCGCTCAGCGTGGTGACGGCGTTCTCTTCGAGGGTGGAAATGCAGTGGGCTACTACAACACCACGGCAGCTTCCTACGGGTTTCAAGCGGGAGTTCAAAAATTCTCCTATGCTCTCTTCTTTATGGACAAGGCCTCACTGAGCTACCTCGG
>DGXZ01000081.1:18014-37697 GCA_002396485.1 Spartobacteria bacterium UBA5019
CTCGGCAAATCCGATGGTTTCGAACTCGGCGGAGTGCCAAACCTCGTCGTCGCCGACAAGGGATTTTACAAAACGTTTTCCACAACAACCCTCCAGAAAGGTGTCTATGCCTTCTTTTTCAGCCAGGAGGGTCTCATGGCCGGAATCAGCCTCCAAGGCACAAAAGTCTCCAAATACACTCCGAGCAAATAAGTTTGGTTTCCAGCTCGTGAAACTCCCCCCGTTTGAATCGAGAGGGGCCTGCATTACTCTTCGAACAGAACCTTACGCATGAGGCTGTAAATTTTGGTATTATCGAAACTTCCTCGGACCTCATCTGCATTTTTGCCGGCTGCGCGGACGAGAATCCCACCAGATGCATCGCTCGACGTGCCCCAGGTGATGACAAATGGATGTGCCACGCCGGAGCGGTCAGGTTTCGAGAGGAATGGTTGCCCCTCAGAAGTCAATCCGTAGGGAGCGCCATTGGCGTCCTTGCCGCTTGCAGCCTTGGCGAGCAAATCTGGCTTCGGGGGGAATCCAAGAACATCCATGGAACCGGCCGAACTGTCGGCGGTGGTGATGAGCAAGGTCTCGGGGTGTTTTTCGACAAACTCCAGCACGGTTCCGAAGGCATCGTCCGCGCGTTTCAGAGCGTCCAGCACGCCGGGGGCATTATTGAAATTTGCAAAATTGTCGGAGCCCTCCTCCTCCACCACGAGAAAAAACGGCCCAGGAGCAAGCACGCGAAGGGCTGCAGAGGTCATTTCCTGAAGAGTGGGTGCGAGCGGAGAGTAGGTCGGCAAGCCGGATGCCTTCAATTTATCGCCCTCCATATCGTTGAATGTGTCCTGCTCGGCAAAAATTCCGAGGAGCTTCTTGGTTTCGGGAGGCAGGGTCTCCAACTCGGTGCGATTGAAGACCACTGTGTAGCCATTTTTTTTAGCTTCCTCGATGAGGTCGCGTCCATCGGTTCGCTTGCCCGTCTTCACGTGACGACCCTCTTTGGATGAAGGGAGAAACCATTCCTCGCCACCGCTGAGAATGACATCCACACCGGATTCGACAACCTGTGCAGTGATTTGCTCGTAGTCGTCACGATGCGCCGTGCTGGCAACGAAGCAAGCGGTGCCAGGCTCTATGATGCTACCGGAGTTCACGAGACCCGTTCGCACGCCACGCCTCATCGCTTCGTGCATGAGGCTGCCTTGTTCGCCATTCGCGGCCGTCGGGCGCGATGCGGATTTTCCATCCGTCCCGAAGGCCGAGGACGGAACTTTGATGCCGTAGGCATGGGAGGTCGCCCCGCCATTCGATGTCGCGGAAAGCGAATCCGCCATGTGGCCACGATAGACGGCAATGTGGGGGATGCGGTCCCAATTAATCTCTGCATCGGGGCCGGCCCAATAAAAACGGGCAGCCTGCCAATTCGCGACGCCCGCTCCATCTGGGTGGATGAAGATGACATTATTAGCAGTGGCGTGCGCACCAACGGCGAGGAGTGACAGAAGAATAGGACGTAACATGGAGGAGGATCAAAGAGCGGCGGGGCAGTTCAGACAATCAAGGATTCGTGACGTTTCCGTTTCACTCTTGCTTTCGACCACCATTCCCTCCAGCTTTCGCACCATGCCAACTTTAGCAATTGTTTTTGGAATCATTCTCAATGCGATGGGATTTGGGGCCTACGTGGCCACTGGCGCGCACAGCGTCACTGCGCTCATTCCAGCATTCTTTGGAACCATCATTTTTTTGTGCGGGCTGCTTTCGGTCTTTATTCCTAAAATCCGGATGCATCTCATGCATGTGGCAGCATTGGTGGGCTTGCTCGGAACTCTGGGCGGTCTGGGAATGGGTCTTCCAAAGTTGGGCTCGCTGATCGCTGGAACAGCCGAGCGTCCGCTCGCCTCCGGAATGCAAATAGCCATGGGCGTTGTGTGCCTGGTATTTCTCGTGCTCTGCGTGAAGTCGTTCATCGACGCACGCCGCGCCCGCAAGTCTGAGTAAGAGTCAATCGAGCAACAAGGCCGCGCCGAATACTCCTGCGCTATCACCCAAAATGGGTGGCACGATGCGAGTGCGAAGTTCCTTGTTGAAAATGTGCGCCAGCACGCGATCCCTCGTCTGTTCTTCGTAGAGTAGCGGAATATTGCCGACGCCACCTCCGATCACAATGGCATCGGGATCCAGAATATTGATGACTGCCGCTATGGACTCCGCAAACTTCTCGCGAAGACGCTCCAGAGTTTGGATGGCAAATTTTTCACCGGCCTTGGCACGAAGGGAAATTTCCGGAAGGCGAATGGTATCGCCGCCCTGTTCGCGATAGAATCGTTCCAAGGATGGACCAGCTATGACGCCTTCGATGCAGCCGGATCGACCGCAGTAGCAAGGGTGGGATTCTCCTCGAAGTGTATTGTGGCCCCACTCTCCGGCAATTCCATGCAAGCCGGGGAGTATGCGACCGTTGACAACAACCCCGCCGCCGACACCTGTTCCGAGAATGACTCCAAACACAACGCTGGAGCCGACCGCCGCTCCAACGAGGGCTTCCGCGAGGGCAAAGCAGTTGGCGTCATTTGCCATCAAAATCCTGCTGCCGGTCAATCGTTCCAAATCTTGAAGAATCGGCTGATCGTTCAAGCACGCCGTATTTGAGTTTTTCAGCCTGCCGGTGGATGGCTCCAGCGCACCAGGCGTGCCAATTCCGATTTTTGATGGCCGGGAGAGGCCTGAAGCGGACTCCAGATCAGAAATGACTCCCTCTATTTGCGAAAGAATGTGTTCGTAGCCTTGGGTTGCACCGGTCTCTCGACGCAGTCGGAAAAGGGCTTCTCCCGGACGGGAAGAGTCCATGATGGCCCCCTCGATCTTTGTTCCCCCCAGATCAATGCCCCACTTGTTCAGCGGAGGGGTCACGCCGAGACGCGCATTGGCATGATGACGTAGAGGAATGGTGTCTGGATTTTAAGAACACCGGGGCTCATTTCATCAATCAGTTCAAGATAGATTTCGTCGTTCGGGAGGTTACGAAGCGGATCCATGAGAAACTCAGGATTGAATGCGATGGCGATATCACGTCCGCGATAGTTGACAGACATGGATTCTTTGGCTTCACCAACTTCCGGAGTGGTGGCAGTGATATCGAGATTGTTTTTTGTGAAGGACAGGCGGAGCGAACTGGTCTTGTCGCTGCTGAGCAGGGCGACGCGACGAACGCAGTTCAGCAGAGCCTCGCGCTCGAGCGGAATGCGCTCTTTAGCTTCGCCGGGAATGACTTGGCGGTAATTCGGATAATTGCCTTCGACTAGCTTTGATACCAGTTGGGAACCATTCAGCTGGAAAGAAACCAAATTGCTCGAACTGGAAACAATGACATCGCCCTCGTCTCCGAGCAGTCGCTGGAGTTCAGTCACCGCCTTGGTCGGAAGTATGAAATCGCGTTCATTGCTCTTCGGAAACTCCAAATCGCTTTCAAACAACGCTAGACGCCGACCATCGGTAGCGACAAGGGTGAGCTTATTTTCCGTGAGAGAAAAAAGGATGCCATTAAGAACATATCGCGCTTCGTCACTGGAGATCGCGTAGGAGGTCTTGCGCAAGCCGTCTTTGAGTTCGGCTTGTTTCATTGTGAGAGAACTGGCCTCTTCAAAATGCGGGAAGGCTGGATACTCCTCCTTGGGAAGACCGTAGATTTTGAAAAAACTGGAACCACAGCGAATGGATGCAGCATTTTTTGAATCCACTTCGATGATGATTTCGGAATTCATCAACTCGCGGATGATAGAAACAAGCTTTCTGGCCGGTATTGTGATAGCGCCCGCTTTTTCAACCCGTGCCTCGACACGGCAGCGAATGCCCACATTGAGGTCGGTGGTAGTGAGAGTCAGGCCGGTTTCGTCGGCCTCAAGGAGCGCATTGGTGAGAATCGGGAGCGTCGGGCGTGTGCTGACGACGTTCTGGATGCGTTGCAATCCTTCGAGCAGGGCTTCTTTGGTGACTGCGATCTTCATTTGAGTTCGTGGATATTTAGAGAGAGGGAAAGCCTATGTCAACGAGGGATAGAAACACTAGTCACCAGCCTTGCGCGCGATGTCCTTCAACATGGGGCCGAACTCTGCGTTCCAGATTCCAAAGAGAGGCCTCGCATTGTCAAAACCCGCCTCACCCGCATCGCTGACGGAAAAAACTTTAGGTTGGAGCCGAATATTGTCGGTTCCGGGAATAGGCACCATGGCGAGGCGAACCCGGATGGTTTGTGGGTTACCATAACTTCCCCACATCACATTTCCAAAGCCACCGGATGGTTTGTCAAACGAGATGGAATCGGGATAGTCAACCCCCGAGAGCGTGTAGCCGCGCGATGCGAAAACATCCCGGGCTGCTGCCGTGACGGCATCCACATTCGTATCGTGGACTGTCACAGCTCCAATTCCACCGGAGCTGGAGATGGGAGACGAGAGGCAGCCAGTAAGACACCATGAGGAGATGAGAGCCGCAGCGAGGGTAAATAATTGTTTCATCCCGCTTCGGTATCAAAGACGGATCTCTTGGGCAAGCCGACTGAAAAAAACAAAGTCCACTTTAGCATCATCTGCGGAGACCTCGTTCGGCCAAGGTAGGAAAGCATCGGGAAGATAAAAGCCCTCGAGCCGGGATTTCAGGAATCCCTTCATACTGTCCACGCTGGCCCCGCCGGCAACAAACGCGACAGGGCGGGTGCCGAATTCCTCATCCGGTACTCCGACAACAACCACGCGCCGCACCTGCGGAAAAGACGCAAGCAAACTCTCAATGACCTCGGGGCAAATATTCTCACCACCGGAAATAAACATGCGATTCCGACGACCGCTGACGACGAGATTTCCGAAAGCATCAAAACTTCCGGCATCACCAGTGGAGAACCAGTCGTCGCGCGTCAGCGCCTCACGCAGTTCCCAGCACGAAAAGATGGCTCGAGGCAAAATCGCGCCGCGCAGTTGGATTTCTCCATCGGGCGAGATCCGAACCTCTCGGCCGGGAAGCGGCTTGCCTGCATGAATCACGCCGGGCGCAGAATGCAAGCGCTCGCTGGTGGCAATCTGAGACGCCGTCTCTGTCATTCCATACGTAATGTGAAGGGGGACACCGGCCTGGATTGCATCAGAGACCAAGCCTTTATCAACAGGCCCGCCACCGAGAAGAACGGCCTGCAGATGGGAAAAAGAAGTGCCCTCCGAAAGGAGTCGGCGCAACTGAACTCCCACAACGGAGAGATGGGTGAGAACAGGATCTTCTATTTGTTTTTTGAGAGACAAATTTTTATCGGGAAAGACAACCGTGGCGCCCGCAAGCAAGCAACGTATGAGAATGGAAAAACCGCTCACATGGTTCAACGGAAGCGAGAGCAACCAAGCGCAACCGGGTTGAATTGGCATCATCGCCGCCGCGCCCAGAGCATTGACAATATGGGATTCCAAATCATGCCATACGGCGCGGGGCTCACCGGTCGAGCCTGATGTGAACAAGAGCGTCCCGGCAGAGGCCACCGTGAACGGGCAGGATTGTGACGCCGAACGCAAGAAGCCCTCCGCTTTCCACAAACCATCCGCACCAATCCCCTCCGCTCGCCTCAGGGCTTCAGCCTCCGGAAGACGGGGACTCAACGGCGCCAGCAAGCAATCCCGCGTAAGCAATGCCAGCAACAGCGTGGCATGGGAGAAATCAGGGGCCGCCCAAGTGGCAAACGGCCTTGCAATATCGAAAGAAAAGCCAGCCAAGCGCGAATTCAAAAAGCTCTCCAACTCGGAATATCGAACGGAGCGCCCGCTGGCGCGGTCGAGCAAGGCCACGGCGTCACCAAAGTCCGCAGCTTTAGAGAGGATGGAGCTTTGAAATATCGACATCCGGCAGAAGGGATTCCCCATGAAAAATAAAATCGCCCAAATCAAGACGCTCGCAGAGGACATCCGCTTCAAGGCGCGAGTAAGTATCCAAACCAGCCGCCACTGAACGAGGCAGCGTCAACGAGAACCTCCCTAGGGCATAAATACCAACCCCCGACTCGTAGCAGGCACTCACGACAGAAGCCATGCCAAGCGCATCGCCTGCTTCCGCAAAATCCCGGCACACCTTGAACCCACCCATAAGTGTTGGCTTGAGAACCAAAGCTGACGCGCCCTTGAAAGCGGGCAATTCTGAGGGGCTGATTTCCCTCAACGTCTCGTCCAATGCGATTCCGACAGGGCAGTTTTTTATCAAGTCCGGCAGCATGGAAAAATCCCGCAGGGGTTCCTCAAAAAAGTCCACTGGATACTCCTTGAGCATCTCCGCCACACGCAGAGTGGAATCGAACTCCCAAGCCCGGTTTGGATCGATTCGAAAACGGCACCGTCCATTGGCCAGCGCTAAGATAGTGCGCAACAACAACGGCAAGTCCTCCGGAGAAATTCCTGCGACCTTGATCTTAAAACACCGGCATCCCCTCGCTAGGGCGGAGCGCGCGAGATCCAGTATTTCCTGAGAAGATCCGTCAAGCAGAGCATTCAAGGGAAGGTGATCACGTCTTGAGATCCATATCCCATATTTCTGGACTGAGCATCTCGCCGCTTCGATGGCGCATACGAGAGACGAAGGCGCCTGGGCCTCACTCTTCTCAGAGCGAATCGTGGCAATGACATCCTCCAATGTCTCGGCGCTCCAACCCGGAAGCGGAGCCGCATCCCCCCACCCCACGGCACCACCGGAGTTTTCGAGGCGTATAAGAATTCCTTGCCTAATTCCCCCGCGAGCCACAGGCAGGGAATATCGGAAAAATTCCATCCCCTTCCGCCAATCCGCTTCATCGAAAGTGCGGGAATTCATTTTTGCGTCAAAAGAAACAGGGAAATAATCGCCGCCATCGACAGGCTGGCATTAGCGGTCAGTGGAAAAACGCGATTGATTTCCCTCATCTCACGAATGCGAAAAACAGCCAATCCCACGGCAATGCCATGAAAAACAGCAGGAACAAAACACACCATCGCCATCCACGATTCAAGAAGCCCGTCACGCCAAAGCCAAAGAGGCACAAGACAAGGAGCAAAGAGGCACAGGACAATCTCCCAACGGGCAAAATCCGCACCGAAGCGCACAGCAAGGGTTTTTTTATTCGATAGAAGATCGGACTCCCGGTCACGAAGGTTGTTCAGCGCGATCAAAACGACCGAGTAAAATCCAGGCACAGCTCCAAGAATGAGCGATGTCATGGAAAATTCCCTCGCCTCGACAAAGTAAGTCCCGGAAGTCGCCACCAAGCCAAAAAACACAAAAGTGAAAACATCCCCCAATCCCACATAGGCAAGTGGAAATGGTCCTGCGGTGTAAAGGATGCCGCAGAGAATCGATACCATGCCAATAACCGCCACAGGCCATCCTGCCCGTGCGATGAGCCACAAGCCCGCAAGGGAGGCCAAAGCAAAACAAAATGACATTCCCAAAAAGACGGTCCTGGGCCTCAGAAGCCCAGCGGATGTGACTCGCACAGGCCCGAGGCGATCCGCGCCGTCAGCGCCTTTTTTCGCATCCCAATAATCATTGGCCAGATTCGTTCCGATCTGGATGAAAACCGCGCCGAGAAAAGCCAGAAATGCGGCTGTCCCATCTCCCAGTCCGCGGGAATAGGCGAGGGCGGTCCCAAGGAGGACGGGCGATATTGAGGCAAAAAGCGTCTTCGGGCGGCTTGCAATCACCCATGCCATGAGGGGACTTGGCAAGGAGGCACTCACGGACGCTTGGGGAATTTTCCGAAGTCCGGCTGGCGTTTTTCCACGAAGGCATTCCTTCCCTCCTGGCCCTCCTCAGTCATGTAATAAAGAAGGGTGGCATTGCCGGCGAGTTCCTGCAGACCCGCCTGGCCATCGCAGTCGGCATTCAACGCCGCCTTGAGACAGCGGATCGCAAGCGGAGACTTGTCGAGAATCTCGCGGCACCATTTCACGGTCTCGATTTCGAGTTCGTCATAAGGCACGACCGTATTCACGAGGCCCATCTCAAGGGCCTGCTTCGCATCATAGGTGCGGCACAGAAACCAAATCTCGCGTGCCTTTTTCTGGCCCACAATCCGCGCCAGATAGCTCGCACCATAGCCCCCATCAAAGGAACCAACGCGCGGCCCAGTCTGGCCGAACTTGGCATTCTCAGCGGCGATGGTCAGGTCGCACAAGACATGAAGCACATGACCGCCACCGACCGCCCAACCAGCCACCATGGCGATAACCGGCTTGGGACAGGTGCGAATTTCCCGCTGAAAATCGAGCACGTTCAAACGCTCGACGCCACCGCCATCCGAATACCCGGCGTCACCACGAATTTTTTGATCTCCCCCGGAACAAAATGCCAACTCGCCCTCACCCGTTAGAATCACCACGCCGATCGAGGCATCATCCCGCGCGTCTTGGAGCGCCCTTCGCATTTCATCCACCGTGAGCGGTCGAAAGGCATTTCGGCGCTCGGGGCGATTGATTGTGATCTTGGCGATGCCCTCCGCTTTTTCGTAGCGGATATCCTCAAATTGCAGCGCAGCCTTCCAGTCCAATGCTGATTTCATGGTCAAAACGCTATCTGGATGCCTGCCCTCGGCCAATGAAATCCTCTGGCTGCTACTCCAACCGAACACGGGGATCGACCACGGCGTAGAGGAGATCCGATACCAGATTGCCAAGCAGCACAAGTGCCGCCACGATGAAATTCAGCGCGACAAGAGTCGGATAATCCCGTTCCAGCACGGCTTCGTATCCCAGGCGGCCCATGCCAGGGTAGGCAAAGATGGTTTCCACAATCACCGATCCGCCAATAAGCGCGGGAAGGAGGCCACCGATGCCGGTAATGAGTGGTCGAATCGAGTTTCTGAGTGCGTGTTTGTAGAAAATCGTATCCTCGTCGAGTCCCTTGGCGCGGGCGGTGCGCACGTATCCTTCGCGCAAGGTTTCGAGCATGCTGGCTCGTATGTAGCGGGATTGCACGGCGATGCCACCAAGTGAGAGAATCGTGGCCGGCAGGGCGATGTGCCATACGCGGTCGAGCCAGAGCGAAGCGACATTGGGGAATGCAATGCCGTAGGATTGTGTTCCGAGCACAGGAACTGCGGCATATTTGACCAAGCCTATAATGGCCAGATTTGCGATCCAGAAGGTCGGCACGGCAATGAAAATAAACACCCCGAAGGAAGTGAGGGTATCAGCCGGCCTGCCAGCATGGCGGGCGCAGAACACGCCGATGAGAAGTCCGAATGTGAGTGATAGAGTGATGGCGGCGACATTCAAAAGAACCGTTGCGGGAAGACGCTCGACGATACGCGAAAGCACGGGCCGGTCGTCCTTGATGCTGCGCAACTCCCCCGTGAAGAGGTCGCGCATGTTCATCCAGTATTGCTCGTGCAGAGGACGGTCGAGATGGAATTTCTTGCGGAACATTTCCTTCACCTGCGGCGTGATCTTGGGATTCAGCTCGCCCCACGGATACGGACTCCCTGGCGCCAGGGTCACCATGAAAAATGAAACAATGCTGATGCAAAAAAGCAGGAAGACACTAACAAGAGAACGGCGGATAAGAAAATTCAACATGACGACGGTGAGTCCAGACTACGACGGCGCAGCGCGGTGTGTCAAAAGAGCGTCTTGAAGCAATGCGAAGTCGGGATTACAAGAACTCATGGCACGCAAACGCAAATCCCCTCAGCGCGCGGGTTGGATCCTAGGCATATTGGCAGTCGGCATTCTTGTTTTCGCCGCCAACCATCTCCTCGGCTCCAAAGACAGCAACGCCGCACGAACAACACCACCACTGGATATCGCATCCTACCTTGAGAATGCAAATAGCCTGAGGGGGAACACATACAAACTACAAGGCACAGTCGCTGAGTCGCTGGCATGGTCCCCGGATTCCGGTCGCCTGATTGCTGTGGAATCGGAGGAAAACATCATACCCATCCTCGTCACGCCTGAATTCAATGCGATGAATATCCAGAAGGAGCAGCAGTTGGTGTTTATCTTGGAAGTCGACGAAAAAGGCATCCTTCGCACACGAAAGGTCAGCAAATCATGAGAGCGCTGCTTAGACTTCTCCTCGCTGGTTCAACAATCGTTTCTACAACCTACGCGCAAAACCAGGGGGCGGGCGACTCAAAAGCAGCCACTGGCGGAGCCCGCCCTCCCCAAGTGAACGAGGGTTTTATAGGACGCGACATTCCGGCATTTGATCCCGGCAGCGAAGTCATGAGCTACGATGGGAAGCTTTGGAACATTAATAACAACCGCTTGGTCCGTGCTCGCTTTGAGAAATATCTGAACGTCCCGGCCGCAACCAACCAAGCCGATGTGGCCTACAGGGAGACGATTGATCGCATACTGGACCTGCTCGCGCCGGGCAATGCCACCAAGCAAAACATCAACTCGGCATTTCTGCTCCTGAAGAAGGCCTCCGAATACAAGGACGACGCGAATCTTTGCCGCACGATGTCAGATGCGATTTATGCCGCCCAAAATAGTCTCGCAACGATCGAAAAGCTCAAGCGTGAGAATGCGACCCTTGAGAAACAGCGCTCATCGGCAGAGTGGAACAAGGAAATGGCTGCAAAAAACTCAACGCTCGGGATCAATACCAGTTCGAAGGACTCGGATGTAGCCAAGGAAAATCAAAAAAACGAACGCGATGCCAGAATGGCAACGGCAAGTCGCGAACTCTCCGACGTGGCGCAAACAATCGAAAACAACAAGCTTCGCATTGCGGCCATCGAATTAACCGCCAAGGGCCACCTGCAGGCACTCATCATGCAGTATTTCGCCACACGCCGCTTCGAGCATGTCATTATCGCGAATCGCTTCTACCGAGCCATCTACACGGATGGTGACAACTCGATCGCCATATACAAAAAAATGGTCGATTCCCTCCCGATCAATAAGGACGCTGGCCAGGCAAAAATCACCGGCGAACTGAATCCACAGATTTCAGCAACCGAAGGCATGATGGACCATGACGCGGCCGTTGGAGCCGGAGCGGGAGGAAACGGGACGAATGTGAACATCTACAATGGAGCCCAAAGCGCCAGATCCGGCAGTTCCTTTTCAGCAAAAGGTGCCAAGCTGGGCATAGAAAATTTCGGCATCGAGAGCCTCACGGGAGGCGCAGCCAGCGCTGCTCAGACCATCAGCAAATTGGTCAGCTCGCTCAGCCAAATCGACAGCCTCGCCAATGAAGCCATTCGCGACATCAACGAAGGAATCGACGCCTACAAGTTTCTACTTGAACAAGGCGAATTGCAAAGCGCCACGGAGCGCCTGGCTGAGACTTTCGCACTCGGCGAATACATGCCCAGTGTCCGCTTGTTGCCCAGAGAGGCGAAGCGGCGAGCCTTGGAATACTCGCAAAAAACGAACGAGCTTCTAGCTGCGCTTGAAGTCAATGACCTGACAAGGGCCGAAAAACTGCTGCAGGAAATCGAAAGTTTGGCCAAGGATTTCGACACCAGCAAACCGCTCGCAAAAATAGAGACAGCAAAAACAATCAGCTCCATGCATCTGGCCAAGGCCCGCAATGCAGCTGTCTCAGGCGACAAATCAGCCATGGAAGCCGAGCTGCGCTCAGCGGCCGAAATCTGGCCCCGCAACCCAGCCCTTGCTGAAGTGGGGAACACGATCTTCACACAGTCGGATGTCCAGCAGCAGGCGATGAATGATTTCGACCGTCTACTCAGCCAGAAAAACCACCGCCAGATTTACAATGACAAACTGCGCTTCATCGCTGCGGCCGCAATGTATCCTGAGAAACAACAACAGCTGAGCGATGTCCTGCAAGGCATGGCCGCTGTCGAAGGGGCTATTCTAAAGGCCAAGGAAATCGCCGGACGTGGTGATCCCGCCGGAGCATGGGAAAGCGTGGAGGCCGCTCAGAAAGAATTTCCCAACGACACCGAACTCAATCAACTCCGTGCGACACTCACCACACAAGCTGCGGATTTTGTTCAGACGCTGGCGAAAGCCGAGGCGCTTGAAAAGCAGAGCCAGCCGGGCCCCTCGCTGGCATGGTATCTGCAGGCACGAAAAAAATATCCCGCCAGCACATTTGCACGTGCAGGCATAGACCGCCTCAGCGCACAGGTGCTGCCGGACGCGAAATAAAACGCCCCCAGAGCTCCCTCGCTCATAGCGCAGGCTGAACCACCTCAACCTCGCAACCTTTCCCAGGGATATCACCCGAAAGTCCAGAATTTTTTTATGAGCGTCTGTTTGTGAAAAAATCTGCAAATCTCGCATCTTTTGAATAAGGAAAAAATGCAGAGTCTCTGGGAAGATTAGTATAAACTTTTGCCTTCTCCCCTTCGCATGCTTGTGAAAGACGAACAAGAGCCACTGGGGTGTCGCCAAATCTCAAAGCCGGAGAGGCTACTCAAAGCAGCGATTGCAGATTAGCACCGGGATTTCCGGATGTTTGCCTTGCTCGCAACTGCTCGCCACGCCCTTCCGGCCATCGCCGATGTGCTGCCTTCGCACTTCCCAGCACCTCGTTGCGCGTGCCCCAAGCTTCTTCCGCCAAGAGGAGTCTCTGCTCAAACAGAGGGGAAGGTAGGTTAAAATGAGACGGCAGGAGAGCGTTGGCTCTCCTGCCGTCTGGCCTTCTTTTGGAATGGATTGAAACGCTTACCGGTAGAGCGGGCCGAAGTTTTGGCAGGCCCGGAAATCGGCGGCCTCTGCGTCGGCAGTTCCAAAGGCTGTCCATGCAGCCGGACGGAAGACTTGGGATCCGTCGAGGTTGTGCATGTAAACCGGTATGCGCAGCATGCTGGCTAGGGCGATGAGGTCGGCTCCGATATGGCCGTGGCTCATGACGCAGTGATTGGCACCCCAGCTGTTCATAACGGTGTAGGTGTCGCGGAAGGCGCCCTGACCGGTGAGGCGTGGAACGAACCATGTGGTCGGCCAGGTCGGATTGGTGCGCTCTTCGAGGATGCGGTGTGTTTTTTCGGGGAGCGAAACGGTTTCGCCCTCGGCAATCTGAAGGGCCGGGCCAAGTCCTTGCACAAGGTTGATGCGGTACATAGTCGAGGGCATTCCGCCGCGTGTGGCGAAGCGTGTGCTCCAGCCGCCGCCGGGGAAATACTCGGTGATCGAGGGGTGCCAGCTCGTGGCTTTGAGGCAGGCGTTCATCTCGGCGTTGGTGATGTCCCAGAATGGCTTCATGGCCGGCACGCCGTTGAGGGTCTGCTCGCCGCAACCGTCGAGGGCGGCAGGGCCGGAATTGATGAGGTGCAAAAGGCCGTTCGCTGCCGCTTCGGGGACATCGGTTCCGGTCACGCGGGCGATGGCATCCGGGCTCCAGTAGGTGCGGAGATCGGCAAAAATTTGCGCGGTGTTGGTGAGCAGCCATCCGAAAAGCATGGCGGCGCCGTTGAGGGCGTCGTTTTCTGTTGCGACAATGTAAGGGGCGCGGCGCCCATTCCAGTCAAACGAGGAATTCAAAATCGCCTCGAGGAAGTCGCCATTCGGCATGTGGTCGGTCCACTGGCGCTGGCCTTGGAAGCCTGACGCGATGGCGTAGTGCCCTTGTGCCTCCTCGCCGAAGCCCGCCTTGGCGAGCTTGGGATTTCCCACCATCAGGTCGCGGGCGATCAGCGACATCTTCACGCTGGTCTCCCACTCGGCGTCGAGTTGTTTGCGGGAGCGTTTTTTTCCGGCGCCATTCCAATCCTTGCCTTCCTTGCAGTTGGCTTTGACCCATTTCATGGCCTTGTCGAATTCGGCTTTGTCGAAGATGCCGCGTTCGATGCGGCGTATGAATTCGGTCATGTCCACCGACTCGACGCGCATGCCGAGCCATTGTTCGAAGAGGGAGGGATCCACGATGGAACCGGCGATGCCCATGGATGTGCCGCCCATGGCCAAGTAAGCACGGCCACGCATGGTCGCTGCGGCGAGGCCGGCGCGGGCGAAACGCAGCAGTTTCTCTTCGACATCGGGCGGAATGGTGTTGTCACCCGCATCCTGCACATCCCTGCCATAAATGCCGAAGGCGGGCAGGCCCTTCTGGGTGTGCGCGGCAAGCACGGCAGCGAGATAGACCGCACCAGGGCGCTCCGTGCCGTTGAATCCCCAGACCGCTTTGGGTGTGAGGGGGTCGGTATCCATCGTCTCGGAGCCGTAGCACCAGCAAGGGGTGATGGTGAGAGAGACTCCGACATTTTCGCGGCGGAACTTGTCAGCGCACGCGGCCGATTCGCGGATGCCGCCGATGCAGGTATCGGCAATCACACACTCCACAGCCTCGCCGGTTGGATGGCGAAGTTTGGAGCTCAAAAGCTCGGCCGTATTCTTGGCCATGGCCATGGTTTGTTTTTCGAGGGATTCGCGAACGCCGCCAAGGCGGCCATCAATGGTCGGACGGATGCCGATTTTAGGGAGGTTGATCATAAGTGGAGTTTTCAATTTTTAGTTTTCAGTTTTAAGAATCGGAGCGGAGAGGTTCGAGGAAAGCTAACCATTCGCAGCGCGAATGCGCCCGTGCACACTAAATCTCCTCCGTGCTCTCTGTGTGCTCTGTGGTCAAATAAACTTCGTGTGGGTGACATAATAAAACTTGTGAGTTTTAAGCGGTTTTAGCGATTTGGGCGCGTCGGTAGTGTTCATCGGGGCGATTGTCTATGCGGTCGCTGACGGTTTCCGGCAGGAAGCGTGGGCCGCCCATTGCGAGTGTGGTGCAAAGGATGCGCGCCCATTTGTCGAGCATGAGAAGGATATTGAAAACCTCGGTGTCGCTCGCGCCGAGGGCCACGGGACCATGGTTTTCAAGAAGAATGACCTTGGGAGCAGCACCGTGTGTTGCCATGTGCTGGCGCAGGGAGGCGCGGACACTGCGGGCGAGTTCCAAACCGGGGTCGATGTATGGCACAACGGCGAGGTGGCGTCCGCAAACGACGATGGCATCGGGGAAGACGTGTTTGAGAAACGGAGTCGCGCCGTGGATGGACGCCAAGATGGAAAGCACGGATTCGGCGTGGCAGTGGCCAACCCACTTCGCGCCACCTTCCGAGAGGCAGATGGCGTGCATGAAGGTTTCCACCGATGGGAGCTTGGATGCTGGGTCGAACCGGGAGGCCTCCAGAACTGTTCGCACGCCGGAGTCGGTGAGTGCGGAATCATCGAGAGCCGCGAGAGCTGTCTCCATGCGAACGCGGGTGAGCCCGTTTTCATCGAGCGTGGAGAGGCTGGAGCCGGATGCTTTCACGAGGAATGTGCCATCACCTAGATCGGCACTGGTATTGCCTTCTCCGAGGATCGCCAGACGACGCTCCTCCTTGCCGATTTCGCGAGAGAGTTTGATGAGGCTATCGAGGGTTTTTTGCATTTTCTAAGTATACGTTTGTGAGGTGAAGGCTATCGATGTAGGCGAACAGCCGAGTTTGCTCCAGAAAAACCCGCAGGCCTCCACCCAGAGAATGCAGAAAAGCGGAATAACAAAGCGCATGGAAACATTGGATGTTGGCGGGATGGCTGATGAGGTTTGTCATAAGGCCAAAGCGATAGCCAAGTTTTATTTCAAGCAAACCAAACGAGAGGGTTTAATTTTTTAAGCGCGTTGGTGGGATCCTCGGTCCTCACGAATCACCTCGTCGGCAGAGGTGTTTGAACTTGCGGTTGAGATTCCCCAATATACAGGGCATAATGCCTGTCTACTATGAAACGATTTCTCTCATCCCTGCTTCTCGGTTTGACAATCACCTCCCTCTCAGCGACAGACACTGCCTCCATGCAAGACATCCGCATCATCGTTAAAACTAATAAAGGCCCTATCGAGGCCACCCTTCAACCTTCGGCAGCACCCGTGACCGTGGCCAACTTCCTCAACTTGGCCAATCGCGGATACTATAACGGCATCACTTTCCACCGCGTGATTCCCCAATTCATGATTCAAGGCGGCGATCCCACCGGAACTGGCCGTGGGGGTCCGGGCTACCGTTTTGAAGACGAGTTCAAATCCGGCCTGAAGCACGACAAGCCTGGCATCTTCTCCATGGCGAACGCGGGTCCAGGAACAAACGGCAGCCAGTTTTTCATTACCCATGTACCCACTCCGCACTTGGACGGACGCCACACGGTCTTTGGATTCACCACGAAGGGCCAGGATGTGATCGACGCGATCCGCATGGGCGACACGATCGAGAAAATCGAAATCCTCGATCCAACAGACGCCCTCTTCGCAGCCGAGAAAAAACGCATCGACGAGTGGAATGCGGTTCTCGACAAACAATAGTTTGCCACCATTCGATTGTTTATTAAAGGCGGAGGTCTTCGGACCTCCGTCTTTTTCGTCTTCGCCTTGCTTCGAACAAAATCTCGAGCAACTTTTGTTTTTTAGATGGTCGACACTTTGAGTCCGCAGGAGCGCAGCAGCTCATGCAACACTGACGGATCAAAACAAGATGTGTGAATGTATGAGACTGACGTCTTTCCTTCTGACTACCCCCCGGCGAAGTCTGTTAGAATAGGAATTTTGGTTGAAGGTGATCCCCCCTTGGTATCGTATTTCTACGAACTTCTGACTGCAGTGCAAAGGCGTTGAGCAAAGCCCCAACAAGGTCGGTGGGTCTTATGTTTTTCGGGGAACAGAGTTCCCGTCCGGGCTTTGTTTGAAAACCTGGAAGACGGAGCCTCTGTGGACGAATTTTTGGAGTGGTTCCCCGGCGTTGGGCTCGGCCAAGTCGAAGCCGTCTTGGAATAAACCTCCGCAAGCCTCGAAGAACCCGTCGCTGCGTGAAAATCCTTTTTGACCAAGGAGTCCCGGTTCCGCTACGGCGTTTTTTGAACTCGATTTTTAGGAAAAACCAAGCCCGCTTCCAGTAACTAAAATCACGTAGCAGCCGCGCAGCGCGAAGGAGGACCACCACATCGCCTGCAGGGCAATCCTCTCACGGAGACACAAAGACACTGAGAAAAGTTCCCGCACGAACGCCGACGTCCTCGTCGGCATCAGCGCCTCATAGCAATGACCCCTCGGCAACTCCGCGAAACCCAGTGTGTCAAAATGCAGGGCAAATTCTTGCACTTGCCGAATTCAAAGGCATGCTTAATGCAATTAAATATCAATAATTTATACCTTGAACCCAGTTCCTATGACTAAGCCAGAGCACGTGGTGCCAAGCTTTTTTGAATCTGTTGCTCTTTCTGAATTCGTTCGGAGATCCAGAGTTTGACAAGCGCCTGCCGACTCACGCCGATCAATCGGGACTGCCAATCCAGCTTCTCAATCATCCACTCTGGAAAATCCACATTCACGCGACGAGGTTCCACCCCGGGGCGGTGGATCGAGGACATATCGATGAATGGAGTAACATCTTCGCCTTCATCAAATCGCTGTTCAAATTCTTGTGCTGTCATTGCAGATTGCTTCTTCATTTTCTCTTGCCCTCCTTACAGATATGATTCGTGCTCGATCCTCGCGCAATGTGTAGATGGTTGTCGATAGTTTGTCATAGAATCCTGCGATAAGGCCAAGTCTCGGTTCGTCTGAAAATAGCGCAACAAACTTATCTCTATCAATAATTTATGACGACACCTATCACCAAGAATCCAAATCGAGCTTGTGAGCATGATAAACGCACCGGCTGCGATTTTGACAAACAAGTCCTCGCGCGGTGATGGATTCCTCCGCTTGCCTTGAATGGAAAGAGCAGGGGGCGGGAATTTCATCGCTGAGAGGGTGGCTGATTTTTCGGCACGAAACAAAACTCCTCTTGCTTCGCTGAGTGGTTCTGGAAAAGGCGCTGCGGGCGGAGGCGGAGCAGCGTCGACTGGATGAGGTATAGAATTTTGGTGATCATTTCGCCGGGAGCCTAACAAGTCCGGTCGGACATCCGCTGGGGGAGAGAAAGTTTTTTCTGATTTTTTGATGAGAATTTATTGGCGCGTTTGCGCCTGTAGTCGTGACCTCACAAATAACGCCATCTACCAAGCCTTTTTCTACCTCTGGCACGCCGTGCGACTGCGTTAGCTTGCCGTGCAGAGGCGTTGGTTGGCCGTTCCAGTGGGTTGGTTAGCTGTGCCGAAGCATCGATCCTTTAGGCTCAGACATCCTGAGATCACCCAATAAAATGGCGGGATGAGGAAAAAGGATGAGCCCGATTGAGGCATGAATTAGTGTCATCACGGCCGCGACGGCTATGCCCCCTTCTGTTGCGGTGCAAAGCCCAACCTGCTGGGATATCCCTGCCAATCTGGGATATCCATTGTTACTTCCCCTCCAACCGCGAATCGCCCGTGGGGTGCTCAAAAAAGTCAAAGGCCCGATCCACACAAGCGAGATTGTGCTTGGCGAAGCCTGTTGGAATCTGGGAGGCAACACCAAACCCGTTCACGCCTTGCCCAGCTTGGTGGGCAACGGCTCCATCAGGCTTTAGCGCCCATGGCCAGAAAATCCCACCCGCACACAGGAACTCATGCTCAAGTATCCCACGATAGACGTCGGCGATGCATCGATCGTTGTCCCGTCCGAACAGAATCCCAAGGCGCAAATCATCACAACAGACTGCGCGGATTTTTCAATCTACCGCCGCTTCCGTTCCCAAAAAGTCCCCGCCACCTTCCCAAGTTTGACGAAACAGAATATCTTTTACTGTAGTGTGGCCTGGTGCAGTGCGTGTTCATTGTTCTGCCGCCCTTCTGGCTTGTAGCCTCCGGGTCGGAGAGCAGCGTCGTTTCATAACCCTAGGTAGGGACTGCCAGGCCCTTGGCGTCGCAAACTTCAGTCGCGCAGCGGCGTCTCTGCAGGATACAAAAGACCAGTCTAAAAACCGCCCGTCACAGAGCTTGCGCCATGATAGGCTCGGTCTGGAAAGATTTGAAGACAGGGTCGCGGATGAGATAAGCAAAAAGATCCGGTGACGCTTGGTGGCGCCCTTTTTCGAGGGCGATGGCAACTTGTTTGTAATCTTTTTTCCGGAGCGAGATGTAGACAGAGGAAAAGATTTCGGTGATCGAGCCTTCGCTGGAGGCGGCGGGGAGTTCCTCGTCCGGCGTTTGCTGGAGTTTCATGAGCTCGATCGAAGTTTGCACGACGACATGGGTGTCGATCGGATGCAGGCGGGCATTGGCGGCGCGGAGCAACTCCAGGGCTTCGTCGTCGCGCTTCTGACCGCGCAGGAACGACGCGAGTTCAATCATGGGAAATGGGTTGGCGACATCCGCATTCACGGCTTCGCGGAGCAGGGATTCGCGCACGATTTTTGGATCGCGCAGCGAGGATTTTCCACCCGCTCCGGTACGGGACTCGGCCATGGAAAGAACCACCAACGAATCCGAGACCTTTTGGTTTTTTGTGATCGAGAGAGCGGCTTTTTCCTGGGCCGTCTGGAAGTCTCCCGCCTGCATGGCGGAGAGGGCCGCAAGGTAATCGAGCGACGAGACATCGGGATGCTCGGCGCTGAGAGCTTGGATTTTTTGAAGAGCTTGGCTGGATTGGCCAGTCTCGATGAGAGCAAGAGCTTCGTTGAGTTCCTTGACGAGTTGCGGGCTTGGCTCGGCCAGAGCGCGCTTCTCACCTTCAATAGATGAAGCAGACGGGAGCTTGCCCAGAATCAATCCCGTGAGAAGCACGACGAAAACAGCGGCAGCGGCGAGTATACGGGAACGGGTGAAGAGAATTTTTTTAAAATTTACTGGGTTGGTCGCTCGGCGCCTTGAGGAGGAAGGATTTTCCGTG
>DGXZ01000081.1:37880-38316 GCA_002396485.1 Spartobacteria bacterium UBA5019
TTGAGGAGGAAGGATTTTCCGTGTTCTTGTCACCGCTCTCCGAGGTCACTGTCGACTCTTCGATGGTAAAAGGAAAAATGGAATCTGTATCGCGCGTTGTGGATTCCCGGTTTGGAGAAACATTGGGCGGAGGTGGAGGTTGAACTCTGGAACCCCTAACTTTTTTTTGGCCTTGGTTTGTAGAAACGGTGGGAGGAGGCGGAGGTGGAACCGAATCCGAAGTGGAAGATGCGACGGTCTGCGGACTGCTACCGACAGGAGGTGTGTCCTTGTCTTTTCTTTGAGATTTGCCGGCGGGCTTGATAGAGACCCAAGCATTTTCAGTATGCGCTGCTTTCTTTGCTTGGGATTTCCGGGCACTCGAGCCCGTGGGCTTGAAGGCCTTCTGAACCTGAAATTGCCCGGTGTGGAAATATTCGGGAGACTCCTCAAAATG
>DGXZ01000081.1:38508-48870 GCA_002396485.1 Spartobacteria bacterium UBA5019
ATGTTCTTCTTCCTCGTCCACTTGCTGGAAAGCTGGGATCGATACAAAAGTGGGCGAAATTTTTGTTCTTTTGCGATTCTTTGAGCGGGCACCTCTGCCGACGATAGCCGAGACTTTGCGCTCCGTATTCAGGCCGGGAATGTTTTTTGCTTTGGTTTTCATTGAGACAAGCGGGAACTTCTGCATTTGACAGGCGAATGCTAAAGACCCATATTGTGACAATTTTGTCACAATTCCCGCGAGGCATGATATTCCAAGACGCCGGCGGGTGCATTGCAAGGCTCACGGATCTGGAATGATGCTCTGCTCGGGAGCAACCATTTATGCCGGAATTCTGCTCAGAAGAGGTCGGACATCTGGGGGTTTTTAGCAAAAACCCGCATGGCTGGATCATTCATGAGATAAGCATAAAGCGCTGGCGACAAGCGCTCTCTTGATTTTGCAAGCAAGGCTTTGACAGCCGGGATGTCGTTTTTGCGCATGGCAACATAGGCAGCGGATATGAGTGAGCGCTGGTCTTTGTCGGTATCCCAATTCTCCGGCAACTTGTCGTTCGGGGTTTGCTGGAGATTCAATAGCGAGAGCGAGGTCTCGACCAAGGCTTGGCCTTCAACAGGATTAAGGCGCGCACTGGCGGCTTCAAACAATTGGCGGGCTTCGTCGTTTCTACCTTGAAAACGGAGCAAGGACGCGAGTTCGATGTAGGGGCGGGGATTTGAAACATCCGCCGCCATGGAAGATCGAAGGAGACTTTCCGCACGCACCATGGGGTCTCCCATTCGACCTTTGTTTGATTTTTCCATTTCTATGGCAGCTTTGAGGGCCAAGGAGTCGGAAAGCCTCTCGCCTTTCAAAATCGATTCGTCCACTTTTTCGCTGGCAAGCGTCAGGTTTCCACTCTGTATGGCAGTGAGGGCCATGAGGTAGCAAGTGGATGGAATAGTTTGGTTCTTTCGATAAACCCCGGATAACTTTTCCACTGCATCGGCAGCATTTCCTTTGCTGTAAGCCTGCAAGGCGGACTCGATGGTGGCCTGAAATTCTGGAGGGATCGGGGGCGGCAACTCCATGCGCAACTCCGCCAGACGGTTCTGAGAAGCCATAAAGCCCTGATGGTAAGCCAACCAGCCAACGAGGACAAAACAAATCAGCAAAGCTGCAAAAATCGATGCCACACGGACAGGCGATATTTTGGGGGCTGCATGATCCTGAGCAAAGGATGCCGGCTGGAAATCCTCGAGGGGAGAGCTGGACTCCACAGGTGCCGTTTCTTCGGAAGGCGCTGCAAGGGACTGAGAGGGCTTGGGAGTGAATGATGGCTTTTTGAATTTGAAAACTCGCCCATGCTCGGGGGATGCTTGGTGATCGCGTGCGACAAAGGATGGAGGAACCCAGATCGGAGATTCGGAGGCAGTTTCAGGCTCTTTCTGAAAAACCTTCGACTTCCTAGCCGGCAACACACTCGACTTGGGCATTTTTTTTTCTGAATCCATGTGATGATACCGGCCAACTATCTCAGAGCAATATGCCTATTATTGCTAAAAGCCAAGTTAAACGCAGCCAGAAATGCAAAACATTCCCTGCCCCACCGAGATTTACCGCCCAATCGTTACGATCGCCTATTCAAGCGAGAGGCATCCTCCAAGCGTCGGCCAATTTTTCCAATGAATGGCTTTGAAATGCTGGAAATGCGATCACCTCGGCATGAAAACACACGAGTCTTAAGGGCTAAGTGATTGGAATAGTGAATTTTTTATGCCCCAGCGCCTTTGCGAGCCAATGACCTCTCGCCACTTGTCGGTGTAAGACTTTTTAAAACTTCGAGAGCAACCTGACCGATGAGGAGACCTGCCGATCGAGTGCCCGGTTTTCTCTTTGGAAAATAATCTTGAGCTGATGAGTCGGCGTTGCTCGAAAACAACTCGAGGAGTGAGCATTTTTCGCAATCCACGAAAAGTGGCGCCGGATGAAAAAAATGAGGGCTTCGGGGTAGTTGCTGCGTTAAGTGGATGTATGAAACCCATTGATCCTCTTGAACGCGATTTCTCCAATTTGGCCTCTGCCAATCTGAGCGAACCGGACTTTGAAAGCTTTCGCTCGGGCGTGTGGCGGGAAATTCGCCATCGTCAGGCGGTGGCGTGCATTTCAACTGCGGAACCTTTTTGGCAGTGGGGGTTGTTGGATTTTGGCGCCGCTCGCCTGGCTTTGGCTGCGGCCTGTGTGGCGTCTTGCGTGGGAGTGGCACTGGGAATTTGGGCCGCCCCGGACATGAAGAATTCCCGCGTTGCGGCACGAAATCTTGATCTGGAAGTTTTTTCTTCTTCCGCCTCGGGACTGCCGAATCATTTTTTGGCATTAAGAAAATGAGACCACGACTTCTGCCTCTGGCTCTCGCTCTGGCGGCGATTGCGATCATTTCCGCAGCGAGTTCGTTCCTCACACTCCGACTTGTGAGCCGGGATGAGTCTTATCCGGCGAGGGATTACCACGAGTGGATTCATAAAAAGCTGAACATGACTGCGGAGCAGGAACGGCGCAGCCTGGCATCCGAGCGGCGCTATGAGGAGACGAAGCGGCATCTGGAGGAGGTCATCCGATTGACCAATAGCGAACTGGCCGAGAGCATCCTGACAGACAAATCCTACTCGCCTTCGGTCGAGAAGTCCGTGGCGGAGATTCACAACGCCATGGGACAACTTCAGAAGGCGACCTTGGAGCACATCTTCGAGTTGAAGGAGGTCTTGGATACGGAGCAATACGGGCACCTCATCGAGTTGACCGTCCAGGGTCTCTCCGAAAACACACGCCGGGACTGATTCGGCATGCCGGAAGCCATCACTCAGGATCCGGATTGGCCGGATGTCGCCGCCTTGCAGGCTGGTGAGACTGCGGCGCTCGACCTGCTTATGAAGCGGCACCATGCGGAAGTGACGTGCTTCATTTGGCGAATGACGGGAAACCACCGCGATGCCGAGGAATTGGCCCAGGAAACTTTTGTGCGTGCGTTTTTCCAGATTCAGCAATACCGGCCGCGAGCCCACTTTGCGGCTTGGCTCTATCGAATAGCCCGCAACATTTGCCTGGATTATTTCCGAAGCCGCGCGCAGCGGCAGAAGAACCAAAACATTCCGCTGGATGAAGCTTGGAGCATGCCGGAATCCACTACCAGCGCCTTGCAGGATGAGGCCACGGAACGCCTGCAGGAAGCCATAGCCAATCTGCCCATTCACCTACGCGAGCCTCTGGTACTGACGGCGTTCGAGGGGATGTCGCACGAAGACGCCGGGCGGCGTTTGGGGATTTCGTCAAAGGCTGTGGAAGTGAAATGCTACCGCGCCCGCGAGAAGCTCCGGAAATTTCTCGGAAAAAATCAAAACGCGTGAGGGATTTGGCGATTCACTCTCGTTGACACTCGCGTGAGGCACTTTCCATCGACTTACAGACTGCCGTGCGCGATCGCCATTTTTTGCCTGATTCTGGGAACCGCCTTCCCACCGCTGCAGGCCGATTCGTCCAAAATCCCGCTCACCGCCGACTCTGCGGTGGCATTGGCCATAAAGGGAAACAAGGAACTCGCGGCGGCGCGTTTTCTCTTGCAGGAGGCGGAGGGCCGGGCGTGCGGAGCCGGCCTTCTGCCGAACCCGGAATTGGAAGCCGAGTTCGCTGCCGGGCAGGATTTCGAGGGGCGTGTGGTTGCAGGAATCATGCAAAGATTTCCCCTGACAGGCCGACTTCGCTTGGAGCGGAAGCTTTCGTATTTGGACGTGCAGATGGCCGGATGGGAAGTGCGGGAAAAAGAATGGCAACTCACCTTGCTCGTTCGAAAGGCCTTCTCTGATTTCGCCGCTGCGCGCGAGGCGCTCGCGATTTCAAGCCGGCAGGCAGAGTTGGCGGAGGCTTTCACGAAAACCGTGGCCGATGGCGTGGATGCAGGCTTCCGCTCGAAACTCGATTTGCAGGAGGCAAAGCTGTCTGCATCCAAACTTCAAGCGAAGGCGGAATCTCTGCGCGGCCTCGAAATGGAATCCTCCGCGCGATTGAGCGAATGGCTCGGACTGTCGGCAGACGCCGATTTTACCCTCAACCAAAAGCTCATCCTACCGAAGTCTGTTCCAGCGTCCAGGCCTGCGGGGACCCGCGCGGACTTGGAACTCGCGGAGATGGCTGTGCGCTCGGGCGAAACCGATGTCTCACTCTCGAAAGCCACGAGCTGGGACGATGTGGGCGTGGGAGTTTTTGTGGAAGGGGAAAGATTCCGAGACAACCCCACGGGTATCGAACCCGAGGCACTCGCAGGTCTGAAGCTCAGCATTCCCCTGCCCCTCTGGCAAAGCGGCTCTGGCAAGGTTGCTGAAAGGCAAGCCGCTCGCAAACGCATGAGCGCGAGATTGGAATCCCTCCGCTTCGCCGTGCAAAACCAGATTCTTCTCACCCATCGCGTCATGTCCCTTCGTTTCCGGTCCGCTTCGCAATTCGGCGCCAAGGTTCTTCCGACCGCGAGCGAGCATGTTCGGGAGTGTGAGGCGGCCTATGCCCGTGGCGAGGTGGACCTCCAAGCCGTCTTTAGAGCGCGTGACCGCCTTGCTGAAATCGAACTTTCCGATCTCGAAGCCCGCAAAGCGTACTTCCTCGCCTACAGCGAGTGGCTCGGTGCCCTCGGCAAAACTAAGACCAATCCATGAAATCGATTTTTTTACTGTTCCTTCTTGTTTCTTCCACACTCCCCGCAGCCACAGGATCAGGCTCGAGCAAAACCGTCATCCTCGATGAAAACGGAGTCAAAAACCTGCGCATCGAAACCCAAGTCATCGAAGAAACGACCTTTGAGAAGAGCCTTTTTGCACTGGGAGAGATCGAAATTTATCCCGGCCGTCGCGCAGTGATCAGCAGCCGAGTTCCCGGACGCGCACTCGAAGTTTATATCAAAAACGACCACCCAATCGAAAAAGGGCAGACGGCCATTCTGGTTGAGAGCCGACAACCAGGCAACCCACCGCCTTCCATCGCACTCCCCTCCCCGATCTCAGGACTCGTGAGCGAGACGCACATCGCGCCGGGCGAGCCGGTTGATCCCGAGAAAGTCCTGGCAGAGGTTTTGGATCTTTCGGAAGTGTATGCCATCGCCCGTGTGCCACAGCATCTGGCAGGGCAACTGAGACAAGGACAAACGGCGCGGATTTCCGTCTCAGCGGTCCCGGGAAGAACTTTCGATGCGGAATTGGAGCATCTGGGTGCTATGGCGGATGCCGGGAGCGACACGGTCGAGGCGGCATTCCATGTCAACAATCCCGATTTTGCCCTTCGCCCGGGAATGCGCGCCGAGTTTTCAATTGTCGTTGGAAAAAAGGAGGGCGTTTTTTCAATTCCCCGCACCGCGTTGCAGGGGGATGCCTCAAACCGCTTCGTCTATGTGAGGGACTTTGAAATCCCGAATGCCTTCGTCAAAACCCCAGTTGTTGTCGGAAGCATGAACGCCAGCAGCGCAGAAATCGTGTCCGGTCTGCTCCCCGCCGACGAGATCGTGACCCGCGGGGCCTACTCGCTCGCCTTTGCCGGAGCTGGAACACTGTCGCTGAAAGAAGCCCTCGACGCGGCGCACGGGCACGAGCACGCAGAGGACGGCTCGGAGTTGCCACAACAAACCAAGACACCTTCTGAAACAGCTCAAGAAACCGAACCAAGCCGGTTCTGGATGTTCGTGAGCGGAGGCTTGTTTGTGCTGCTGGTCATCGTCGCCTCCCGGAGGAAAGGCCGCCATGCTGAATAGACTCATCGAATGGTCGCTGGCACATCGCGGCCTGGTGCTGGGAATTTCAGCCCTCGTTCTGCTGCTTGGGATTTTCACGGCACTCCGCCTGCCCGTGGAAGTGCTTCCCGACCTCACCAAGCCGACCGTTGTCATTCTCACCGAGGCGCCGGGACTGGCTCCCGAGGAAGTGGAAACCCGCGTCACACAACCGATCGAGACGGCACTCATGGGCGTTGCAGGCTTGACCCGACTGCGATCGAATTCCGATGTCTCGCTCTCCCTCGTCTACGCTGAGTTCGACTGGAATTCCGATCTCCAAAAAAGCCGCCTTCTCGTGCAGGAGCGCCTGCAGACGGTGAGGGAACAATTGCCGGAAGGCATTCAGCCGTTCATGACTCCCGCCGCTTCCCTCATGGGAGAAATCCTTCTCGTTGGCGTGAGATCAACGATTCCCAAGGGCGAGCCGGGCCATCTGACTCCAAGCGAAGTTCGCTCGATCGCGGATTGGACGATCAAGCGCCGCCTCCAAAACATCTCCGGTGTCGCGGAAGTGCTCAACATGGGCGGCGGCATCCGCCAAGTGGAGATTCAGCCGGATCCCTACCGCATGCAGGCCTACGGGGTCACACTTGCGGAACTTGAAGCTGCGGCAGCCAATGCCGCAAACACCAGCACTGGCGGGTTTCTGAGCACTGGTGCCACGGAAGTCATGGTTCGCAATCTGGCCATGACGACCGATCTGGACGCTATTGGACAGACGGCGATCAAACGCATCGGCGACCGTCCTGTTCGCATTGCCGATGTGGCGCAGGTCGTCTGGGGCATCGAGCCAATGCGCGGCGATGCGACGATAAGCCAGGCCCCCGAAAAAACTCCCACCTACGGCGTCATCATGTCCCTGACAAAGGCGCAGGGATTCGACACACGAGCACTTACCGGGAAAGTGAAAGCAGCCCTCGACGAACTCGAATCAAGCCTACCGAAAGGCGTTGAGACCATCGTGCTTTTTCAGCAAAAAGATTTCATCGACAATGCGATTGGGAATCTCAAAAAAGCCATAGTCGAAGCAGCCATCATGGTGACTTTGGTGTTGGTTTTGTTTCTCCTGAATTTCCGAACAACATTCATCACCCTCACAGCCATTCCCATGAGTTTCGGGATGACGATGCTGACCTTCCAATGGTTCGGGATTTCCGTGAATTCCATGACACTCGGCGGCTTGGCCGTTGCCATCGGGATGGTGGTGGATGACGCCATCGTGGATGTGGAAAATGTCTTTCGGCGTCTGCGGGAGAACGCGGCCCGGACCGATCCAGAACCTCGCATTCAAGTCATCGCCCGCGCTTCGCGCGAAGTGCGGAGTTCGATCTTCTACGCGACACTCCTCATTGTTTTGGTCTTCGTTCCTTTACTGGGGCTGACAGGTGTTGAGGGAAAGTTATTCACCCCGATTGCCGTAGCGACCATCGTCAGCATGCTGGCTTCTTTTTTGGTATCCCTCACTTTGATTCCGGTTCTTTGCTCATTCCTTCTCAATCCGAAGCCCACTATCGAGCATCAGGAGACTTGGATCGTTCGAGCCATGAAACGGGTTTTGCAAGCCACCGCACTGAGGATCGGACTCGAGCATCCCTGGCCGGTTTTGGCCGGGCTTGGGATGGCCGTTCTCGCGGCATTCTCACTCTACCCCAAAATGGGAAAGGATTTTCTCCCCTCGTTCAAGGAGGAGACAGCGCTTATTGCAGCAACATCGGCGCCCGGCACCTCGCTCGATGAAATGAACCGCATCTCGGATGTCATCGAAGAGCAAATACTCTCTGTGCCCGAAGTCCAAAAAGTCGGACGCCGCCTTGGGCGAGCGGAACGCGGCGATCATGTGGTTCCTGTCTCGACTGCCGAATTCGATGTGGACTTCCGCAGATCGGAGCATGGGGAGAAGGAGCGCTCCCGGAAAGAAATTCTCGATGACATCCGCGCCCGGGTGAAGTCGGTTCCCGGCGTTTTTGCTGTTGTCGGAGGACCGCTGGCCGACCGCATCGGGCACATGATGAGTGGTGTCTCCGCGCCCGTGGCCATCAAGGTCTTCGGCCCCGATCTCGACACCCTTCGAGATATCGGCACTCAGATTCAAACCCTCGCGAAGAAAATTCCCGGCTTTGAGAATGCCAAGCTCGACCAGCAATCCTTGATCCCGCAGCTCCGGATCGAGCCCGACCGGGAGCGCTGTGCGGCCTACGGAATCGCACCCGGCGACCTCAACACACGCCTGAGCACACTCATCGGAGGCAAGGAAATCGCCGAACTGCGAGAGGATCAGCGCGCCATCAACCTCGTGCTCCGCCTGCCTCTGTACTGGCGGGACTCACCGGAACGCATCGCCCAGCTTCCCATCCAAGCCGACAGTGGCCGTTACTTTCCTTTGAGCACTGTGGCAGATGTGCGCGAGGCCAAGGGCCCTAATGTGATCTTTCGTGAAAATGGCCAGCGCCGCTTTACCATCGCCATCAAGCCGAGCGTGCGCGATGTCGGCGCGCTTGTGCACAATCTCCAAAGCGAGGTTTCAGCCAAAGTGCAGCTCCCCGAGGGCTACTTCGTCACCTACGAGGGCGAATTCCAGGCCCAACGCGATGCCACTCGGCGCATAGCCATCCTGAGTGTCGGTGTTTTCTTTGTAGTCGTCTTTCTCCTCTACGGATATTTTCAAAGCCTCTCACTGGTGCTCCAGGTTTTGCTCAACATCCCGCTCGCCCTCCTCGGAGGCTTGGTTCTCACATGGTTAGTCATAGACAACATCAGCATCGCCACACTGGTCGGATTCATCGCCGTCGGAGGCATTGCCGCCCGAAATGGTATTATGATGCTCTCGCACTACCTGCACCTCATGCGCCACGAAGGCGAAGAATTCACACGCCAAATGGTCGAGCGGGGCACGCTGGAGCGGATGGTTCCAGTCCTCATGACTGCCCTCTCAGCTGGCATAGCACTTCTGCCGTTTGTTCTGGCTGCGAATGAGCCGGGCAAGGAAATCCTGCACCCAGTTGCCGTTGTGATTGTCGGCGGCCTCATCTCATCGACACTCCTGGATTTCCTGATTACGCCTTTGATTTTTTTCAAATTCGCCAAATCGGCCGCTCTGTGTGCGATCACACGCCAAGCCGCCGCTTCACAATAAAACAAATCAGAAAAATTAACCACAGAGGACACAGAGATCACGGAGAATGTGCTGCTTAAAACTTATTGAGTATCCATTTTTTTTCTGCGTCCAACAGCTCCCAAAGCGATCCCCCTGTCACGGCCATTTTCGTAATAACAACTCACCAAACACCAAAACATGAAAACCACACGCATCCTGCCGCTCGCCATCGCCATCCTTAGCTCCCTCACGCTCCATGCGGGCAAAAACCATAGCCATGAAAAGAAAGTCGCCGGTCCAAACGGAGGCCGACTTCTTGTATCCATCGAACCGCACGCGGAATTCTTCGTCACCGCGGATCGCAAGGTTCAGATCACCTTCGTCGATGATGCCTTGAAACCCCTCGCACCAGCCGGGCAAGTCGTCACAGTCACAACCGGCGAGCGCTCCGCCCCGGTCAAGATGTCGTTTGCTATAACCAACAATACCCTTCTTTCCGAGCAGACTGTCCCCGAGGGAAACAACTTCCCGGTTGTCGTCCAAATCAAAACCAGCCCCGATGCCAAAGCAATCGTCGAAAAGTTCACGCTCAACCTCTCGAATTGCCCGGATTGCAAACACGCCGAATACGCCTGCATTTGTTCACACACGCATTGAAGGGATGAGCCTCAAAACAGCCACCAGAAAACTCGGCCAGCATGGTCGATATCCTCGAAACTGAACTCAAAGCTGACGCTAGAATGCAGAGGTCCAGGCATTCAGACCCACGATCCTGACATGATTCGATGGCTGCCAGGAAACGAGTTTTCTCTTGGGCGACGGTTCCTCCTCTTTGCAAGATTTCATCATGAGTGGCATGCAGGCGCATCTCGAAAATCCTGAACTTGGCGAGGCGGTCGAAGGATGTTTTCGTGCTGATCCAGTTTCTCGCGAGTGTTCCTGACCCGATGAACACTGCGCCTTCGGGACTCAAAGACTCAGTCACGAGGCTTCGCCCGCCCTCTTAATTACTCCTCCATTGGTCTGCGCAGTGATGGCACGACTTCGCCCTGCAAACGCGTTGCACATGCCTCTGAAAGCTGAGCGGGGCTTCTCATCCTCACGAGCCAAGGCATCGCCGTCGATCGCTCCCATTTCAAACTCACCACCCGGAATCCAAACCATTTCCTCGGGAGGTTTGGTGCCAAGGATTCCGGCAAGCTTGGTGGCTGAGCCTCCCGTGGCACAGCAGAAAGAGGCATCCGCTCCGAGGAGCCACTGATCTTTCCTCGAAAACGCGTGGAGGGGCTTTTTGGTTATTCGGGTTTATGGTTCAGGGGGGATTCGAAGTCCAGCGGGGATTTATAGCCGAGGGCCGAGTGCAAGCGTGTTCGATTATAGAAGCCTTCGATGTAGTCGAAAACCATGAGTTTGGCCTGTTCTCTGGTTTCTGGAAGCGTTGAACCAAAGCACTCGGTTTTGAGCGTGGCCCAAAAACTTT
>DGXZ01000078.1:0-8023 GCA_002396485.1 Spartobacteria bacterium UBA5019
GTTGCCTATGTCTTGAACCCGGACCAACGAGCCCTTCGACTGCACCCATGGTTGAACAAGCCCGGAGGGCAAGGGGGCGGACGGGTATGCTTTTTATTCTGTCGGACTGGGGTTTGTGATTTTTAGCAGCCTCGGTCTCATTGGCAGTCTGATTCAACTTGTTACCACACGCTGATCACTCTGAGATACCGATCGCTTTCGGAAACCGCACTGAGTTATGAGAAGAAGGTGATTTTTCCCCACTCGTGGATGCGATGAAAATTTATGGCTTGGTGCGGTGAAGTGGAGGAAAGGATTGGCGGACGGCCGTCGCGGGAGGCGTCGTAGCGGCTGAAGGAGAAAAGCCAGGACTCGCCAGCCTCGATGTGCTCTCGCCCGCTCACGAGTGAGGCGGGAACCTCTGCGTAAACCGTCCATTTTTGATTTGCGGTGTCGATTTTCACACGACTCGAGAAAACACCGTCATTCAACTTCGTAGCTGGCTTGCCTGGCGATTCGATCTGCAGTTGCAGGCGGAAATTCGGCGGGGTGACATGAAGCTCGACATAATCGGAGCGGTCTTCTGGCTTCAGGAACATCTCAAACACATCGCCAAGCTCCCATGTCCTTTCATTCGGACCAGTGGCTTGAGTGAAAATATCCCGGTCTTGGATTTCAGCGAGGACCACGAGATGGGAAGGCGTCCATCCCACGCGGATTTCTGCTGCAAGGAAATCCGCCTGCGGAGCATCCAACCAGCCTTGCTGCATCAAAACGGGAGCGGAAAGAGCGAGGGAGTCGGGAATCGCATCGCCTTGCGGAAGGGATTTTTCGGGAATGCACGGGCAGGAAATGTTGGTGGGTGCATTCATGGTTATTTGAAAGAACAGCTTTTTAGCACAATGGTGTCGCTCCGATACAGATGATCAGGGAGGGCAGAGTCGGGCTTGGCTTCGCCTGAGTGGATCGGCAACGCCGACGAAACAAGCCCTGTCACAGCAAGAAACAGGGCCTGGAGCGTTCGTGGCATTTTTTAGAATGTCACATTCATTTGAGCACCCAAGACGAGGGCGTTCGGAATGTTTCCTGTGCCGCCGGGATTGATGATCCACTGTACATTCGGCTGAACATAGGCGAATTTGGTAATCTGGAAGCGATAGCCAGCCTCCATGGCGATCTCATAGGAAGGCGAACCTGCGCCGATCGCCGCCACGGAGTCGGCATAATCGTCGCTGAAATTTCCATAAACGAAGCCGAGCATGGTGATGTCATTGTCACGCGTAGGAACAAGGCCTTTGTAAACGATGCCGGAGTTCACCTGGAATGGGAGCTTGGAGATGTTTTGCTGCGGCGAGAGGACGAAGGCCGACCACAAGGTGAGTCCTTGGTCGCTGCCGGACTCTTCCTGCCAGACCATCTGATCGGCATGCCAGTAGAAGCCGTAGGAATTCGACGCTGTCTCGGTGGAGCCGAATTGAGCGAACTGCCAAGGCGAGTAGTAGGCACCGAACCAGTAGTGACCGAGAAGGCCCTGCATATCGGAATCCTGCGAAACGGGCCGCAAGGTCTTGCCTTCGGCGAGGGTTTTTCCGGAGGCGACGGATTTTCCATCGGATGGCTTGGAGGCGGCAACAGGTCGCTTGTTGAACTCGGGGGTCCAACCCACTTGGCCGATCATGAGCACGCCGTCGGAGTTGTTCATGCTCCAGTTGAGACCATGGTCGCGGTAGAGATTGAGTTGGGTGGCCTGGTAAACGCCGCCCATGGCAAACCACTCAGGCGAGGGATCAACCCGAAAGCGGGCGGCCCAGACTGAAGCAGGGTATGAGGAGAAAGCCGTATTAACAGGCAGTGCCTGTGGGTTGCCATCGATGCCATTGTTCATGTAGAGCCAGTAGAGTGGCGAGGAGGCGAAGTCATCACCCGTGGAAAAGCGGCCGACCTTGATGCCGACTTTATCCTCGAGGAGTCGCTGCTCAAGGACGAGGGCGTAAAAAACGGCCGTCTCGGTGCCATAGACCTGCTGGACGGTGAATTGGTTGCCGATGTTGCGCGCGGAGAGGTTGCTGCCATTCCGGTCGAGGGCGCTCACGGTGAGCGTGAGACCGTCCCATTTGATGAGTTTCTCGAAGTCGAGCTGCATGCCGAAACTGAAGTTGTCGGCGTAGGCGAAGCTCTGGGTCATGCCGCCGACCGGGTTGCCAGCGATGTTGTTTGTATAGCTGGCGGAGAGTTCCACGCCGCTGTCATCGAGCAAATTTCGAATACCCCACCAGTCGCCAGTCAAGGCGTTGCCGTGAAACCACTCGCTCGAACCGATGAAATTTGAAGGATAGGGGTTGTAATAAGACCAAAACCGGGAGTAGCCGAACATCTGATCAGCGGAGTCGTAGCCGAGAGGAGTCCCGGGAACATCACCGGAATCCTGAGCGGAAACAACGGGGCTGAGGCTTGCCATAAGAAGCAGGGGGAGGAGGAGTTTTTTCATGGAACAGGAGATGTGACAGATGCTCCAAGGGCTTACAATTTTTTTTGGAGTAAAAAGGCCGCGATGACCTTGCGATGAGGACTGGGCATTGGAGGGAGATTTTTCAGTGGAAATGGTTGCCAATCGGGCAGAGGTTCCGCCTGAAAGACATGAAGATTCACTTTATAGCGGGTGATCGCATAGGTCAGTGAGCAGATGACTTCACCGCAAGGTTGCGCAGGAGGGAGCACCCACAGGCCCTTCCAGACAGGTCCCGGCGATGGGATCAGAAAAATCTCGCCCTCACGCAGGCTGAGAGCACGCCAGTCTTCAAGTTGGGTGATGGCTTTTTTGGCGGGTTTCATTGGGAGCATCGCGGGATCCGTGGCTTGGCAAAAGCCTCGGACCGGGCATGCGGCGCACTCAGGTTGCCCCGCGCGACAGATCGTTGCCCCCAGATCCATCAGCGCGGAGGCGTGGTAGCGACCACCTTTTTTTGGAAGAAGGGAGGAGGCTGCTTGATGGAGAAATTTCTTCCCGACAGCTGTGGCGATGTTTTCTTGAAAATCAAAAAGCCGGGCGATGACGCGTTGGATATTGGCGTCCAATACCGGAACCGGTTGGTCGAACGCGAAAGCCGCAACTGCCGAAGCCGTGTAGGGCCCGACTCCCGGCAGCGCGCGCAGCAGGTCGAGGTCGCCAGGAATGCTGCCGCCGAACTGCGCGAGAATCGCTTTCGCCGCTCGGTGCAGGTTGCGCGCGCGGGAGTAGTATCCAAGACCCTGCCAGTGTTTCATGACCTCCTCTTCAGGTGCGGTCGCGAGGGATGCGACATCGGGAAATCGCTTCATCCATCGCCTAAAGTAAGGCTGCACGGCAGCGACAGTCGTTTGCTGAAGCATGAATTCGGAAACCAAAACGTCGTAGGGCGAGGGGTTGCTCCGCCAAGGCAGGACACGGCCATGGGCGCGGAACCATTTCTGGAGTGCCTTGTTGAAATCGACTGCGGTAATTTTTAACATCTCGACACGCCGAATGGATTACGCACAAAACACGCGGATGTCTTCCGCAAAACCTCTGAATACCCACACGGCACCGCTGACAAGCGAGCAGGCACAAACCCTCCGGGGTATTCTGGCTGGCGAGGGATACGAGTTCGAGGAGCGGCCTTACATGCTCTACTTCGCGCGCGGGCCGAAGCTCACCGTCGCGGTCTATGAAAAAGGCCCGAAAGCCGTTATCCAGGGCAAGGGCATCGAGGATTTTATTCTCTTCACCCTCGAACCGCGCGTTCTGGGCGAGGCGTCATTTGGACAGGAGGCGGAGCAGAAGCCCGAACTCTTCGAGCCGCACTTCGGCATCGACGAAAGCGGCAAGGGTGATCTTTTCGGACCGCTCGTCATTGCCGGCGTTTATGTGAATCCCGAAATCGTCCGCAAACTCCGCGAAGCCGGCGTTCAAGACAGCAAGGCCATCAGCAGCGACAAACGCATCCGCGAACTGGCGGCAGCCATCCGCAAGTTCCGCGTTCCAGCCAGCATCGTGACCGTGGCACCGCCGCGCTACAACGAGCTCTACCGCAAAATTGGCAACCTGAACCGACTCCTCGCATGGGGCCATGCACGCGTGATCGAGGATCTTTGCGCTCTATGCCCCGACTGCCCCCGGGCGCTTTCTGACAAATTTGCCGATGTGCGCGTGCTTGAGCGTTCGTTGATGGAAAAAGGGCGTAAAATCCAACTCGACCAACGCACCAAGGCCGAGTCGGACTATGCCGTTGCGGCAGCGTCCATCCTCGCGCGCGAGAAGTTCATCGATTGGCTGGAGGAAAAAGGCCGCGAATCCGGCATGGCACTACCTCGCGGCGTCTCAGCGCAGGTGAAGCAGGCCGCCATGGCCCTCATTCAATCCAAGGGTCCGGAAGCACTCGAAAGCCACGCCAAGATGCATTTCAAAACAGCCGCCGAAGTCCTCGCCGCAGCGGATGACAGCTGAATTCCCGCCTGAACGCGATTGCCAACCCCGCCGGACTCGGGTTTCCTAGCGCGACAAATTTTTCAACCATGATATCCGCTCAAATCCGCCAGTCGTTCCTCGATTTTTTCCGCGAGAAGCAACACACGATCGTTCCGTCCTCGAGCCTCATGCCCGACTCGCCGAACCTGCTTTTCACGAATGCCGGCATGAACCAGTTCGTCCCATTTTTCCTCGGCCAGAAGGCGCCGGATGTCTCCAAGTGGGCGGGCGCGCTGCCCTGCTCCGACCTCCGCGCCGCCGACACGCAGAAATGCATCCGCGCCGGCGGAAAACATAACGACCTCGATGATGTCGGCCTCGACACCTACCACCACACCATGTTCGAGATGCTCGGCAACTGGTCATTCGGGGATTATTTCA
Source organism: Spartobacteria bacterium UBA5019 (assembly GCA_002396485.1). Taxonomy (GTDB): domain Bacteria; phylum Verrucomicrobiota; class Verrucomicrobiia; order Chthoniobacterales; family Terrimicrobiaceae; genus UBA967. The sequence goes on from DGXZ01000078.1 coordinate 4,844, forward strand.
AGAAGGAAGCGATCGACTGGGCATGGGAACTCGTCATCGGCCGTTGGAAATTCCCGCCGACCCGTCTCTACGCCACGATCTACAATCCCGAGCCCGGCGACCCCGCCTCGCGCGACGAGGAGGCATGGGAAATCTGGGCCGAGAAATTCCGCGCAGCCGGACTCGATCCAGCCGTCCACATCGTGAACGGCAACAAGAAGGACAACTTCTGGATGATGGGCGAAACCGGCCCCTGCGGCCCCTGCTCGGAGTTGCATGTCGATCTCACGCCCGCCGGCGACACCGGCGGCGCGCTCGTCAACAAAGGCTCCGCCGACTGCATCGAGATTTGGAATCTTGTCTTCATCCAGTTCAATGCCAACCCGGACGGCTCGTTTTCTCCCCTCCCCGCCCGCCATGTGGATACTGGCATGGGCTTCGAACGCGTCACTTCAATCATCCAAGGCACAAAAAATCTCACCGATTTCGCCAACGCGCGCATCTCGAACTACGAGACCGACATCTTCCGCCCGATCTTCGACGAACTGGAAAAACTCAGCGGCAAGACCTACGGATCCACGCTGCCGGTCAGCGGTTCAACCGGCGAGACCGAACAGGAAAAAAACGATGTCGCCTTCCGCGTCATCGCCGACCACATCCGCACACTCACCTTTGCTATCGGCGACGGCATTCAGCCCGGCAATACCGACCGGAACTATGTGCTCCGCCGCATCCTGCGCCGCGCCGTCCGCTACGGCCGCTCCCTCGGCTTCCGCGCGCCATTCTTCCACAAGCTCGTCGATGTCCTCGCCCGCACAATGGGTGATGTCTTCCCCGAAATCCGCGCCAAGCAGAAACACATCGAGGATGTCCTGAAACTCGAAGAGGAATCCTTCAACAAAACCCTCGACCGGGGTATCGAGCTTTTCAACGAAGCCGCCGCAAAGGGAAACATCACCGGCGCCTTCGCATTCAAACTCTATGACGAGCAAGGATTCCCTCTCGACCTCACCGAACTCATGGCGCGCGAACGCGGCCTCACGGTCGACACCGAGGGATTCAACACCCTCATGGAAGCCCAGCGCGCGCGTGCCCGTGCGGCGCAGAAGAAACAGGTCATCACCCTTTCAGAAATCGAAACCACCACGCCCACGGTTTTCACAGGCTACGACTCTCTCGCAGACACAGCGCGTGTGCTCGAGGTTCTGGCCATCAAAGACCGCACCGCAGCGATTCTGGACCGCACCCCCTGCTATGCCGAGATGGGCGGTCAAGTCGGCGACACAGCCGAGATCACCCGGGGCGGACAACTCTGGAGGGTTACGAACACCCAGAAGACCGGCAACACCTGGCTCCACCTGCTCGATTCCGCCGACGCCCCGAATGTCGGTGACGAAGTCCAGATTTCCATCAACACCACACGCCGCGCGGCGATCCAGCGCCACCACACCGTGACCCACCTCCTCCACTGGGCACTGCACGAAGTCGTTTCCCCAGAGGCCACGCAAAAGGGCTCCGCCGTTTCACCCGAAAAACTCACCTTCGACTTCAACAGCGCCGCCCTGACAGCGCAACAGGTGCGGGACATCGAGAAATTGGTGAACGAACGCATCCTCGAAAATGCCGGCGTATTCTGGACCGAAGTCCCCTACGCCGAAGTGCGCGGCCGCTCGGATATCATGCAATTCTTCGGCGACAAATACGGCGATACCGTGCGCGTCGTCCAAATCGGAGGAACGGGAAAACTCGACGCCTACTCGATGGAACTCTGTGCCGGCACCCACACCCGGGCCACCGGCGAGATCGGCCTCTTCCGCATCCTGTCCGAATCCGCCATCGCCGCTGGAGTGCGCCGCATCGAAGCCGTCGCTGGTCTTGAAGCCGCCGCGCTCACGAAAAGCGACGCCCAGCGCCTGCATGACATCGCCGGTCTCCTGAACGCACCCGCCGCCGAGATCGAAAAGAAAATCGAAGCCCTCTTGGCCAATCAAAAGGAACTCGAAAAAACCCTCAAAGCCGTGCGCTCCAAAGAAGCCGCCGCACAGGCCAAGGACCTCGCCGCAAAAGCCGAATCGCTCGGCGGAATCCCCTTCCTCTCCGCCCACCTCGGCGCGGTGGATGGCGACCATCTCCAAGCCGTGCTCGACGCCCTCAAGTCCACCTTCGAAGGCGTCACCGTGCTCGCAGGCTCTGCCAATAACGCCGTCGCCCTCGCCGCCAGCGTCAGCCCAGCATTCACCTCAAAAATCCAAGCTGGCAAAATCATTCAAACCATCGCTCCGATTGTCGGAGGAAAAGGCGGTGGCAAACCCGACGCCGCTCGCGGAGGCGGCAAGGACACCTCAAAAATCCCAGAGGCTCTCGCCGCAGCCAAAACCCTGCTCGGAGCAGCTTGAGTAAAATCCCATGCAGACGCAAACCCGCGTAATCATATTTACATAAAGAAGAAACAATTTTTTTGAGTGAGGCACATAAGAAATGGAAGACTCATGTTTGCTAAGCGGCAATCTGTCCATATTGCCGTGCAAAGAATTTCTCCAAGGCCTTGCGCGCAAGGCTGGGCATTTTTTTTGCGCCTGTCAGCAAGCCTTCCACACTCAGGTCACAATCTAATTTTTCCCAATGAACCGAGTGGTCAAAAACTTCCAGATCCTGACGCTTTTTCTCTGTTGCCAAGAGAAGCGTTGGCACATGCTCCAATGGCATAAGCACGGTGATTCCTGAGTCCAACCTTACTTTAAGTTGGGAGGGCGTGACCTCGGCATCAAGAATTTTTGGCGGCGGATTCATGTTTAGGATTTGATCCGCAATAACTCTTGGGCATCGATCAAATCTTTGCTGCGGCCTGAGGCTTTTTTATTGCGAATCAATGGCTCCAATCCAATGAACCGCATTTTTTGGCCCAAATAGTCGTATTCTACTGCCGTTTCGCGGCACTCATCAAAGGTCACGCCATCGATGTCAGTAAGGACTTGTATTTTTCTCGGTTCCCGCCCGATTTCAATGATGAACCAAGGTTTTAGGAAATCCTGTTTTTCAATGCCGATCTCGCCAAAACCGAATTCTTGGAAGACTTCCATCAGTCGCTGGGCGTTCCTTTCGCTGACCGCAACAAAGAAATCAATATCCCCCGTGTATCTCGGAAATCCGTGAAATCCGACCGCGTAGCCTCCAACGACGAGATACTCAACGGACTTTTTT
>DGXZ01000078.1:8223-10602 GCA_002396485.1 Spartobacteria bacterium UBA5019
GACGAGATACTCAACGGACTTTTTTTCCAATAGCGTAATGAAGTCGAGAAAGTCGGGATTCAGGTTTTCCATTGTCGTGGGTTTGGCAAATCACCGCCATAGCGGCAAGACGTTCTTGGGGAGTGGATTTCAACCAAGGGTTGTCACGCTCTCGCAGGCTTTCCAAAGGGCGTTTTGTGACTGTTTTTTCAATCGGCATGGTTTTTTAAAGTGAGACTAATCGAATTCACTTTCTGCTTTTCAATTCCTTGTGAATCCAAACCGGATTTTTGCGAAGATCCAGAACCGCAAAAACCTCGGTGGCAGTGGGCGTTTCGCGGTAGTAGATTCCGAATGGAAATCTCTCCGAGAGCAGGCGATGGAATCCAAAGTGTTTGGAATGGATTCCGTTGAAAAGTCCCAAGCTCTCGATGTCGGAAAGAATGGTATCTTCAAAATAATCTCCAACTCCAATTTCTTGCAGGTCGTAAAACTTGCGCCCTTGCTCGATGTCCTCAGCCGCTTCTTCGAGGACAACAATCTTCCTCATGATCGTTTTGACGCCAGCCGGGCCTTGAGCTCAGGAATTGTCAGGAATTTCCCTTCGCCGGCCTCCACTTTTGCCAAGCGTTCAGAGAGGACCTCTCCATGCCAATCAGGAGAAGGGAGTTTATCTTCCGATGCAGAAAAAGAGCGCCAAAGCAGCTCCATCGCCTGAAGACGCTCGGTTGTGCTCATACTTTGGATTTCGGACTCGGCTAACATGGGACAAGTCTAAATTGTCATGACGAGATACTCAACGGACTTTTTTTCCAATAGCCTGATGAAGTCGAGAAAGTCGGGATTCAGGAGATTGGTGACTATTTTTTCAATCAGAATTGGAGGATTTTTCTCTCACGGAGGCACAAAGACACAGAGGTCAGGGCTCGATTGAGCCGTTGATGATTCGGGTGATTCCGTCGCGCATGAGCGCTTCGCCGAAATTCAAAAGATAGCCGAGTTTGAGACCGGTGAGGCGCAGGTAGGTTAGCAACTGCTTTTTGTGGGCTGGCGTCACACGCTCGATGGATTTCAGTTCCACAATGACCAGATCCCCGACGATGAGATCGGCGCGGAAGCCTTCGCTGAAAGTCTCTCCTTGGTATTCGATCGGCACAGCGACCTGCCTCTGAACTGCCAAACCGCGTCGCTCGAGGGTGCGAGCCAAGGTCACCTCGTAAACCGTTTCCAGCAATCCGGGACCAAGATTCCGATGCAACTCCACCGCACAATCCACGATGATGCTCCCGATCTCATTCTCCTTCATCTCCGTGCCTTTGTGCCTCCGTGAGAGCCTTTCTTTTCCCCCTACTTCGCTTCGGCAACCAACTGCCTTAACACAAATGGCAAAATACCGCCGTGGCGGTAGTAGTCGACTTCGATTGGCGTATCGATGCGGAGTTTGACCGTTTGCTCAACTTTGGTGCCGTCTTTGCGGGTGATGGTGAGGGTGACATCTTGGCGGGGTTGGATGCTGTCGCTGAGGCCGGTGATGCCGTAGGTTTCGGTGCCGTCGAGGTTGAGGGATTGGGCGCTGATGCCTTCGGGGAATTGGAGCGGTAGGACGCCCATGCCGACGAGGTTGGAGCGGTGGATGCGTTCGAAGCTTTGGGCGACGACGGCTTTGACGCCGAGGAGGCGGGTGCCTTTGGCGGCCCAGTCGCGGCTGGAGCCCGTGCCGTATTCTTGTCCGGCGAAGACGATGAGCGGGGTGCCGGCTGCCTGGTATTTCATGCAGGCGTCGTAGATGCTCAGTTGCTCGCCGGTCGGTTGGTGGATCGTGAGTCCGCCTTCCACGCGGGTGCCGTCGGCTTTCGCGGTGATCATGAGGTTTTTGATGCGGACATTGGCGAAGGTGCCGCGGGTCATGACGCGGTCATTGCCACGGCGGCTACCGTAGCTATTGAAATCCACCGCTTCGATGCCGTTTTCGACGAGATATTTGCCAGCTGGTGAGCTGGCTTTGATGGCGCCGGCGGGCGAGATGTGGTCTGTCGTGACCGAGTCGCCGAAGATACCCATGGGGCGGGCGCCTTTGATGTCGGAGATCGTTCCTGCGGACATGCCGAAGTTCTCGAAGAAGGGCGGTTCCTGGATGTAGGTGCTCTTGGCGTCCCAATCGTAGATCTGGCCGACGCTGGATGGCACTTCATTCCACTTGGGATTCTGGTCTGCGAAGCCGGTGTAGAGTTTTTGGAAAATCTCAGGCTTGAGGGCTGCCTGCATTTCGTTGCGGATTTCCTCGAGGCTGGGCCAGATGTCTTTCAGGAAAACATCAACGCCGGTGCTGTCCTTGGCGATGGGTTCCTTGGTGAGGTCGATGTCCACGCGGCCGGCGAGCGCGTAGGCGACGACGAGCGG
>DGXZ01000078.1:10936-26230 GCA_002396485.1 Spartobacteria bacterium UBA5019
AGGTCGTGCAGCCGTAGCCGACGATCTGGAAGCCGAGCTGGTCGAGGTAGGGCTGAAGGCCGGTGGTCTCGAGGTAATCTTTCACAACGCGGGAACCAGGTGCGAGTGATGTCTTCACGGCAGGATCGACGCGGAGGCCGCGGCTGGCGGCTTTTTTCGCGAGGAGGCCGGCGCCGATCATCACGCTCGGATTGCTTGTGTTTGTGCAGCTCGTGATGGCAGCAATCAGAACCGAGCCGTTGCGGAGGTGGAGGTCGCCTTTGGTATGGGCGGCGGTGATGGCATCCGGCGTCGGGCGGTCATTGACCATTTCGGCCTCGTCGGCGCTTTGCGAGCCGTTGCGTTTGACGGCAGCCGTCTTGGAGAGGTCATTCTCGGCCTTGCCATAACCGCCCTCGGCAACGGATTTCGTGAGCAGGCTGGTGAAGGTGTTTTTGAGATCGGGGACATTGATGCGGTCCTGCGGGCGCTTGGGACCCGCCACGCCGGGCTGGACGGTCGAGAGGTCGAGGTCGATATCAACGCTGTATTCGATGTCGCCTTTTTTCGGCATACCAAAGAGGTTTTGGGCCTTGAAGTAATTCTCGAAAGCGCGGCATTGATCGGGCGTGCGACCGGTCGCGGCGAGGTAGTTGACAGATTCGGCATCGACTGGGAAGAAGCCCATCGTGGCGCCGTATTCGGGAGCCATGTTTGCGATGGTCGCACGGTCGGTGAGGGGGAGTGTGACAGCGCCCTCGCCGTAGAATTCCACAAATTTTCCAACCACCTTCGCAGCGCGGAGGAGCTGGGTGACATGGAGGGCCAGGTCGGTCGCGGTGACGCCTTCGCGCAAGCGGCCGGTGAGGTTCACACCCACGACTTCAGGAGTCAGGAAATACACAGGCTGGCCGAGCATTCCTGCTTCGGCTTCGATTCCACCTACGCCCCAGCCGACTACGCCGAGGCCGTTGATCATGGTCGTATGGGAATCAGTGCCGACGAGTGTGTCGGGGTAGTAGAGGTCCCCGGCGCTCAGCACGCCTTTCGCGAGATACTCAAGGTTCACTTGGTGCACGATGCCGATGCCGGGAGGCACGACGCCGAAAGTTTTGAAGGCTTGCTGGCCCCATTTGAGGAACTGGTAGCGCTCGCGGTTGCGCTTGAATTCCATGTCGAGGTTGAGCTGGAGCGCATTGGCGGAGCCGTAGAAATCAACTTGCACTGAGTGGTCCACGACGAGATCGACGGGCACGAGGGGCTCGATGATGGCTGGGTTGCCGCCGAGGCCTTTCACAGCAGTGCGCATGGCGGCGAGGTCCACCAGGAGTGGCACTCCAGTGAAGTCCTGAAGAACAATACGGGCCACAACGAAGGGAATTTCCTCCTCGGCAGGAGCCTTTGCATTCCAGTTCGCGAGCGTCTCGACATCACGCGCTTGGACTTTTTTCCCGTCGCAGTTGCGGAGCACGGATTCGAGAACGATGCGGATGCTGACGGGGAGTTTGGAAATCGGGCCGACGCCTGCTTCTTCCAGGGCGGGCAGTGAATGAAGTTGGCCGGTTTTTCCGTTTCCGAGATCGAAAGAGCGCAGGGTGTTGAATGGCGTGGTCATGAATATTGGGTGTTTAAATCAGATTTCGGGGCCTCTGGGCAATACTGATTCCAAGGCGCGCGGAGGCGCGGCGATGCAGTCAAACTCGCATGGGGCCAAGCGAACCTGGCCCCAATTTGCAAAGGATCAGGCTTTTTTGAGGGCCTCGGTTTCCAGAACCTCGCGGCGCACGCTCTTGCCACGGAGCTTCGAGGCCCAGAGGACGACTGGCGCGGCGATGTAGATCGACGAGTAGGTTCCCACGAGGATGCCGATCAGGATCGCGAACGAGAAGTCCCGCAGCACGGCACCGCCGAAGAAATAGAGAGCACCCACTGAGAGGAGTGTCGTTCCGCCGGTGAGAACGGTGCGGCTCAGAGTCTCGTTGATGCTGGTGTTCATGAGGGCCTGCACAGTGCCGCGCTCGCCATTTTTCAGGCCTTCACGGATGCGGTCGAAGACAACGATGGTGTCGTTGATCGAATAACCGGCGATGGTCAGGACGGCGCCAACCATCACGAGAGAAAGCTCTCCGCCGATCAGCGAAAAAACACCTAATGTGATAATGACATCGTGCAGGAGCGCGACGAGGGCGCCGAGAGCGAAGGAAAATTCAAAGCGCAGGGTGACATAAAACAAGATGCCGAGCATGCCGAGTGCGAGCGCGATGAGGGCGCTCTTGGCGAATTCCAAGCCGATTTGGGGTCCCACGGTGTCCTGTCCGAATGACACGATGCCGCTTTCGGGAAATGCCTTCTGGAGCTTGGCAAGAATGGCGTCAGAGGTTCCTTGATTACTGCGGAAGGTGAGCATTTCCTTCGTTCCTTCGCGTTCGAACTGGATAACCACAGCAGGATCGTCCAAGGCCGCGCGGGCATCGGCGATGGTTACAGGCTTCGAGGAATCGACGATCAGAAGGTCGCCGCCACGGAAATCGATGCCGAAATTTTTGTCACCGCGAATCGCGAAGACAGCCACCGAGCCGCCGATGAAGATCAGCGAGATGGTAAGTGCGATCCAGCGCTGGCCGAGGAAGTCGAATTTCCGCTTTGGCACGAGGTCAAGCATGGTGATTTTTGCCAAACCAAATTTGTCCACCATCCATCGGAAGCCCGTGCGGGTGAAGAGCAAGGCGGAGAACATCGAGGCAATGATGCCGAGGGTGAGCGTGACGGCGAATCCCTTCACCGAGCCAGTGGCCTGCCAGAAAAGGATGAGCGCGGTGATGAGGGTGGTCGCATTCGCGTCAAAAATGGCGCTAAAGGCCTTGTCGTAGGCTCCGGTAAGGGCGGCCGAGAGCGATTTGCCGGCGGCCATTTCTTCACGAAGGCGCTCGTAGATCAGAACATTCGCATCGACCGCCATGCCAATCGTCAGGATAATTCCTGCGATACCCGGCAGCGTAAGTGTGAAGTTGAACATCGCCATGGCTCCGAGGAGCAGGAGGATATTCAAGAGGAGTCCAAAAACTGCGATGAGGCCTGCGAAGCGGTAGTAAAGGAGGGTGGCAAACATCACGAGAACAAGGCCGCAAACGCCAGCCGTCACGCCGCTTCGAATGGAGTCGGCTCCAAGTGTCGGCGAGACGCTCCGAGTCTCTTCGATCTGAACCGGCACGCGGAGAGGGTTCTCGAGTGCGCTGGCAAGGTCGCGGGCTTCCTTGTCGTCGAATTTGCCAGTGATCTGGGCGCGGCCGCCAAAGTGGTCGCTCTGAAGGACGGGTGCGGAGATGACTTCGCCATCAAGGACGATAGCCATCTGTCGGCCTTTATTCTGGCGTGCGACTTCGTCGAAAAGCTTGGCTCCCTCCGCGTTGAGTTCGAGCGAAACTCCGTAGCCTTGTTGGTCGAAATAGGCGAAGGCGCGGGTCACATATTCGCCTGTAAGGGCGGCACGGCGTTTGACGAGGATTTGTGTGCTGTCCTGCTTGTCTTTCCCGGGACGGTAGGTTTTCAGCACGAACGAGGGGTCCATGACCTCCTCCCCTTTCTGGATGCGCTCCACGCCGTCGGGGCCGCCCTCGTCCACGATGGCGAATTCCAGCTTGGCCACGCGCTGGAGTTGGGATTTCGCCTCATCGAGTTGCTGCGTGTCGAGACCAGCAATCTGGACAAGGATGCGGTCCTTGCCTTGTGGAGTGATGACTGGTTCGCTGACTCCGTATTGGTCCACACGCTTGCGAATGACCTCCACCGCCTGATCGAGCAGGTCGGGGGTGATGCCGCGCTCCGTCTGAGGAATGAGGCGGATGAGGAAAGATGTGCCGCCCTGGAGGTCCAGACCAAGCCGGATTTTTTTATCCGGAGGCGTGATCTGCTCGATGCAGAAAGCCGCGAGCAGGACGCTCAGGACTAACCCCAGCCAGCGTTTGCGGGATGGAAGGTCGCTGGCGAAATACCAGCCGAAGAGCACGAGAAGGAGGAGGCCGAAGCAAAAGGTCAGGACGGGTGACATCGTATAAAGCGGGAAGCGGGCCGGGTAGCAGCCCTGAGTTTAAAATTAGGAACCAGCAGATTCCTTGTCAGCGGATTTTTCAACAGCTGCCACGGCAGCACGGTCGAATTCCACCTTCACATTGTCTGCAATTTTGATGATGAGAGTTTTCTCTTTCACATTGGCCACCACGCCATGGATGCCGGCATTGGTCACGACTTGATCGCCGGTTTTGATGGATTCCACGAGTTTGGCGTGCTCTTTCGCCTTCTTCTGCTGTGGGCGGATGAGCAGGAAGTAGAAGATGATGAAGATGAAAATCAACGGCATCATCGAAACGAAGATGTTCGGTTGCGGTTGGCCAGGGGCTGCTTGGGCAAGAAGAATGAGAGTGGCAAATGTCATAATGGAGCCGCGAATACTATAAGAGAGGGATTGGTTTGCAAGACCGATTGGCGGGTCGGTGCCCAGCGAGGCAAATCCCTCCTCCCTGCGGCATCCCGACTTCGCTAAAAGCGCATAAAACTAAAGATTGCGATTCCATGTCATCGGTTCTCGTTTCTGGTGAAACACTGAAACGATGAGAATCTCCTGACTCGTTGGGATGGTGTAGATGATCGTATAGGGAAAGCGGCGCAACGGGCAGTGCCGAAATGGTTCTGAAACAAGACCCCAAGCTTTTGGAAACTGCAAAATCCGTTGAATCGCGGAGTCCAGTTCCTCAACCAAGTCTGCACCCAAACCCTGAACTCTGGACTCGTAAAATTGGGCAGCTTCTTCAATTTCCTCGGCGGCTGGAGAGAGGAAGCGGTAGGTCACTTGGCAAATCTGGAGCGGAGCGATGCCATCGTTTCGGGACCGTCCAGAGCGGAAATCAGACCGCTCTGCCAAGCCCGCAGACGAGATTCAGACTCTTCAATCCACTTTTGCCGCAAAGCATCAGATCCGGTTTCCAAGCTCACCAAGAGAAGATTTGCCAAAAGCGCCCGCTCCGTATCTGGCAACATCAAGGCTTCTTTCTCGAGAACGGGCAAGTCCATGTCTGGAAGCTACCCGGACAAATCGATTTTTCAAGCCGGGTTGTGGGCGGGCTTTGATCAGGCTGTCCAAAGCCAGCTCAGGAGAATGGCTCTTCCGGTCCACGCCGTTGTGCGGATCCAGTTGCTCGCGACCAGCTGCCGATGCGCCTTGGCATCCCACCCTTGGAGGAGCGCGCGGTGGAGGGGGACTTGGAGGAGAAAAGTGGAGGCCCAAATCACTCCGAGAAAGAGGCCGCTGAGGAGGAATGCATCCGAGCGCAAGCCCTCCAAAAGCAGGAGCGCGAAGGTGAAAATCTCTCCCAGCATGAGGGGCACGACCACCCAACCCGTGCGGTCACAGTGTTCTTTCTCATGCGCGGCGAAATTTTCCCGTTCGAAACGCGCCATCATCGGATAGTGGACGATTTGGACAAACCAGATCAGGCCCGCCATGGCGAAGGTGGTCAGGAGGTGGATAGTGGCAACGAGGCTCCCGTTCATCGGCTTACTTGCCGAGCAGGATTGAGATGGACCATTCCTTGGCTTCGTAGCTTTTTTGCGAGGGCAGAAGGACTTCGCCGCCGAGATCGCAGATATCGTCCGGAGCGGGAAGGCTGGTATCCACGAAGCGATGCCATTGCAGGGTCTTCGGCAGCACGGGCAGACCGAAGGTGATCGGCTGGTAATACATGTTGCAGACCACGTAAATGAAATGGTGGTTGCCTCCGATGGCTTGTCCGTGCCGACCGCAGAGCATGAATGCAATGGTTCTGCTGGTTGCGGACCAATCGGGATGCCACGGTAGAACGCCGTGCCAGCTGATGTCCGGATAGCCGCTTCCGATCTGGTCGAGCTCGCTCAAAAAATTCGGCTGCCGGAGCGAGGGGTTCGCTTTCCGGAAGGCGATGATGGATTTCGTGAAGCGGAGCATTTCCTTGCCGAAGGCATCGGGCTCCCAATTCAACCAGTTCCAATCGGCATCATGGCAGTAGGCGTTGTTGTTTCCGCGCTGTGTGCGGCCGGTTTCGTCGCCCATGTAGATCATGGGAACGCCTTGGCTAACCATGAGGAGTGCCATCGCGTTTTTGCACTGGCGCAGGCGCAGGGCGTTCACGTCCGGATCTTCAGATTCGCCTTCGGAGCCACAGTTCCAGCTCAGGTTGTCATTCGAGCCGTCCTGGTTGTTTTCACCATTTTCAAGGTTGTGTTTGCCTTTGTAGGAAAAAAGGTCACGCAGCGTGAATCCATCATGGCAGGTGATGAAGTTCACGCTTGCCGTTGGCTTGCGTCCAGCGGCCGCATAGAGGTCCGGAGATCCCATAATGCGTTGCACCATTTCGCCAGCTTGGCCGGGATCGCCTTTCAGGAAACGCCGCGCGCAATCGCGGTATTTGCTGTTCCATTCCATCCAACGCCCGTAGCTTGGGAAATTTCCCACCTGGTAGAGTCCACCGGCATCCCACGCCTCGGCGACGAGCTTGCAATCAGCCAGAACGGGGTCGTGCGCGAGGAATTCGAGCAACGGGGGATTCGCCAACGGGCTGCCTTGGCTGTCGCGGCCGAGAATCGAGGCCAAGTCGAAGCGAAATCCATCGATGTGATACTCGGAAGCCCAGTAGCGCAGGCAGTTGATCACAAATTCACGCACCGCCGGGTAGTTGCAGTTTAGGGTGTTTCCGCAGCCCGAGTAGTTCGCGAAATTCCCTTTGTCATCGAGGATATACCAGGTCTTGTTGTCGATGCCCCGGAAGGAAAAAACCGGTCCGTCCGCACCACCTTCCGCCGTGTGGTTGAAGACGACATCGAGCATGACTTCGATGCCTTGGCCATGGAGTGCGCGCACCATTTCCTTCATCTCGGCGACCTGCATGCTTTGGACGCCAGTCGCCGCGTAACTGGCCTTCGGGGCAAAGAACCCCACCGTGCTGTAGCCCCAGTAATTGCAGAGTGTCTCACCGTTCGTGGGATTCGTGCGGAGGTTTTCCGTTTCGTCGAATTCAAAGACCGGCATAAGCTCGACGCAGTTCACGCCAAGCTTGGCGAGATCCTTCACTTTTTCAGCCAAGCCAGCGAATGTGCCCGGATTTTTGACCTTTGAAGTCTCATGGCGCGTGAATCCACGCAGGTGCATTTCGTAAATGATGAGGTCGCTCACAGGCACACGCGTGATGCCATTCGGGTCGAGCAAGCCCACGCCCACAGGCACACGCGAACGGAAGATCGGCTTGTGGGAGGATTTCGGCTGAGCCATCCATTCCTCGCGGCCCACGACTTCCCTTGCATATGGATCGAGGAGAACTTTCGAGGAGTCGAAATAATGTCCATCCCGTGCGCTCGAGGGTCCCTCCATTCGAAAGCCGTATTCGAGATTTTCGAATTCCAGATCGTGCACAAGCATCGCCCACACATGGCCCAAGCGGTAGTTTTTCGGAAACGGAATTTCCGCCACTGGCCGTTCCTCATCCGGCTTGAAGAGCACCAGCGTGCAGCCGGTCGCATTGGCACTGAAGATGGAAAAATTCACGCCGCCGGGAACATGACTCACGCCGAAGGGCAGCAGGTGACCGCAACTCACGCGGTATTTGCCGATTTTTTGAAAAGTTGCCGCGGGCGATTTCATCCTGTGCGGATCGTAAATTCGAAACATGAAATCGCAAGCATCGGATGTGTGTGTGGCCGTGCAAGAGATCGAAACGCGAAATACACCGCTTGTATTTTACGCTTGCTGAGATCCCATCCAGCCAGAAGATATACAACTCCTCAACCCGCCTTGCCGGCGTGGCGAAATGGCAGACGCAAGGGACTTAAAATCCCTTATTCCGAAAGGAGTGTGCGGGTTCGAGTCCCGCCGCCGGCACTTGCCTTTTTCGCTGACGGATTTTCTTCAGCGCCATCAAATTCAGTTGTTTTTAGCGTGGCCTATTCGCTTGTAGACTGGCAGCCGAATCAATCGACAGGCTTGGGATTTTTATCCCGCATCAGCCAAGCGATCCCGATGCAGATTTCGTAGAGGATATACATCGGACCTCCCATGAGGAGGAGGGTGAGAATGTCGGAGGTCGGAGTGATGAGTGCTGCCAGGATAAAAATGACGACCACAGCAAAGGCACGCGTGCGACTGAGAAGCTCGTGATCGACGATGCCAAGTTTGACCAGTAGGAGAACCACCAGGGGCAGTTCGAAAGCCAGGCCGAAGGAAATCACGAATTGGGTGGCAAAGGAGTAGTATTCGCGCACGGTCCAGGTCGGCTGCCAGTTCATCGCCTGCGCATCTTTAAAGAAAAACTCCAGTGTCTGTGGCAGGACGACGAAGTAGCTGAATGCCGCACCGCCGAGGAAGAGCCCAGACCCCAGCGCGGCCGCCGGAAAGATCATGGCCTTCTCCTTGGGGGTAAGCGCCGGAAGGATAAACTCCGCCAGAAAAATCACGATCAAGGGAAACGAAAGAATCAAGCCGGCGTAGAAGGAAAGCTCGAGGGAGATCGTGAAGGAGTCCGCCACGCCGAGGGATTGCAAATTCGCCGCACGCTGGGGGTCCACTGCCACGAGCGGATGCTGCACGATGGCCGCCAACTCGGTGCGAAAGACAAAGGAGAGGAGCATCCCGGCCACGAGTGCGGCCGCGATTTTGATAATCGTAAAGCGCAAGTCCTCGATGTGGGAGAGGAAGGGCTTCGATTCATCCCCCCGGTTGCGAAAAGCAAAAAACTTTTCGAGAGTTGTGGATGGTCGTTTAGCGGAGTTGTTCACGCCAGCGGCTGAGTTCTCTTTGGATGTTTTCCGGCGAGGGTGCGCCGGTTGTGCCCCGCGCGGCGAGGGCTGCACGCAGGTCGAAAGTGGCCTTCACGATTTCAGGTGTTAGCACGGGTGATGCCGCCGCGAACTCCGCAGCATCCAGCTTGTGCAATGGCGTTTTGGTTTCCTGCGCCACAGCCACCAGTCCTCCGACAATCTCATGGGCCTGGCGGAACGGCACGCCGCCTTCAACCAGTCGGTCGGCCAAGTCGGTGGCAAGGAGCAGGGGATCGCTCGCGGCAGCCAGCGCCCTGTCCTCGCGAAGCGAAGCCGCATCAAACATTTCAGGCAAAATCGCCAGCGTCTCAGAAACGGATTTCACCGAATCAAAGACAGCATCCTTGTCCTCCTGCATGTCGCGATTGTAAGTGAGGGGCAAGCCTTTCATGACCGTGAGGATGCTCATGAGGTTCCCGTAGAGCCGTCCCGTGCGTCCCCTCGCCAACTCCGCGATATCGGGGTTTTTTTTCTGTGGCATCAGGCTCGAGCCTGTCGTGTGGCGATCACTCAGCTCGATATAACCAAACTCCGCCGAGGCCCATAAAACAACATCCTCACTGAGGCGTGATATGTGCATTCCGAGAATCGCAAGGCCAGCCAGCACCTCGCAGGCGAAGTCACGGTCCGCGACGGCATCCATGCTGTTCGTCGTGACTTTGGAGAAGCCAAGTTCGCTCGCCACAGCCTCGCGGTTCAAAAGGATGGTCGATCCCGCAATCGCTCCCGAGCCGAGCGGACACGCATCCATACGAGTCGATGCATCGGCCAGCCGCGAGGAGTCGCGATCGAACATCTCAACATAGGCCAGGAGGTGATGGGCAAAAAAGACTGGCTGGGCGCGCTGAAGGTGGGTGTAGCCGGGAATGATCGCGTCCTTGTGGCGTTCAGCGAGGCCGACGAGTGAGACCTGAAGAGAACGAATGCCGCTGCGCAACTGCTCGCAAGCGTCACGAAGCCAAAGGCGAAAATCGAGCGCCACCTGGTCGTTCCGGCTGCGGGCAGTGTGGAGTTTCGCTCCAGCCGCACCAATTCGCTTGGTCAGCTCCGCCTCGATGTTCATGTGCACGTCCTCGAGGTCCTGGCTGAACTCAAACTTCCCCGCCTCAATCTCCGCGCGGATTTCGAGCAGCCCGGCTTCGATTTGGCCGAATTCCTCAGGCGTGAGAATACCGGCTCCGAGCAGAGCCCGCGCGTGTGCGATGCTGCCTCGGATGTCCTGCCGGTAGAGTTGCCAATCCACATGCACCGACGCGCCGTAGCTCTTCAACAGGTCGGATTGCTCCTCTTTAAATCGTCCTTTCCACATAATTCAAAAACATCGCCAATTGAGTTTTGCCTACATCCATTATCACTGGCGAGCATGAAACTGAAAAGGTGGGATTCTCTCAGCGTGACGACATTGTAACATATTTCCAGTTTCCGCTGAAGTGAGAGTCGTTTTTAACGGAACTGCACTCTCAAGTGCACTAAAAACATGAAACACAAACTCTCAATAATCGGCCTCGCGATGCTCAGCATCTCAGGCCTGCAAGCTCAATACACGGGGCCATCATCTTCGGCCTCTTCGTATATCACACCCACCGCGTCCAACTGGTATGCCACTTCCCTTCTCACCGTGGGAGACAGCATAAGCGGTTACAGAATGGTCGGTATCCCTGACGGTCTCGGTGCCTATGATAACAACGATGGCTCGATCACCCTGCTCATGAACCATGAACTTGGAAACACCGTTGGAACAACTCGCGCGCACGGTTCGAAAGGCGCGTTTGTCTCACAGTGGACGATCGATAAAAACACCCTCGCGGTCACTGCGGGTCAAGACCTGATCCAAAGTGCCTCGAACATGTATACGTGGAATGGCAGCGCTCATGCAGCCGGAACCACAGCGCTCAACCGACTCTGCTCGGCAGACCTTCCTGCCACGAGCGCCTTCTACAACACCGCCACTTCCACCGGCTACAACGGCCGCATTTTCATGAATGGAGAGGAATCTGGCGCTGAGGGACGCGCCTTTGGCTTCGTTGCGACTGGAAGTGATGCCGGAAAAGCCTACGAGCTCCCTTATCTCGGTCGCTTCTCATGGGAAAACTCGATCGCTAACCCGCATACGGGTGACAAAACCGTGGTGATGGGAAACGACGACTCCACTCCCGGGCAGGTTTACATGTACCAAGGAAACAAAACCAACACCGGCAGTGCGATCGAGAGGGCAGGCCTCTCGGGAGGCTCGCTCGCAGGCATCAAGGTGACTAATGGCGGGGCGAATTACTCCAATGGCGCCGTCACACGTGAGACCAGCGGTGCCATCAATGGCACCTTCGAACTGGCCAGCGTCACCGCGAATGTCACGAACACGTCCACAGCTGGGGCCAATTTACAGACTGACTCGACAACCGCCGGTATTACTGAGTTCGCTCGCCCAGAAGACGGGGCCTGGCTGGATCGCGATACCTACCTTTTTGTGACAACAGGGGGAACTGTGACAAATGTTCAAACATCTAAACTCTACCGTCTGGATTTCTCGGACGCCAACAACCTCTCTGCCGGTGGTAACATCACGATGGTCTTGGACCGTGCCGACTTGGATGCCATAGATGGCCAAACAAGGCCCAGTGGCATTGCGATGTTCGACAACATGACCATCGGCCTCGATGGCAAAGTCTACATTCAGGAAGATCCAGGCAACAACGCCTACAACGCCCTCACTTGGCAGGTTGATCTCTCAAACCCAACAGCAGCGGTAAAACTCTTCGAATCCGATACGACCCGCTTTATCAGCGGAGGTGCGAATTTCTTAACCGCAGACGAGGAGAATTCCGGCATCATTGATGTAACGGACCTCTTCTCAGGTGCCTCTTGGTATACGGGAGGCGCATCAGCGTTCCTATCCGTTACCCAAGCCCACTACTCGATCACTGGCGAGCTCGTGGAAGGCGGCCAGCTTCAATTGATCACCAACGGAGTTGCCCCGATTCCAGAGCCCTCCACGTGGGCGCTGATCGGCATTGGAGCGTCCTTCATCCTCTGGCAAGCGCGCCGTAAAAAGAACGCATAAAAAGCGCTCAAACAAAATAGATACCAAGTAGGCGGGAGTCATCGACTCCCGCCTATTTTTTTAGAGAGACGCTTACAATGCCCGCTTTTTACAGGTGCCCAGCGATTGCAATTCATCGCAGCGGGCTTCGATTTTCACCATCTTGTTGGTCGGGGAAAAACCCAGCCGGCGGGTGATGCAGTTTTCGAGGAGTTCCATATTTGGGTCTTCAAATTCGATAATTTTTTTGCAATCCACGCAGACCAGATGGTTGTGCGTGGGATGTTCCAAAAAGTTGGGATCGTAGATTTTTGTGTCGCCACCGAGATCGAGTTCGCGCAGGAGTCCGCTGGCAACAAGCAAAGGCAGCGTGCGGTAAACAGTCGCCCGCGAGACCGAGCGGTCGATCGCGCGCGCCATCTCCAGAAGCTCCTCGGCGGTGTAGTGATTGTTCGTGCCGAACGCGGCCTCGATAATAGCCTCCCGCTGCGCAGTCTTGCGCAGTCCTTTTCCAGCGAGAAACTCATGCAGAATCTCCCGCACGCTCTCGCGTGAGACAGTGGCCATTGCGGGATCAAACTACCCCTCGCGCCCCGAGTCAAGGCAGTGGGGATGTGTTTTGAATTACTGTCTCGTCATCCAGGCGGTTGAATTCACGCTGCGTTTTGCTGCGACTAATGCTTGAGCGATTTGACAAAGCTTGACACCGGACCGCTGAGAATGAAGCTTGTTGTCTGGTAAGCGCAGGAAAGGTAGAGGTCGCTCTCACGAGTGGCAGCCCTTAAGGGGTGGGATCCTCGGTTCCTGGGACCATTCAATTTCATAAGCCCTCGAGGTAACTCACTTCGGGGGCTTTTGTTTTCACTGTGGCGGTATCTTCGGGCCAAAACTTCAAGCCGTAGCCCAACGAGACGGTCTTATGGCGATAGATCGTCTGTTTCAGGTGCGGAAGATAACCAACTTCGGTTTCACCATAACGATTCACTTTGAGAGCGAAGTGGAATCCCGAAGCCACGGCATCCGCCACCTGTAGTCCTGCCAGTTTCGAGTGCTCCACAGTTCTGATCCGCTCGGGATCGATCACTGTGGGGTCGATCTGCACCTGGCTGGGGCTTGCCTCGGATTGTTTGAGCAATACACGCATGTAGGAACGGATGTCCTCATAAGACATATTGCTGCGATTGGAAAAAATGACCTCCGTGAAGCCATCGCCTTCACTGGAACGCCGATGGTCTCGGCCGAGCCATGAAACACGCTCCAACAAAAGACGCGTCGCGTAGCGGTAGAGAAGATATTTGTTGTTCTGAAATTTCTCGGGCTCCGAAATGAGCGGCTTGTAAATCAGCACACTCACCGTTCGGATGGGTAGATTCCCAACCCGCCGGATGTAAGGCACGCGCTGTTCGTGCTTCAAATCGACAAAGTGCAAAGGCGCCTTCAGATCTTTCTTTAAAATGGAACGCACTTCTTTCAGGCACGACACCATCTGCAAGTCGCAGCTTCGCCTGATGACAGCGGCGGACAAAACAAACCAGCGGGAACTACCACTCCCGTCGGAGTTGAAGATAAAACCCTCATCGCCCGATTCATCGATATAGGCAATGAAGCTCGATTTCATGCGGTTGGACTTGAGTCAGGGGCTTGCTTGCCCAAGACGCGGGCGAGGGTTACTTGGATTTTCTTCGGCTCGAGTTGGATATTTGCTGGGCCATCGGAGGTCGCGAAAAAACGCCATCCGGCACTTTCAAGCGGTTTGTTGATCTTGATGCGGGCAGCGGCCTCTTTCATGCGGAGCAGTCTCCTTAAAAAATGGAATGGTATAATGATGTCCAACTCTAACGGATCACGCAGCCCTGGTCGAGAGCGCGTTGGCACTTAGGAGTGACAGACAGCAGTCCTGATAAATCAATACATTCAGCGCAAAAGACCCCGCTTGATTGCGCGGCGGGGATCGCGCATCGTCACGCCCATGCAAGCCGTCTCGACCGACCTCATTTCGGAAATCATGGAGCTCAAGCGCTCCCGCAATGCCGTGATTCTCGCGCACAACTACCAGATCGCCGCTATCCAAGAGGTGGCCGACTTTGTGGGGGACTCTCTGGGACTCAGCCGTCAAGCGGCGGAGACGGATGCCGATGTCATAGCTTTTTGTGGCGTCCACTTCATGGGTGAAACGGCCAAGATCTTAAGCCCCTCAAAAACCGTTGTGATTCCCGACATGGATGCCGGGTGCTCGCTCTCGGATTCCTGCCCTGCGGAAAAGCTGGCCGCGTTTCTCGATGAGCACCGGGATAAAAATTACTATGTCATCGCCTACATCAATTGCAGCGCGGGCGTGAAGGCGCTCGCCGATGTGATCGTGACCAGCGGCAATGCTATCAAAATCGTCGAATCCGCGCCGAAGGACCGCAATATCCTCTTTGTCCCCGACCAGAATCTCGGCGCTTGGGTGATGGAAAAAACCGGCCGCCACATGGATCTCTGGCGCGGCAATTGTTATGTCCATGTTGAATTCACTCGCGACAGCATCAACCGCATCAAAGCCGAATTTCCCCATGCCGTGGTCGTCGCTCATCCCGAGTGCACGCTTGCTGTGCGCCTGCTTGCCGACGAAGTGTGCTCCACGGAAAAAATGGTGACCTTCTGCCGCGACAATCCGGCGAAGGATTTCATCATCGTCACCGAGAGTGGCATGTTGCACCGGCTCCGCCGCGAGGTGCCGAACAAGAATTTCATTCCCGGCCCGACCGACTCGTGCGCCTGCGCCGATTGCCGCTACATGAAAATGAACACGCTTGAGAAGCTGCGCGATTGCCTCGCCAACCTTGAGCCGCGCATCGAAATTCCCGAAGATGTCCGCGCCAAAGCCGAGCACTCGGTGCGCCGGATGCTCGAGCTTTCAAAGTAGAGCCACAGGGTTTCCCGTGACGCGGAGACGCTCGGCGGCTATTGCTGTTGGATGACTAAGTTGAATTTTGCGGATTTGGGCCTCTCGCCCGAGATTTTAAAAGCCGTTGCCGATCTCGGTTTCGAGGAAGCCTCGCCGATCCAGTCCGCTGCGATCCCTGTTTTGCTCGAAGGGCATGATGTCGTGGGCCAGTCCCAGACGGGTTCAGGAAAAACAGCCGCATTTGCCATCCCTGCCATCGAGCTTTGCGTGGCCTCCGACCGATCGGTGCAGGTTTTGATCATGTGCCCAACGCGCGAGTTGGCCACTCAAGTCGCCGACGAAGTCCACAAACTCTCCGCACACAAACGCGGCATGCATGCCGTTCCGATATACGGCGGCGCTTCCTACGAACGCCAGTTTTTCGAACTTAAAAAAGGCGTCCAGATCGTGATTGGAACACCAGGCCGCATCATGGACCACATGGAGCGCGGCACACTGCAGCTCGGCACGGTCAAGATGGTCGTTCTCGACGAGGCCGATCGCATGCTCG
>DGXZ01000078.1:26414-27957 GCA_002396485.1 Spartobacteria bacterium UBA5019
ATCGCATGCTCGACATGGGCTTCCGTGAGGATATCGAAAAAATCCTCTCTGCAACACCCAACGAACGACAGACCGTTTTCTTTTCTGCGACAGTTTCCAAGCCGATCCGCGACCTGATCGAGCGTCACTCGAACGAGCCGAAATCCGTCAGAATCGAGCAAAAGCAACTCACGGTTCCCGCCATCGAACAGTGGTATTACGAAGTGCCCCAGCGCATGAAATTCGAGGCGCTCCTCCGCCTTATCGATTTTCACGGCTACAAACTCGGCATCATTTTTTGCAATACCCAGCGCATGGTGGACGAGCTGGCCGACGACCTGATCGCGCAGGGATTCTCCGCCGATCGACTTCACGGAGGCATCGCACAGGCTCAGCGCACGCGCGTCATGAACAAATTCAAGAAGGCGGAATTCGAATTCCTCGTGGCGACGGATGTCGCCGCGCGCGGTATTGATGTGGACGAACTCGAACTCGTCGTGAACTACGACCTCCCCTACGACTCCGAGGATTATGTGCACCGCATCGGTCGCACTGGGCGAGCAGGCCGCAAGGGCATGGCCGTGACCTTTGTTTCTGGCCGCGACATCTACAAGCTCCAGCACATCGAGCGCTACACCCGCACGAAAATCCTGCGTGGAAAAATTCCCACCGCTGGCGAGGTCGAGGAGCGCCGCGCCGAAGCCATGGTTCAAAAAGTGCGCGAGGTTCTCGATTGCGGCAACCTCTCCATGGCTCTCACCGACCGATTGCTATCCGAAGGCTACAACTCGACCGATATCGCCGCCGCTCTCTTTGAGCTTCTCGCAGGCCCAGAAACCGCACCCGAAAAAGAAATCGAAGAACCACGCAAAAAAGCCGCGCCCTCCCGCGCCGAGCATTTCCAGGATTCCTCGCCGAACCTCCGCCCCGCCTCGCGCGGCATGCAGTGGGTGCGAGTCGGCGCCGGTCGCGAAACCCGCATCTCGCCCCGCGACATCATCGGCCTCCTCGAAGACTCGCTCGGCCTCCCCGCTCGCTCCGTGGGCATTATCGACATCCTGCCAGGCCAATCCTTCGCCCAAGTGCCCCAGCAATTCCTGGATGTCCTCCGCGACGCCCCGCGCCTCATCGAGACAAATTCAGGCGACATTCAGATCTCACTGGCTCCCGATCAGGATTCGAAAAAAGACTACCAAGCTGGACCCAAGCAAAAGTTTCCGAAGAAATTCAAAGGCCCGAAGTAACCGGCAAAGTCTATTTCGAAAAAATAGCCGCCAGTCGCGCTGGAGTTACTCCTGCGAGGGATTCCACCGCATCAGTCGCCATATGCAGTTCTGCGAGCGGATTTGTTGTGGCCACGGCCAGCACGCGCATTCCCGCGCGCAGGGCGGCTTCGATGCCCGCATGGGCGTCCTCGATGACGAGGCAGTCGCCTGCAGGCAGTTCGAGCTTTTCGGCGGCCAGCAGGAAGACATCCGGAGCGGGTTTGCCATTTGTCACATCATCCCCGCAGACCACGGCTTGGAAATACTCATCCAAGCCGGTCGCCGCGAAAATCGCGTTG
>DGXZ01000078.1:28123-28387 GCA_002396485.1 Spartobacteria bacterium UBA5019
GCCGGTCGCCGCGAAAATCGCGTTGAGATTTCCCCGGGGCGTGGAAGATCCCACTGCTGCTGGAATTCCCTCATCGCGCAGGGCGGAAAGGAGTTCCCTCGCACCGGTAAGGATGTGCACGCCGGATTGCTTCACGAGTTCGCGGTAGATTTCTTCTTTGCGGTCCGCCAACTGTTGGACCTCTTCTGCGTCCGAGGCCCACTGAAGAATATCCGGGATGATGACTTGATTCTTTTTCCCGAACCCGAGTTTAAAATGTCCTTC
>DGXZ01000078.1:28560-34369 GCA_002396485.1 Spartobacteria bacterium UBA5019
CGGCAAAGGCTTCAAAATTTCCTGTGCGAGGATTTCCCACGAACGCTCATGCTGAGCCGAGGAATCGATCACCACGCCGTCCCAATCAAAAATCACGCCCTTCATTTGCGCAGTGGATAAATCTGGTTCATGGGGAGAAGCGGTATCCCGCCGAATCACAATTGGCAAGTTTTCAAACTTGGGTTAAAGAAGGCAAACTCCTCCTGCTTTGCAAAACAAGGTTGCAAGCGGTTCTGCTGGCGGATGCGATTCATGACTGCGTCGATGAAGTATAGGATTTGGGTGAGCATTTACTGGCAATCTTACCAAAGCCGGTCAGACATCCGCTGGGGATTCAATTTTTTTTGAAAGAATTCTCCCAGCCTGTGCGATTCACCTGCTCGAATCGCAACAGGAACTCGTGCAGATTTTTGAGAAGGGGTGTCTACGGGCTTGCTTTGTTTGCGAACTGAATTTTCGCTGTGAGGGCTCTGACACGCTTCGGCGTGATGCCTTTGATCGCGAGAAGGTCATCGATGGATCGGAGGGGTTTTGTGTTTCGCGCGGATATGATGCGCTGGGCGAGTTTTTTGCCGATGCCGGGGAGTGATTGGAGTTCCTCGGCAGTGGCGGTGTTCGGATCGATGGCGGAAGTGGATTGGGATTCTTTGAGCACCATTTGGAGTTCGGCGGATTCGCGGCGTTCTTTGGCTCGGTTTTCTGCGAGGTGTGTCCAGTCGGTGACGGACCAGATGCCCTTTTTGGCGGCGGCGGCGGTGAGTTCGAGGTCGGCGAGGGTGTCGCGGTATTCGCTGCCGGATGTGCCATCGGGCAATTGGCGGGTGACGCCGAAAGCGCGTGCCAATCCCTCTTCCACGAGGATGGTGGAGAGGTCCTTCCCATCTGATGTGGTGACAAAGGCGTAGGCGCGTTCTTTTTCTCCGTTGCCTCTGGTTCCAGCGAACGCGGTGTGGACTGTGAAGGGTTTGGTGAGGAGATCACGGGTGCGGAGGGCGGCCTGCTTTCCGAAATCGCGGGCGGTTTTCATGGAGGAGGCGGCATCGGTGTCGGCGATGCCGAAATACCGGCGTTGCGCACGGAGGCGGCGGGCGAGCGTCTCGTCGTTCACATGCCACTCGATGCAGTCCGCCCCGTAGAGGCGGGCAGTGACGTGTCGTCCATCGGGAAGTCTGACGGGGAAGCTGTCGCCATCAGCCCACTCGGCTTCCACAAGCGTGCAGCCTGGAAAAGTCTGGAGGGCTTCCTCGGCGCGAAGGGTGAGCCCGGCAAGGAGGAGCAGGGCGAGGGCTTTTTTCACGGTCAATCAAAGCCGCTCCAACGAGGGGAGTGCGTAGTGTTTTTTGAGGTTATCGGCGTTGGACTGAATTGAAGCGGCATCGAGGAAGAGGAATTTCGGGTCCTCTTCGAATTCTATTTTTTGAAATCCATTGACCGGTTTTTTTGCCGCCTCTGACAAGTCGGCGAGGCTTTTGATCGGGTGGCCGTTCACTTTGGTGACGACGATATTTTCGAGGTCTTCATAGCCGATGGTATCGGGTGTGGGGAGGACTTGGGAGAGGATGATGATACGGCCCCGGTCGGCGGGGAGTTCGTTTTGGAAGGCATCGTAATAAACAAGGCGCTGCGGCGCGCTGGATGCCCATTTGTTCCCCCATTCCTTGAGGTAGGGGCGGGAAAGCTCGATGAAAACGAGCCCACCGAGAATCACGTATTTCGGGGCTTCATCGGAGAGGTGCGTCTCGCTGATCGCTTGATCCTTGTTCGCGACCTCCATGGTGACGGGAATATCGAGCGTCTGGCCGTTGCGGAAAATTTTCAATGGAAGGACGGCTCCGGGATGTTTGATCGTGTTTGTGAGGTGGCTGAAGAGGATGCGACCGTAGTCCTGATCCTCGTAGTTTCCATCCTGGTCGAGAGGAAGTCCATCCACTGCAAGGATGACATCACCCTTTTTTATCCCTGCGGCATCGGCAGAGCCCTTCGGGGTGATATCGGCGACATAGATGCCGCCTGGTTCCTTGAGGCCGATGTAGCTGCGGAGTTGTGGATCGCGCAGCGGGGCAAATGCCATGCCGAGTCGGGCAAACCCTTGGTAAGTCGGAGAGTCGAGTTCCGCCAAAAAATGGCGGATCACCGCAGTCGGAACGACGTCGGCGGACTGGTTCCGTGCATCGTAGCGCATGACCATGCCGATGAGGCGGCCATCTCTGATCGCAGGTAGGGTGAAACTGCCGTCCCGCTGCTGGAGGGGCGCTCCGAGTTTAAAGAGGAGAAAGGCGCCTGACTCCGAGGGATAACTGCCTACGCTGATGGATGTGATGCGGCCGAGGGTTTGGGCGATGTCTCCATTCGGTTCCAGTTGGAGGATTGTGGCTTGGTCCCCGACCTTCAAGGGGCCGTTCAAGGCGAGGGGCTGCATGCCACTGAGGAACGCCGGGTCTGCAGGGCGCAGGACGGCGAGGTTGCAGTCGTAGTCAACGCGCTCCACAGTGGCTGTGGATTTCTCGGCGGTGGCAGGTTTTTCGAGTTCGATAAATGTCGAGTTGGCGACGAGTTCGGCTGTGACAAGAATACGGCCACCATCGATCAGTGCGCCGATGCCCCGTCGGCTGAAGGGTGGCTTTTTGATCCATGGTCGGAAAAAGTCGTAAACCTGATTGGTCGAGTTCACTCGCAGCAGGGATTGGGAGGCGGATTCCTGCGTGGATGCATTGTCCTCCGCAGGGGCGGACTGAATGGCCAGCACAAGAATGAGGGCGAGCCAAACGGCGCGCAGGAGATGGATGCATTTCATTTTTCGAGGTTTTTCTCCGCCGTCAATGCGTAGCGCTCGCTGATGCGCGAACGCGCCTCCTCGATGGCCTTACGCTCCAGAACGATCGGGCGACCCCCGCCGGCGAATTTGATGACATAATAGTCTGCCTTCTCCTCGAAGGCTGCGGCGATGTCCTCGATGCGTTTGATGCGGTGGCCGTTCACTTCGTCCACTACGGAGTAGCGGAATTCCTCGGCATAGGCGTTCACCGGGTCGGGGAGGATGTTGCTGAGAACAACGATCTCCGGGCGGTTGGTGTGCAATTCATCGTCAATGAAGTAGTCGAAAATGTAGTTCAGTCGCTGGTTGGACGGCTCGTGTGCCTCCATGAAATTCTGATCCACCGGCTGGAACACCAGTCCACCTGCGACGACGAAGCGGGGCTTCTCATCGTAGAGATTGCTTTGGAGTTTGAATGGCCATGGTTCGTTGAGCGGCACGGTGAGAGTCATGGGTTTCCGCTCGCGGAGGATGTCGAGTTGAACCTTGTCGCCTTTGAATTTTCTTTCCACCACCTCGTCCAATGGCACGGCCTCGTTCTCAAGCGGAATCGTGCCGTCGCTCGACACGGTGTGTCCGTCGATTTTCAAAATCACATCTCCCGGCTTTACGATCCCATCGGCTGCGCCTCCGCTGTAAACGCTGCACACTTGGACGCCGGTGGTCTCATCCTCCAGTCCCAGAGCGCGGCGGGAGGCGGGGTTGAAGAGGTTGCGGTAGGCCACTGCGAGATCCACATAACGATCGTAGTGGCCATCCTTCACATCCGTCAAAAAGCGTTGGATCACCGGTGTGGGAATCATGTAGCCAACATTCTGTGCGATATCGCCGCTGTACCCTTGGAATGCCACTCCGACGACCTTGCCGTTCTGCATCACCGGCCCGCCGCTGTTTCCGGGATTGATGGCGGCATCGATCTGGATGGCGAGGTGTGAATCCATGCCAGAGTGCGAGTAGGGCTGAAAGTCGATACGCGACACGATGCCGCGTGTCACCGAAAGGCGTGTGCCCCCAAGGGGGTATCCATAGGCCGAGACAACGGATTCTATTTCCGGGATGCCGCCGAATTCCAGAGGAGAGGTGCCTTTGAAGAATGCCGGGTTTTCCACGGTCAGCAGGGCGAGGTCGCAGTCATGGGCGATGTGGAGGACCTTTGCGAGATACGGGTTCGGATCGCCTTCCTTGGAAATGGTGAGAAACCGTGCGTTGCTCACGACATGGGCATTTGTCATGATGCGTTTGCCATCGATGACAAATCCGGCACCCACTCCCGAGGAGACATCTCCCGGACTCCAGGGCGTTTTGTAATTCGGTTCCTGGGAAGTCGCCTCGATCCGAATGAGGCTTTTTGAAATTTCCACAGCGTTCAGCGCGGCAACTGTGCAGAGAAATGCGAAGGCAATCAGATGAAAGCGGGACATCGTAGTGATCTTAGCAAAGGAAACTGCCCGCGCAATGAACAGTCTGTCACATTTCCGCGCGGAGCCGAAGTCTCAGAGTTTGGTGGGTTCCAAATCCTTCACACGCCGTTCCAGGCGGGTTATCGCATCGAGAGCGAAGTTGAGTTCTGTCTGTTTATGAAGGAGCTCCGATTCGAGTTCCAGAATCCGGTTTTGGAGGCTCTCCTTCAGGTTACTGTCCTGATTGCGTGCATCCTCGCCATGGATTGCGGGGGGCGAGAAAAATGAGGCTTCTCCCAGCCTCATCTTTTCACCCGAGCAGCAATTCAGAATTTTTGTTTCTGCCGAAATTTCTCCAAGGCTCAGGAATTCCAGCAGGGTTCCTGCTGTGGTGGGGCCGTAGAGCGGTTGTCCTGGGACTTCCACAAGCCAGTCCATATGCAGATCCTCGAGCATTGGCGCTTTGTTCCAAGTGCGGCCGTCATTTGAAATGGCATCCTGCGGATGAACCTGAGCGGACATCGCCCATTCCCCGATTTGCTCAAAAGAGACCGGGCCAAAAATTTCGCCGTCTACATGTTTGCGGAGATACCACTGGGGGGATTTTCCTGTCACCATAGTGGTGCCATCCTTCTATCAATTCGATTTGTGTGCAAGCATACATCGCTTCCCTTCGAGCCTCTGAAAAAATTTCACGGGTTGCCCAATCCATCCACTCGGTGTAAAGCAACGGCCATGCAAGCGTCATTCAACTCTGTTTCGTCGGCTGAGAGCGGCTCGATTCCCATCTGGCGTGGCGTTGTCATTGTGGCACTCGCCGCTGTCACCATCTTTGCTTGCCTGTGGGGGACTTCTCCTGCGACAAAATCCGAGCCTGGCGTCGTGATGGAGCTTCCCGGCACATTGGTCGGGTTGTGGGGCAGCGATCAGCCTGTATCCGAAGCGGAGAAGGTCATCCTTCCGGCCGACACCGAATTCGCAAAAAAAATCTACTCCGACGGTCTAGGCAACGACATTCATTGCCAGATCGTGCTAGCCGGAGCCGAAAAGCGCAGCATCCACCGCCCCGAGGTCTGTCTCCCCGCTCAGGGGTGGACGATTAAAACCGGCGAAGTGGTGCCGGTGAAGCTGGCAGATGGAAGTACGTTGGAAGTCATGAAGCTCACGGTTGTCAGGCCAGTCACGCTTAACAATGGCACGCAGCGCGATTTGACATCGATCTTCTGCTACTGGTTCATCGGAAAGCATGCCACAACGCCTCACCATTTTGTGAGAGTGCTGAAGACGAATCTCGACATGCTGCTGCACAACACGAACCACCGCTGGGCCTATGTTATCGTGAACGCGCCGGTCCTTGAGGGGTTCGTTTACGGTGGCAAGAATCTGGCTCAAACAAACGAGCGTGTGGAGGCCGCCATTGCTGAGCTTGCTCCGCGAATCATGCCTGAGCAGTGATGCTCTTGCCATAAAAAGGACCGCCTTTTGAGAGGCGGTCCTTTTGTGTGGAAGGGAAAGCGGGTTAGCGCTTCGAGAACTGGAAGCGTTTGCGGGCTCCGGGTTGGCCGGGCTTTTTGCGTTCCTTCATGCGAGGGTC
>DGXZ01000078.1:34672-35303 GCA_002396485.1 Spartobacteria bacterium UBA5019
TTCACAGTGAGGTCGTAGGTGTGAACGGCGTTGGCGATTTCCAGCGGGCGGAGAATCTGGTTTTGAACCGAGAGGCTGGGGAAGTAGTCGGTGAAGTCGCGGCCGTTGACCTTGATGGCACCGGAGCCGGGCTGCAGGCGGATGCTTGCGACGGAGGTCTTGCGGCGGCCTGTGGTTTGGATGGGTTCTGCTTTGCTCATACGAAAAATCAGGCTGCTTGTGGGTTCTGTGCGGTGTGTGGGTGCTCGGCGCCTGCGTAAACTTTGAGTTTGCCATAGAGGGCGCGGCCGAGGCGGTTGTGAGGGATCATGCCACGGACGGCTCGTTCGATGAGAAGCTCCGGGCGGCGCTCACGGCGTGCGCGGAAGGTCTCGGATTTGTGACCACCGACGAATCCCGAGAAGCTCATGTAGGTCTTGGCGATTTCCTTTTTGCCACCGATGGTGACCTTGGAGGCGTTGAGGACAACGACGAAGTCGCCGGTGTCGACATGAGGGGTGAAGATTGCTTTGTTTTTTCCGCGAAGGAGGTTGGCGGCCTGGACGGCGACGCGGCCGAGAGGCTGGCCGGCGGCGTCGATGACCCACCAGTTGCGCTTCACCTCTTCGGATTTGGCTGAGAATGTTTTCAT
>DGXZ01000018.1:0-560 GCA_002396485.1 Spartobacteria bacterium UBA5019
CCAAACTACCAATACTGAAAACTGAACTCTGCAAACTCAATCCCCCTTCGGTCAACGACTCCCAAACTACCACCAACTTAAAACTTAAAAACTTAATCCTTAAAACTTCATATGCTCACCTCACACCCCGCCTGGGAAACCCTCTCCATCCAATCCGAGTCCCTTCCGCACCTCCGCGAGCTTTTCGCCTCCGATCCGGCCCGCGCTGAGAAGTTCCAACTCGAAGCCGCTGGGCTTTTCTTGGATTATTCTAAAAACCTCATCACCAGCGAGACAGTTGCTTGCCTCATCGATCTCGCGAACGCCGCCGGTCTGCGCGGCAAGATTGACGCCATGTTCCGTGGTGACAAGATCAACATCACGGAGAACCGCGCCGTCCTCCACACCGCCCTCCGCGCTCCCCGCACGGCATCGATAAAAGTCGATGACGTTGATGTCGTTCCAGAGGTGCATGCCGTTCTTGACCGCATGTCCGAGTTTTCCAACCGCGTCCGCTCCGGCGAATGGAAAGGCCACACCGGCAAGCGCATCAAAAACATCGTCAATATCGGTATCGGCGG
>DGXZ01000018.1:764-4372 GCA_002396485.1 Spartobacteria bacterium UBA5019
GTGATGGCCTACGAGGCGCTGCGCCACTACACCGACCGCTCGCTCACCTTCCGCTTCGTGTCCAATGTTGACGGCACCGACTTTGCCGAGGCCACGCATGACCTCGACCCCGCCGAGACGCTCTTTATTATTTCCTCCAAAACATTTACCACGCTGGAGACCATGACCAATGCCGCCTCGGCCCGCGAGTGGTCGCTCGCTGGTCTGGGGGGTGACAAAGCCGCCGTCGCCAAGCACTTCGTTGCCGTTTCCACAAACGCCGAGAAGGTCTCCGAGTTCGGCATCGACACCGCCAACATGTTCGGCTTCTGGGATTGGGTAGGGGGCCGCTATTCAATGGATTCCGCCATCGGCCTCTCCAACATGATCGCCCTCGGCCCGGACAACTTCCGCGAAATGCTCGCCGGATTCCATGCGATGGACGAGCACTTCCGCACCGCGCCCTTTGAGCAAAACATCCCCGTCCTCCACGGCCTCTTGGCCCTGTGGTATAACGACTTCTACGGCGCGCAAACCGTCGCCGTCCTGCCCTACGACCAATACCTGAAACGCTTCCCCGCTTACCTCCAACAACTCACCATGGAGAGCAACGGCAAGCATGTGAAACTCGATGGCGCCCATGTGGATGCCGACACGGGTCCGATCTACTGGGGCGAACCCGGCACCAACGGCCAGCACAGCTTCTACCAGCTCATCCACCAAGGCACCCGCCTCATCCCCTGCGACTTCATCGCATTTGCCCAATCGCTCAACCCACTCGGCCGCCATCACGACATCCTCATGTCGAATGTCTTCGCGCAAACCCAGGCCCTCGCCTTCGGCAAAACCCTCGCCGAAGTCGAAGCCGAAGGCACCCCCGCCGCACTCGCCCCACATCGCGTCTTCGACGGCAACCGCCCATCCAATGTCATCCTCGCCGAAAAACTCACCCCCGCCATCCTCGGCAGTCTCGTCTCCCTCTACGAAATGAGCGTCTTCACCCAAGGCGTCCTCTGGGACATCAACTCCTTCGACCAATGGGGTGTCGAACTCGGCAAAGTCCTCGCCCAACGCATCATCCCCGAACTCGAAGCCACAGGGGAGCCCGACCTGAAACACGACTGCAGCACCAATTCGCTGATCCGTAGGTATCGGAAGATGAAGGCACTTTAATTGTTCGCTTTCTTGTCTTGACTCATAAATATGAAATGTGTGTGCTCAAGTAAAGGTGGCCATAAAATTCTCATCTCATGCCAAGCGCATACATTGAAACCACCATACCCAGCTACTACGTGGCTCGCAGTTCTCTGAATCTGCTTCAGGCTTCCCGCCAAGCGAGCACGCGGCTCTGGTGGGATTCTGGTTGCTCAGGATTGGAGATTTTCACTTCTTTGGAGGCAATAGATGAAGCTGGGGAAGGTGATGAAGAAATGGCTCAAATGAGGCTGAAGCTCTTGGAGAAAGTCACACGGTTGGAAATCACGGATGAGATTGGCAACCTCGCTGTTAAACTTGTGAGCAGCGGATTGATTCCCGACAAAGCCGCCTCTGATGCGATTCATATTGCGGTGGCATCTGCACACGGGATGGACTATCTTGTAACATGGAACTTCAAGCATATCGCCAATCCGTTTATCCAGGATCGCTTGCGCAAGACAGTGCAAGACTTCGGTTTCCATTTTCCGGTGATGTGCAGTCCCGAAGAACTACTACAAAATAATGAAGACAATTGACTCTCTACTAATTCGCCCCGATCCAGTTATGGCCGAGGTGCGTAGCATCAAAACCGCACTCGCTGCCAAGCATAATTTCGATGTGATGGCAATGATTCGGTCACTTCAAGATCGCGAGCAAAAACAAAAGAGCGAATGCAATCCACCGAATGCCTGCCTGCGTCCTGCTGACCTTGCTCAATGATGTCCAATGTCCTTGCGCAAACCGAATCTCTCGCCTTCGGCAAAACTCTCGCCCAAGTCGAAGCCGAAGGCACCCCCGCCGCACTCGCCCCACACCACGTCTTCGACGGCAACCGCCCGTCGAATGTCATCCTCGCCGAAAAACTCACCCCTGCCATCCTCGGCAGCCTCGTCTCCCTCTACGAAATGAGTGTCTTCACCCAAGGCGTCCTCTGGGACATCAACCCCTTCGACCAATGGGGCGTCGAACTCGGCAAGGTCCTCGCCCAACGCATCATCCCCGAACTCGAAGCCACAGGGGAGCCCGACCTGAAACACGACAGCAGCACGAATTCGTTGATCCGCAGGTATCGCAAGATGCAGGCTTAAAACGTAGCTGATTATCCGCCTTTTGTAGCCTTAACCGATAATCAAGATTTTTCTCTGCTCAAACAATGTTGGGCAAAAATAAATTGTCCACTCTACTTTGCCGGTGTAGAAACAAAGAATGATTGCGCAATCAGAAATTCGCCAAATGCCGTTTCCCGAGAAGTTGGCCCTCCTTGAAGCCCTTTGGATCGAGCTTTCCTCGGAACCCGACCAGATCGATATTCCACAGTGGCACAAAGATATTCTGGACGAACGTATGCGAGAAGCCGAAAGCGGTAGCGTTGAAATAATCGATTGGGAAGTGGCCAAGCAACAAATCAAAGAAATGATCAGATGAAGTTACGAATCGAGGTCGCGGCCCGAAACGACCTGATCGAAGGATACTGCTTTTACGAGGATAGCGACGAACAAGTTGGAGATTATTTTTTAGCGACACTTTATTCCGATATCGAATCGCTCAGAATCTTTGGAGGAATCCATCGCAAAGCATACAAGTCTTTGTATCGAGCGTTATCCAGGAAATTTCCATTTGCCGTTTATTACACCATAGAGAATAAGGAAGTTGTGGTGCGTGCTGTATTGGATTGTAGGCGAGATCCATCATGGATTCGGAATCGAATAAAAAATTCCTAACGTGCGATCTACTCAATTCCTGCCTGCGCCACAAAGAGGGAGATGTGGATTGAAATTCATAAAGAAGAAATGCTTGCAAACTTGGAGGTTGCATTCAATGGTCAAGAAGTTTTTAAAATAGACCTACTCAAGTAATATGAATCCACGAGTAAGAAAGGTAAGGCCACTTCGAAACTACAGGTTGGAGATTGAGTTTGAGAATTCAGAGATCAGACAGTTCGATCTGACGCCGTATCTGGAACGAGGGGTTTTCCGAGAGTTAAAAGACATTGCGTATTTTTCAAGAGTTCAAGTTTCCATGGGATCGATACAATGGCCTCATGGTCAGGATCTCTGCCCGGATACATTATATGAAGATTCGCAAGCTATTGAAACAGTTTGAATCCAGATAAGACTCATTTACGCGCTACTGCGCGAACCCCAGCTTTGACGAGAGCCAGAAACATCCATCCAAGCTCTCCTCCACCGCATATTTACCCTAAAACACGCACCGACATATCTTATGAGCCTCAACTTTTTCTTTCGATCACCAGTGTTTCCAGTAATTTTTGACATCGGAATGGGTGCTGTATGTGCAGAAACTCCTTCTGAACTAAAGAGTTATCTTATTAAATACGGTTCGCGCAATAACACACATGGAGAACTCATTGATTTTCATTACGAGGGCTTCACGATCATTCCAGATAAGTTATTCGTTTCCCCCCTGACCAT
>DGXZ01000047.1 GCA_002396485.1 Spartobacteria bacterium UBA5019
TGCCTGCGGGTGTGGGACGGCACGGAGGCCATCCCTCCACTGTTTTTTGATAGGAGGTGGCAAAATCATTTTTAGCCTGAAAATGGGGAGCGCGAGCCACGACGTTTGATCGTTGGAAATCTGATCGCCGTGGGGTTAAGGGGCGGGTGGCGCGGTGTTTTCGGCCTCTCGGGTTGAAGAAGGGGAGTCAGGATAAAATGTTCTCTTGTTGCCCTGTTCTCATAGGGTAGATTTTGATTATGAGTCCTGTCGATTTGCCACAAGTCCAGTCGCTCTCCATCCCCCAAAAGCTGGAACTGGTGGATGAGATTTGGAAGTCGGATTTCACGGATTTTGCTGGAATGGAGGCAACGCAGGAAGAAAAGGATACGCTGGATGTGAGATGGTCTCAATTTCTCCAGAACCCATTCCCTGCGCTGACTATTAATCTCTTTGAACAAGAATTAATTGCGATCTGCACATGAAAGAGATCCGAATTCATCCGCACCGATGAAATTTTTCTATGACCCCGGATTTGCTGCGCCGATTGGCGAGCACATCATGCCGATGCGGAAGTTTGCGCTCGTGGCTGGCGAGGTGAGGGCTTGGTTGCCGCAGGTCATTATAGAAAAACCCGAGCCGCTGACTTGGGAGGATTTGTTGAGAGTCCACACGGCTGAGTATGTCGATGCGGTGAGAACCGGCGAACCTCGCGACCTCGCGGAGTCGCAAAAATTCCCTTGGAGCGAGTCGCTTTTTCCAAGCGTCTGCCTCACCGGCGGCGGGGTGTTGGCGGCGGCGCGGAGTGCGTTGGAGAGCGGTGCATCGGCGGCCTTGGCGAGTGGATTCCATCACGCCTGCTCAGATCACGGCGAGGGCTTCTGCACCTTCAACAGCCTTGTGGTAGCGCTGGAGGCGCTTCGCGCGGACGGCAAAATCCGCACGGCAGTCATCCTCGACATGGACCTGCACTATGGAAATGGCACTGCATCCCTCGCGGCATCCCGACCGTGGCTGCAAGCGTTGTCGATTTACGGCAACGATTATTGGAACAACCAACCCTTCCGCGATGTGCGCCAGCGCCATCACATGGACGGCCCGAATCATTTTTCTGCGCCTTTGATTCCCTCGCGAAAAAGCGACCGTGAGGTTCTCTTCGATGCGATGAAGCGGCATCTGCCGTGGCTGATTCAAGAGGGGAAGCCGGATATCCTGCTTTATCAAGCCGGCGCCGATCCGCTGTGCGACGATCCTTACTCCCCGCTTCAACTTACGCACGAAGACTTGGAAGCGCGCGACCGAATGGTCTTTGAATTTGCCAAGGCCGAAAAAATCCCCGTCGCCTGGGTCCTTGCCGGTGGATACTGCCCCGAAATCGAAAAGGTCGTCCGCGTGCACTTGAACACGGCGCGGTCCTGCTGGGATGTTTTTGGACAGAATTTTAGAATGGAAACCAAGTAAAAACAGACCTCGAAAAATCACAACCCCTCGACGCAAGGATCAATTTTATTATTTGTGCCACCTGAACTTACAATCAGCCCGCCTACCGCATGCAGATGCCGGCGCACCATTTGCCGCGCTTGATGAGGCGAGGGGTGCCGAGGCCGCATTTTTCGAGGGCGGTGCTGACTTCGGCAGCTTGGCTGACGAGGACGCCGGAGAAGATGAAATGCCCGCCGGGCTTGAGTTTTTTGGCGAGGCCGGGAGCGGAGGCGATGAGGAGTTCGCTGTAGAGATTGGCGAGGATGACATCGGCTTTCTGAAACGCGCCGACGCTACGGGAATCCGCGATGGAGAAGGCGATTTTCCGGCAGTGGTTGGCCTTGGCGTTTTCTTTGGAAACGCGGATGCAGACGGGATCGAAGTCGAAGGCCTCCACCGCGGAGGCGCCAAGCTTTTCCGCCGCGATGGCAAGAATGCCGGTGCCGGTGCCGGCATCGAGCGCCCGCCAGCTTGAGGGGAGATGGGGGACGATATCGCACAGGAGGCGCAGGCAGGTGGCCGTCGTCGCATGGTCGCCGGTTCCAAACGCCATGCCGGCGGGAATGAAAATGTCGCGCCCGGTATTTTCCGCAGCGCGGAAGGTGGCGTCATCCGAGTGGATCCGCAAACGTCCCCGAATGGAGAACGGCGGGCGGGCCTGACTTCCAATCCATGCCTCCGGAGCGAGCTGTGTCATTTTTCCTCCAAAGTCGCGGACCAATTGCTCGACGGTCTTCTTGTCGCCGAAAACCTGGATCTTCAGCGCGCTGGATTCCGGCTGCGTGAGCATGAACAGGTGCTCGGGGTCGATATGCGAAAGCCGTGCATACCAATCCTCCTCCATCCGTTGCGTGCTCAAGCGGGTCCATCGATACATTGCCATGGCGAGGAGTTAAAACAGATCGCTGGGGAATTGCCATCTTCTGTGCTGGCTTCTCATTTTTTGCACTTGCGGAATGCCGCCTGGCTCGACTGCCGCCATGGACTCCGGCAGTGATTGTTTAGCATTTCCATTAAGTGCCTATTCCTCCCTATCACGCCAAGTATTTCGCTCATGAGCTAATAAAACCCTGCCCTTTGGACGGCGTGGAGAGGCATGCAGTCTCATTGGCCGATGCCTCAAAGGCAGTAACGGAATCCAAAAAAGAATCCACACTGGGCCTGCTAGGATGATAAACGCAACTGTTGCGCTTTTGACAATCAAGTTGTCATGGGGATGAGGACCCGCCGCTTCGATTGTACGCAAAGTCCGGAAGTGGGCGGGAACTTCATCACAGAGAGGGTGGCTGATTTTTCTGCTATTTGTTGCCTATTAAATTGCATCCATGGGATATCCGGCGTAAGCAAAGGGTGTATGAACTCTCCACTCTTTGCCCTGTCCATGCCGGGTTGGCCTGAAATAGTTTTTATTCTCGTCATCGTACTCTTGCTTTTCGGGGCTAAGAAGCTGCCGGAACTCGCTCGCGGAATTGGTCAGAGCCTTGGAGAGTTCAAGCGAGCTCGCGATGAGTTTGAGCGCGAGATCCACAAATCCACTGCCGAACTCGAGATCAAGGAGCCTGCGGAGAAGCAGCCTCACAAGCCGGCCTGATCCAACCCGGCGCATCGACATGTCGCCGCGCGGGATTTTTTGTTGGATTCTCCTTTTTTGCCTTCCAGCTCTCTCGGCCAAGGAAGTCGTAGTTGCCTACTACAATTTGGAAAATTACCTCCCCATGCCAAGGGTTGTTGATGGCAAGCGGGTCGAGAACGCCCCCAAGCCCGAGTCTGCGATCGCGGCTTTGATCACCATGCTCAAGCGCATTCGCCCGGATGTCCTTGGAGTCGTGGAGATCGGCGACCAGACGATGTTGGCCGATTTTCAGGAAAGACTTTCAGCCGTGGGCATGGTTT
Organism: Spartobacteria bacterium UBA5019; assembly: GCA_002396485.1. GTDB lineage: Bacteria > Verrucomicrobiota > Verrucomicrobiia > Chthoniobacterales > Terrimicrobiaceae > UBA967. The sequence goes on from DGXZ01000047.1 coordinate 3,355, forward strand.
TTCCGCACTCCGAGTGGGTCGCCTCACCCGAAGGCGGTCGTCACATCGCGCTTTTGAGCCGGTTTCCGATTGTGGAGCGGAATTCCAAGCCGGAGGTGACCTTTGAGCTCGATGGCCGCTACCATCGCATGGGGAGGGGAATCCTCGATGCCACGGTGGAGCTCACTCCGGACTATCAACTCCGCCTTGTTGGTGTGCACCTGAAGTCCCGCCGGGCCGTGCCGGCGTTTGATGAAAAAAAATTCCGTGCGCGCGAGGCCTTGCTCGTGCGTGCTCATTTGGATGCGATTTTCAAGGCGGACTCCTCCGTGAATCTCCTCCTCTTCGGGGATCTTAACGACACCAAGAACGAATTGCCTGTCAAAGACATCCAGGGCATTTCCGGTTCGCGCACGGCCGTGCGAGACATCCCATTGCGCGATGCCTACGGACTGGTCTGGACACATTTTTGGTCTGAGGCGGATATTTATTCCCGCATCGATTATCTGCTCGCCAGCGAGGGGCTCTGGCCGGAATTAAAGCTCTCTCGCAGTGGAATCGGTGGCGGGCGCGAGTGGCGCCGAGCCAGCGATCACCGTCCCCTTTACACAACAATTAGCACTTCCGAATGAAAACGATTCTCCTTCTTCTGCTTGCTGTCTCGACCGTTTTTGCCGGTCCGGACGCGGATTGGGCCGTGATTGTGTCGATGGATGCCGGGCCGACGCGCAAGCCCGCTAGTATGGACGAGGCAAGGGAATTCGCGAAGGTCCACTTCGCCCGTCATTCCGCCCTTATCGATAAGTTCCTGAAAGAAAATCCGGGCGATCCACGTGTCTTTGACGCCCGCTTGCGACTTGCTGCGATTCAGGCGGCGATGGGCAAAATGGAAGACAGGCAGAGTCTGGTGGATGAGGCCATGCGCCTCTTTCAGGTTCTCGAGAAGGACAAGTCCGCGAAGCCGGCCCAGCGGGCGGAGGCGGGATTTCGCCGCGTTTCGCTCCTCATGCAGAGCCTCAAGGGTCAGGAATCCGACCGCCGCCGGGATCTTGTGGCGGCGGCGCGCAACTACTCGATTCGCTATGCGGGGGACCGCCGCGCTCCGCGACTTCTCGTGGAGGTGGCCACGATTTGCGATAACGATCCCGCCCTCAAGCGCGCGCTTCTGGAAGAGGCCCGACAGGCCTCGAAAGAGGATGTCTTGAATCTCCGCATCGAAGATGATCTCCGAAGGCTCAATCTGCTAGACAAGCCGCTTGCAGTGAGGTTTCCAACGATTCAGGGCGGAACATTCGATATCGCCAGGCAGAGGGGGCGGATTGTTGTGCTGGTTTTCTGGTCCAGCGAGGCCGCTCCAAGCCTGCTTTGGATGGAGGATTTTCGCCGTGCCCTCGTGAATCTGCCCGCCGAGCGTATCGAAGTGGCGACGGTGAATCTGGATAAGAATCCCGAAAAGGTTGAGACCTTCATGAAGGAAGTCTTGCTCCCCGATTGGCCAACAGCCTGCGATGGCAAGGGGTGGGCCGGGCCGATGGTGAGGGAATTTGGCATCAATGCACTGCCCACGGTGTTTCTTTTCGACCAGAAGGGAATTCTTCGTGCCGTCAATGCGAGGAATTCCTACGAGCCATGGATCAGAAAACTCATCGCCCAACCCAACGCGCCTTGATTCCTCTCTCAAAAAAATCAACCCCGCTCCCATCGCATGCCTGATTTCAAATACGGATCCACTCTCCCCGAGGTTTATTCGAATGCCGCGCTTCGCTATGATGGTCTCCCCGGCTTTTGCAAAAAAGACAAGTCGGGCGCTTTTGTGCCGCTTAGTTTCCGTGAAACCTATGAACGCGGCCTGGATCTGGCGACATCCCTGATTGCCATGGGAGTGCAGCCCCGCGAGCATGTGGGCCTCCTCTCCGACAACCGCCTGGAGTGGATTCTTTCAGACTACGCCATTCTTCTGGCCGGAGCCGCCGATGTGCCCCGGGGCACTGACATCACCGATGCGGAGTTGATTTATATTCTCACGCATTCCGACGCCCGCTTTGTCTTTGTGGAGAACAAGGCCATGCTGGGACGCGTTCAACATTGCCGTCCCCAATTGCCCCATCTGCAGGGAATCATCGTGATGGCGCCCGAAGACATTCCGGCGGCGGAGGGAGTTTATGGCTTGGAACAGTTGATCGCCGAGGGGGCGCGCAAACGCCAGGCGGGGGATCGCTCCGCGCAAGAACGCGCGTGCGCTGTGCTGCCGGAGGATCTTTGTACCATCATCTACACCTCGGGAACCACTGGCACTCCGAAGGGGGTGCAACTCACCCACGCCAACATGTGCTCCCAGATCGAAAACCTCCCGCTAGCCCTGCGTCCGGGAGACCGCGCGTTGTCGATCCTGCCGGTCTGGCACAGCTATGAACGCGCCTTTGAAATGCTCTCGATCTCGCGGGGCGTTGGCACCTACTACACCTCGCTGCGCGGACTGGCAGAGGATCTGAAAGTGGTCCGCCCCACCGTGATGGCCTCCGCTCCGCGACTCTGGGAGAACCTCTATCTCAAAATTCTGTCGAATGTGAAATCCGCTCCGCCGATCAGACAGAGACTTTTCCACCTGGCATACACGGCCACAAGCCATGTCAAACGCGCGGAGCGTTTTTTCAAAGGTCAGCAATTGGACGAACACGGCCGTGCACCTCTTCAGAGCCTCAACCTGGCTCTCAAACACGCGCTGCTCTGGTTGGCATCCATCGTCCCGGCAAGGCTTCTCGATGGCATCGTTCTGAAAAAACTCCGCGCCATCGTCGGGGGGGAGTTTCGGGGAACCATCTCCGGAGGCGGAGCACTGCAGCCGCATGTGGATGAGTTTTTCAACTTCATAGGAATCCCGGTCCTCGAAGGCTATGGAATGACGGAAACCTCGCCCGTGCTGGCTGTGCGGACTTGGAACAATCTCGTGATCGGGACGGTGGGCAATCCCTACCCGCATACCGAGGTGCGCATCGTCGATCTTCAGAGCGGCGACATCCTGTATCCCGACTCCAGACGTCCAGGCGGCGGGCGCGGCATGCGCGGCGAGATTCATGTGAAGGGTCCGCAAGTCATGCGTGGCTACTACAAGAATCCGGAGGGGACGGCCCGCGTCTTGCGTGATGGATGGATGAACACCGGCGATATCGGAATGGTGACCTACAATGGGTGCCTGAAAATTCTCGGCAGGTCGAAGGATACGATTGTGCTGCTCAATGGCGAAAATATCGAACCCGTGCCGATCGAAGCGCGACTGGTCGAGTCTTCATTCATCGATCAGTGTATGGTCGTTGGACAGGATCAAAAGGCGCTCGCGGCTTTGATTGTGCCTTCATTTGATCACTTCCGGCAGGCTGGTTTTACCGAGACCACCGCTGCCGAACTTGCCGCCAATCCGAAGGTAAGGCACCTGCTCGACGAGGAGGTTCGCAACCTCATCAACCACTCGAACGGCTTCAAATCCTTTGAGCGCATCATTGCTTGGCGCTTGGTTCCGAAGCCCTTCGAGGTCGGGGATGAAATGACAAACACCTTCAAGCTCAAGCGGCATGTCATCACGGACCGCTACGCCCACCTGATTGCGGAGATGTTTCCGAAGCAGGCAGAGTAGGGGACGAACCCGATCAGAGCGCGTTGCCGGTCTTGACCTCGATCACATCGTGCGGCGCGCTCTCGCGCAGTCCGGATGTCGTAATGCGGGTGTAGCGGGCGTTGGCACGGAGTTGCGTCAAGTTTGCAGCTCCCAAGTAGCCCATGCCGCTTTGGAGGCCTCCCGCGAGTTGGGCGAGAACGGTGTCGGCGGGTGCGGATACCTCCTTGAGTGCCTCGATGCCTTCGGCTGCGGATTTGCGGTTGATGTCCTTGCCGTGCCCGTAGCGGGCGGCGCTTCCGGCTTTCATGGCGGCGTGGCTGCCCATGCCACGGTATTGTTTATAGAATTTCCCGTTGATTTCCATGATCTGGCCTGGAGCCTCGGGACAGCCTGCCAAGAGACTGCCGCAGATCACCGCGTGCGAGAGGGTGAGGGCTTTCACGATGTCGCCGGACTTGGTGATGCCGCCATCGGCGAGTATGGTGACTCCGCAACTTTCGGCGGCCTTCGAACAAACATAGAGCGCGGTGAGTTGAGGGATGCCCACGCCGGCGACGACGCGCGTCGTGCAGATGGAGCCGGGGCCTTGTCCGACCTTAATGGTATTCGCGCCGCACTGGGCCAGAAACTGAACACCTGCGCCGCTCGTCACATTTCCGGCGATGATTGGCAAAGAGGCGAACTCGGAACGGATGGCTTTCACAGCCTCACCAACTCCACGCGTGTGTCCGTGGGCTGTGGAGACCGCCACGGCATCCAAACCGCGTTCGACCATGGCGCCCACATGGGCGAGGAGGGAATCCTTGTCGAGCGCGCCATCGGGAAGCCTCGGCGGGCTGATCGCCGCACCGCAGATGAGGCGGAATTTGGCGTCCCTCGCCGGTTTTGTCTGGAGTGAGCGCTCTTGCGAAATCCGCTCGATATCGCTCAGGGTGAAGAGACCCTTTAGGTGGTCGTCATTGTCCACAACGAGGAGTTTGTGGATGCCGATATTGTCCGTGAAAAACCGGTCGGCCCGCGCAATGGGATCGCCGCCGAGTTCGTCTTCCCGAATCGTCAGAACCGAGGGCCTCTTGACCATCGCCTCGCCCACACCCCGGGATGCGAAGCGAGCGCGAACGCAGTGCCCAGGCAGGAGGCCAAGAAGGCGCCCGGATTCATCGACAACGGGAAATGTGCTGAAGGTGAATTTTTTCTCTTCGATGAGATTCAACACATCGCCGATTTTTTGATCCGGATGGACTTTGATGGGTTCTCGAATCAACCCGTGGACATGATTTTTAACCCTAGAAACCTCGGAGAGTTGCTGCTTGGGCGGCATGTTGTAATGGATCAATCCAAGGCCGCCGTGGAGCGCAAGGGCGATAGCCATGCGGGATTCGGTGACCGTATCCATATCGGCCGAGACCACGGGCAAGTGGAGGTTCAAGCCATCGGCAAGCCGGGTTTCGTAGTTCGCGTCCTTTGGAAGAATCTCGCTGTAGAGCGTGGCGAGCGAAACATCGTCGTAGGTGAGAGCCAAACCCTCGCAGCCAAGAAAGAAGTCGTCAGCCGCTTTGTAGAAAAGACTATCCCAATCTCCGGCGCCGCGCGCCTCGTGTGATATAGATTTCATACTTCATATTCCGGAATGCGGATTTTTGAGGCAAGCCGATTTTCCAGATCGAAGAAAAATGTGACACACAGAGCCCTTTACTCGACCGCTTCAAAAAAATACCACTCACGCATGCCAAATTCCCGAATCAAAGTCGGACTCGTCCAAAACGCCTGCTCGCTCGATGTCGAAGCCAACACCGCCGACGCCATCCGTGGTGTGCGCGAGGCTGCCGCCAAGGGCGCAAACATCGTCTGCCTGCAGGAGCTTTTCCAATCGGTCTACTTCTGCCAGATCGAAAACCACAAATACTTCGACCTCGCCGAGCCGATCCCGGGCCCCGCGACCGCTATTTTTCAAGAACTCGCGAAGGAACTTGGCGTGGTGATTGTCGCCTCGCTCTTCGAACGGCGCGCGCCCGGCCTTTACCACAATACCGCCGCCATCATTGATGCCGACGGGGCCTTCCTCGGGAAATACCGGAAGATGCACATCCCGGATGATCCGCTTTTCTACGAGAAATTTTACTTCACTCCGGGGGATCTCGGCTTTCGAGCATGGGACACGCGATTCGGCCGGATTGGCGTCTGTGTTTGCTGGGATCAATGGTATCCTGAGGCAGCCCGCCTCATGGCTCTTCAGGGGGCACAAATCCTTTTCTACCCGACTGCGATCGGTTGGCATCCGAAGGAAAAAGAAAAATACGGCCGCCGCCAGCATTCTTCCTGGGAGACCGTTCAACGCGGCCACGCCATAGCCAACGGCTGCTATGTCTTCGCTCCAAACCGTGTGGGACACGAGGCTCCAGATGGTGGCGATGGCATCGAATTCTGGGGACAAAGTTTTGCAGCGGATCCCTCGGGCGAGATCATTGCCAAGGCTTCTTGCGACAAGGACGAAGTGCTCGTGGTGGAGGTCGATCTCGAGAGCGTGGACACCCAACGCACCCACTGGCCGTTCCTTCGCGATCGCCGCATCGAGAGCTACGGAGACATTACCCGCCGGTTCATTGATTGACCGGATATGCGCGTCAACTCCGCTGAATTCTTGCAGAGCAGTCCAGGCTTGGAGGCCTGTCCGCCGGATGATGTTCCGGAGTTCGCCTTCATCGGTCGTTCCAATGTGGGCAAGTCCTCCCTGTTGAATCTCCTCACCGGAAAACAGGGGCTCGCCCGTGTGTCGCAGACGCCCGGTTGCACACAGCTCATCAATTTTTTCAAAATTAACGGAACCTTTCGCATGGTGGATCTGCCTGGTTACGGCTACGCCAAGGTGCCGAAAGGCAATCGAGCCGCGTTTCAGGACATCATCGCCGGCTACATCGCCGACCGGCCAAACCTGCGCCGCGTCTTCGTCTTGGTTGATTCGCGCCACGAACCCCAGAAAATCGATCTCGAATTTCTGGAGTGGCTCGGCGAGGTCGAGCGCCCGTTTTCTGTGGTCTTCACCAAGACCGACAAACTGAAGCCATCGCATGTGAAAAAAAACACGGACGCTTTCCTGGAGGCGCTCGCAGCCGTTCATGCGGGAACCCCGGATGTCTTTCTCACCTCATCGAAAACCCGAGATGGCAAGCGTGAGATCCTCGGATTCATCGGCGCTCTACTGGATGCCGCCGCCTGAGCCGGTCGGCCTACTCCGCTTTAAAAAAGATTTTCCAGTATCGACAGAGACCCTTCGAGTGTGGAATGGGGTAGAGGATATGGCTGTTGATGCGATTCTTTTTGATCTGGATGACACACTGATTGTGGACGAGGCGGTTTCCAAAGAGGCCCTGGCCTCCACGGCCCAACTGGCTTTCAAACTCGCCGGTATCGAGACTTCGGCCTTTTTGGCGGATGCCAAAAAGTATGGCTCCGAGCTCTGGCGTCAGGGTCCGTGCTACGACTATGTGAAATCCATCGGCATCAGTTTTCATGAATGCCTTTGGGGACACTTTGAAGGCTACAAGCCTGAGTTGATCAAGCTGCGCGAGTGGTCGCGGATTTACCGTGTGGCTGTGTTCAGTGCCGTTCTCCGGGCGCAGGATGTCTCGGATGAAGACGCCGCCGAAAAACTCGCGGCCCACTTCAGCTCTCAACGGCGCCAGTTGGCCCGTCTCATGCCTGACGCTGTCGAGACGCTTGCCCGCCTCAAGAAATCCCACAAGATTGCCCTTCTCACAAATGGGGCGCCGGATTTGCAGAGGGAAAAAATCGCGGCCTCAGGCCTCGGTGGCTACTTCGATGCGATTGCGGTCTCCGGGGAACATGGTATCGGCAAACCGCGTGCTGAAATTTTTCAGATCCTGCTCGGTGAGCTTGGCGTCTCGGCGGACCGCGCCGTGATGGTGGGCAACAGCCTGGAGCGCGACATTGCTGGGGCGCTCAATGCCCAACTCGCTGCCGGAGTCTGGCTGCAGGTGCCGGGCTCCGAGGAACACGCGGCTGTGAAGCCCCACCACACCATTCGCGGCTTGCATGAAGTTCCCGCTCTCGTGGCGGGAATTTGAGCCACCTCACGCCTGCTTGGCGCGGGAGGGGAGGTGCTCGGTGCAGTATTCCTTGCCATCCGCAGAGACGCGGAATTCGGCATCCGGATTTGAGACCTCGGTGATTTTGCACACTTCGCAAATGTGGATCGTCTGCTCGCTGTGGAGCGCCTTTTCAAAGCGCTTGCGCCGTTCGCCGGTTCGCAGGGACTCTGCGCGGTTTTTCAGGAACGCCGGAGCGAAAAACAGCAGATAATTACCCAGGCACATGACGACCATCATTTTCATGTCCAATGGTCCGAAGAGTAGGTATCCGGCTGGAACGATCAGGCTGAACAAGGCAACCCATTTCATTTTTACCGGGATGATCATAAACAGCAGGATCTCGAAATTCGGTGCTAGTGTTGCCGCAGCAAGAAACAGCGAGAGGTTCAGAAAAAAGTTGCCGCCGGCGGCTCCGAAAAGAACCGCCGACACGATGCAGAACGCCATCCCAAGAAAATAATAGGCGTTCAAGCGGAAGGCTCCCCAGCTTTCCTCCAGCATGTCGCCAAGCCACCATGTGAAAATCAGGTAAAAGAGGATCCAAAAGAAACTCATCGTCTCCGGAATGAAAATCCAAGTGACCGCACGCCAGACTTCGCCGTTCCGAAAAGCGATGGGATCGAGTTGGAGGGCTTGGATGTAGTCCGGTTGGAGCGTCAGCAGGATGAAGACCAGCGCGTTCAACGCCACGACATAGCGGATAAGGCCCGGAATCGCAAAGCGGCCGAGTGTTTTTTCGAGACGATCGAGAATTGTCATGTGAGGAACCAAGAATCCTCGTCTGCAAGGGGGCTTGTAAAGTGTGGAGAGTGTTTTGTTCGCCGGTGACTGGTGAAAATGCCTTTTCTTCGGGTATGGGACTCGGAATAATTCCTTCCTCACCTCTTCACCATGCCAAACTCCCAACCCAACATGCGCCCGTATTCTTCAGCTGTTTTCGATGGTCTCAACCGGGCGCCAAGCCGAGCCATGCTCTATCCCGTCGGATACAAGGAGAGTGATTTTTCGAAACCCCAGATCGGCATCGCTTCGACATGGAGCATGGTCACCCCCTGCAATATGCATATCGATCAACTCGCCCGCGAAGCCGCGCTGGGAGTCGATGCGGCGGGAGGCAAGGGAACGATTTTCAACACCATCACGATCTCGGATGGCATCTCGATGGGCACCGAGGGGATGAAATATTCTCTCGTCTCACGCGAGGTCATCGCCGATTCGATCGAGACGGTCGTGGGTTGTCAGGGTTTCGACGGATTTGTGGCCATCGGTGGCTGCGACAAAAATATGCCGGCATGCATCATGTCGATCGTTCGCATGAATCGTGCGGCTGTCTTTGTTTACGGCGGGACCATCCTGCCTGGTTGCCTCTCCAAGCGGCAACTAGATGTTGTCTCTGTCTTCGAGGCCGTCGGTCAGTGCGCCGCCAATAAAATCACCAAAAAAGAACTGCACGATGTGGAGTCACATGCCATCCCCGGCCCGGGCTCCTGCGGCGGAATGTATACGGCCAATACCATGGCCTCCGCGATCGAGGCGATGGGTTTCAGTCTTCCAAACAGCTCGGCGCAAAACGCCGTCTCTCCCCAAAAGAACGCGGATTGCCGGAATGCCGGCGCCGCAGTCCTGAACATGCTCAAGCGTGGCATCCTGCCTTCGGATATCATCTCCAAGGAGGCACTCGAAAACGCCATCACGGTCATTATCGCCCTCGGTGGATCCACCAACGCCGTGATGCACCTGCTTGCCATTTCACATACGGCAAGAATCAAGCTCACACTGGAGGACTTCACCCGCATCGGCCGCCGCGTGCCGGTTCTGGCCGATCTCAAGCCAAGTGGCCGTTTTCTGATGTCCGAGTTGGTCTCCATCGGCGGCATTGTGCCAATGATGAAGACCCTACTTGCGGAGGGATTGCTCCATGGTGATTGCCTCACGGTCACCGGCAAGACGCTTAAACAAAACCTCGCTCCCTTTAAGCCCTATCCGAAAGGCCAGGAGATTATCCGCCCGATCAAGAATCCGATCAAAAAAGACAGCCATCTCGTGATTCTCAAGGGCAACCTCGCCTCCGAAGGTGCCGTCGCAAAAATCAGCGGCAAGGAAGGTGAGAAATTCAGCGGCAGCGCGCGGGTTTTTGAATCCGAAGAAAAAGCCCTCGAAGCCATCCTCTCCAACAAAATCAAGAAGGGCGATGTCATCGTGATCCGCTACGAAGGGCCGCGCGGCGGACCAGGCATGCGCGAAATGCTCTCGCCGACCAGCGCCGTCATGGGAGCCGGCTTGGGCAAGGATGTCGCCCTCATCACGGATGGTCGCTTCTCAGGAGGCACTCACGGATTCGTCGTCGGGCACATCACTCCCGAGGCGTTTGATGGCGGTGCGCTTGCGATTGTCAAAAATGGCGACCCGATTACGATCGATGGCGTGAAGCATGCGCTCACCCTCGATATCCCAGCCAAGGAAATTGCAGCCCGCTTGGCGAAGTGGAAGAAGCCGAAGCCGCGCTACGACCGTGGTGTCCTTGCAAAATACGCCAAGCTCGTCTCCACCGCATCCGAAGGTGCCGTCACCGACGGACGTCTGTAAAATTCGATAGACCATGAGGCAATACCTGGCCAATCCCATGCAGGCTGCGGCTTACCACCGCTACCTGAGCGCGCCCTGCGCTCCGGGTGCCAATACCCAGGTCTCGATCAGTTTCGGCGAGAGCACGAATTCGGATTTTCTCCGTCAGGCATGGCAAGTCGTCATCCAGCGGCATGCAATTCTCCGCTCCGCCTTCACAAAAACCATGGAGGGCGTGATGGTGCGCGAGGCCGACAAAGCCGAGCCTCACTGGATCTCCCTCGATTGGCAGAGCATTCCCGCCGGTGACATCCCCGCGAAATGGAATGACCTTCTCGCGGCCGATGCGCTCACCGATTTTGAGCCGATTGCCATTCCACTCATTTGCTTCCACGAAATACGGCTTCCTGGCGGCGCAGGTCACTATCTCCTGACCGCACCCGCCTTCCTGCTCGACGAGTTCTCAATCACCCGCGTCCTTCTGGATTTGCTCCTCACCCTGGGTCAGGTGCCTTTGTCGCCTGTGGGAAATCTCCCTGAGTATCTCAAGCCCAAAGGTTGGACGGATTTTCTCAAGAATGCCGAGTCGCCATTGCGTTTGGAACCCCGCTTCGGAAATGGTGAGCAGGTTCGAGCGTCTCTCTTGCTGAACCGGGATAAAACATCCGCGTTCTCGAAATTCTGTCTGGACCACGATCTCGAAGAGAGTCTTGCCCTGCGATGCCTTTGGTCCCTCCTTCTTCGCCGCTTTGGAGCCACCGGCAATGTCATGCTCACCCTGTTCGACGCCCGGGGCGACTCCACCGAGGCCGGTTTTTTTCAAAACTGGCTTCCCGTGGTCCACTCCTGGAATGAGTCCGTGGAGGACTGGTTTGATGCCGAGCAGGCGCTCACGGATGCGATGTCCGAAAACATCTGGATCGAAGGCGACGAGGCGCTGCTTGGTGCCGGACTCGGTTTCACGCAGCAGGACATACCCGTCACCTTCGCTTGGCGGGGATCATCCATCAACGACATCATTCACACCGCCCTGCCGCGCTGGATTAACTTCGATGCCCAGCTTCAGCAAACGACCCTCCAGGGCTTGCTTCTTGAGGCGCGTCCCGGACCTCGTTTGGAACTTTCGCTCACCGGTCCTTTCGGCTCGGAACCCGTGCTGAAGGATTTTCTGGGCCGACTCATTGAAATCATCGGTTCAATCGCGGAAAATCTCGCCAAGCCGGTTCACCGCATGCCGGTTCTTTTGCCTGACGAAATTCTTCAGCTCCGTGATTGGTCGCGCGGGCCTGAGATTCGCCAGCAACCGGCTTCCATCGTCGAGGCTTTCCGCAAGGTGGTTCAACGGAATCCGGAGTCCATCGCCGTCAAGTTTGGCGATTATGAAATGACCTATACGGAATTGGACGCCCTCTCAGAAAAGCTTGCCGCGCACCTTGCCCAGACGGGGCACGCCGGCGGTTGGCACGCCGCACTTTTTCTTTCCCCGTCCGCTTGGGTTAGCGTTGCCATGCTTGGGGCTTGGAAGGCTGGAAATTCCTGCCTCGCCATCGATCCCACTGCCCCTGCTGACTGGGTTGAATCCACGCTTGCCGCTCACGATGTTGCATTGGTCTTTTGCGACGGTGCAAGCTCGGCAGGCATCGATGCCGGAACACGCCGCCGCATCACGATCGATCAGGATTGGGAGACATTGGAAACTTCATCTGCCGAGCGCAGGAATATCGGCTCCGAGGAACTCGCTGCCACCATGCCTGGTCATTCAGACGGTGCCCCACCAATGGTTCGTGCGCTCACGCACAGCATGCTTGTTTCTGCCGCTTTGGAAGGCGCTCGACTTTTGGATTTTCAACCCGGTCATTCATTCCTCGTGCGCTCGATGCCGGGCGGGGGTGCGTTTTTTGATGAATGGCTCATCCCGCTGCTTTCAGGAGGGACTGCCTATGTTGCAGGTTACGACATGCTGGATTCTGCCGCTGCGCCAGTCACTCACCTGCGTCTCACAACCCCGGAGTGGGCGAATCAGGCTGCAGACTGGGGACATGAAGGCGAACCCTGCTCTTCGACACTCCAGTGCGTCGCGGTGGAAGCCGGTACGCCGCTTCTGTCAGCCGCCTCTGTCTGGCAGAAACAAACGAGTCGTCCGCTGCGGCAGGTGGTTTTTTTCAGCCCCGCTTCGCTCTGCGGACTTGGTCTCGCCGGGATTGCCCGCAAAAACATCTTGCTGCTGCCTGCCGGGAAACCCACTGCCGAATGCGAAGCTGTCATAGCCGACGCTGATGGACTTGAAGTTCCTCCCGGCTATGTCGGGCGTCTTTTTCTGAAATTTCCGGGATGGAAAAAACTTCCCGATGCTGGCGGAAGGCTTGGTTTAGATACCGGCCTCAACGGGTGGAGAGATTGGGAAGGCTATGTTAATTTGGAGAGTGGATCTCGGAATGCTATTGGTATTCCGTCAGCGGCCCAGATTCAGTCTGTTCGTGAGGTTCTCCCTCAGGTGTTGGACTTCTTTGTTGGCGCGCATGCGATCTACGCCATTTCAGACAATCCGGTTTCCGGGGCCGTCTGTCTCAAACAGTGGCTTCTCAACCGCGCCGGTTGGGTCGACGAGTCCGCCTTACCTCAGCCAGCCCAGCGTATAAGCACTCAGCCCGCTGCCCCTGCCGCAAAATCTCCTCAAGCCGCCCCTCCAGCCAACCATCCTGTTCAATCCGCTTGGACGCCACTTGTTGAAATGTGCGCGAGAAGTATTGGCAGCACTCTGGTTCTTGTTCATCCGGCTGATGGTTTCACGGAGTCCTATGCGGATCTTCTCGGCGCACTTGGAAAATCTCGACGGGTGATTGCTATCGCCGCACGAGGGGCTCTGAATCCCGAGGCTTGCCATCCATCGATTGAAAGTGCCTCTGCGCAATATATAGCGGCTTTGTTTGAGGATGCTCCGCTGCAGGATTTTCAGCTCGCTGGATTTGGATTTGGTGGGATTGTGGCTTTGGAAATGGCCCGTCAACTTCAAGCTGCCGGACGTCCCCTTCCTCGCTTGGTCTTGATCGGCTCCGTGCCTCCCCAAACGGACAAGCCTAGAGGGTGGCTGGATTCCATGAAAAAGGCGCTGAAGCGCTCAGCCACTACCTCCCGGATGGAACCCCTGCCTGCGTCAACAGCAGTGGCAGCACGGCATGAGTCGATCCTCAAGAACTATCGTTTTCCTGTGTGTGATATTCCCGCCACAATTATTCTTCCTGCGGATCTTTCGGAATCCACTGTGGTTTGGCAGGAAATCCTGCCAGGCGCGGCCGTTGAAATAACCCGTTCTTCATGGGCGGAAATGCTCTCCACTCCTTCTGTAAAGCGGATCGCATCCATCTTGAACATGGCCGAGAGTCACGAAACGCAGAGCTTCTGATTTTGGAGGGAGCCAGTCAGTTTTCCTCTGCCGCCAATACTTCGGAGAGGCTGATCTCGCGTCCCGTTTGAATTGAGTGTGAGGCTAGTCTGAGCATTGCAACAGCTCGCCCAGGAGCGGACTTTTCCCAGACTGCTGCGATGGACATCAGAGCGCGGATTCTGACTCGGATGGGGTCATAAGCCGGGATGCGAGGGAATGTCTGTGATTCAAAAACGCGATGGAGAAAAACCAGACCGGTCTGTATGTCGTCAAGGGAGATTTCTGCCTGACCTCGAAGGAGGAGAAGTTCCGGATGCCACTCCGCTTCGTGTTTTGCCGGGCGAATCGCGCGGATTTCATTGAAACGTTTCAAATCAGCCAAGCACGATGCACGGCGCACCAATGCGGCTTCATGGATGCTATCGCCTGAACAAGTCATGTCTGCGCATTGAACATATGCTGTCAGAGCCTCCCCGGTGCGTTGCAAATCCAGCAAAGCACCGCCTTTGAGGAACCATGCCATTGGATGTCCATTTCCGGCATATTTGGTCATTCCTTCGAGAATCCGGAGGTTGCGTTCCTGCTTCGCGGCGTTCACCTCAGGACTTGAATAACCGGTATGAATGATTTCGATCTGGGTATTCTCAACCGGGATATTCGCTCGCTGGAGGCTTGTGACCACTTGCTCATGGACAGGCCACTCGTAGCGCACACGCGGATCGTTTGGGAAAAGTCTTACGATCAGTCCTGAAATGCCTGTTCGACCTTCATCCGTTGTACTTTTATTCACTAAGTGATAGGCGCGATCCGCTGCATCAGCACTCGACGTTAGTGTCCGAATAGCTTGAACACTGGCTGGCGGAAGGAATTCATCCGCATCCAAGACAAGAATCCACTTTCCGTGTGCTGCCTCAAGAGCTTGATTGCGGGCGGCGCTGAAGTCATCGATCCATGGAAAATCCAAAACCTTCGCCCCGCATGTGATGGCGATTTCCTTCGTTCTGTCAGTCGATCCCGTATCGACAACGATCATCTCTGCAGCAAGTCCTGATGCGGATTTCAGGCATCTCTCGATGTGGGCCTCCTCATTCCGAGCGATCAGAGCTAGAGAGATATGAAGACGGGTGTCATGCATGATTTCAGTATGGCTCGAACGAGTGAGCTTTTCCAATTCTCCGAATTCTAAAAAAACTTCTAAAGTTCTCACAGACGCTCGCCGATAGATTAACCAACGGAGAATAACTCCCCCAGTGAGGTCGAACACTGAACCAAAGCGGCCCGACAGCGAGACGGACTTCGCAACACAGAAAGACAAAGGATATGTCAGTAGTAATCAACACCAACTCAGCCGCCACATCGGCTGCCTACAACCTCAGCAACACTAACGTCAACCTCCAGAGAAGCCTCAATCGCCTATCCAGTGGTTCGCGTATCAACTCATCCTATGACGATGCCGGTGGTCTGGCTGTGTCGATGAAGCTCAGCGCTTCGATTCGCCGCACCGACGCCACCTTGGCTAATGTCAATAACTCAATCGCCTTCCTGCAAACACAGGATGGAGTCATCAAAACAGCGGATAAAATCCTTAACCGCATGTCCGAACTCGCAACCCTCGCTCAAGACGTGACCAAATCCACCAGCGACCTCTCTCTCTACAACACGGAACTGACCCAATTGAAGGGCCAGCTCAACCTGATGTTGGATGAAGAGTTCAATGGAATCAGCCTGTTCAGCACAGGTGCAAATGCATCCGCAAATGCAACTCCTTTTGATGATGATGCAACTCTCACAGTAGTGACATCGCACGATGGCGCACAGACAGTTGGCATCACCCAAGTGGATTTGAATCAGATCGTCTTTGACATCACCAATACTGGATCTGGTTCCAACATGGATATATCCACAACTACCGGAGCGCAGGATGCAGTTGATGACATTCAGACAGCGATCCAAAACCTCGCAACCATCCGGGCCAACAATGGTGCCGAGCAGTCCCGGTTAACCTTCGCTGCAGACATGCTTGCAGTGAACAAAACCAACCTCGAGGCCGCAAACAGCCGCATCATCGATGTGGATGTCGCCGACGAGAGCACGAAGCTGGCCCGGTTCAACATCCTGCAGCAGGCCGGCACAGCAATGCTCGCCCAAGCGAACCAGTCGACCCAGTCGATCCTTCGCTTGATCAGCTAAGTTTGGCTCAAGGCCAAGATTGATATCAAATGATTCAGAGGCTCTCCCTCGAGGGAGAGCCTCTTGTTTTTTACCAAAAAACCTTTGCGCCCAGTTGTGCTGGGCTGCTTGATTTGTTTTAACGATGGATAATCAGGAATTCGAGCTCGTTGATAATGCCCGTGTTGGACTTTCCCAGTATTCGTTGGAGAGGCTAAAGACTATCGCCCCGACATTTCGCGAGCGGTCTGCTCAGAGGCTTGCCTGCGTCGAATTGATTGCCGAGAAGGAGCGCGAACTTGCGCGGTTGCAAATGGGCTCAGTTTCGCGCAAGGCCTCTGTGGCTTTGTTTATTTCGCTCGTTGCTGTTTTTTGGCCCATCATTCTTTTGGTGGCTTGGTTTTATTTGCAGCCCCTGTTCAAGCCTTCAGAACCGGTTCGCGTCAGTCCGATGCCTGCGGTTCGTCCTGTTCCCCAGCCGGGTCCAACACCCGAACTGATCGAGCCCGAGTCGACTCCTGAACCCCTGCCTCCGCTGCTTGGCGAACCTCCGCCTACGCCTGGGGCGGGCTGAATAGTTCGTGCGCTAGCACACTGAGACAGTAAATCGCAGCCGTTTCGGTTCGGAGTATGATCGGACCGAGAGTCACGGGTTGGCAACCATGGCTCTTCGCCAGCGCGATTTCTGCGGGTGTGAAATCCCCTTCTGGGCCAACAAAAATGGTCACGCGTTTCGGGGTTTTGCCATATTCGGCAAGGACGGTCTTAATCGGGCGCGCATCGGGTTGAAGCGAAGCGATGAGGTGCAGATCGCCTTTTTCTAAACGGTCAAAGAAGGATTTTGGCGACACGGGATCTGCAACTTCCGGAAGATGATTTTGTCCGCATTGCTTGCAGGCCTCGAGTGCGATGGCGCTCCACTTTTCGCGCTTCTTGGCCGCTTCGGCAGCGTCGATCTGAACCACCGTGCGGTCCGAGAGGAGCGGGACGATGCGTGCTGCACCGAGCTCTACGGCCTTTTGCACGATGAGATCCATATTTTTTCCCTTCGGCACGGCTTGTGCGAGCGTGATCGCGCAGGGTGGGGGGGGCGTTGTCGCGGTGGATGAAATTTTCAACTTCGCTTTGGATCCAGCTGTGGATGCGATCACGGCCTGCCCTTCGCGCCCAGCTCCATCAAAAACCGTAATGCGATCTCCCTGCGTGAGGCGGAGAACGTTGAGGCAATGGTGGGATTCTTCCGCATCAAGTATGGCGGATTCCCAGTTTTCAGGACGGAGATGAAATCGGTGCATATTTTTTGAAAATGTATTCGCGCAGGGCTTCGTGCCAGTGTCGGGGCGTCATGCCAGTCGCAGCAGTGAGCTTGCGGGTGGAGAGCATCGAAAAAACGGGGCGCGGTGCAATGAATTGTTTCATGTCTGCGAGGCGGATTGGTGCCACCTGATTCGTCCTGAGTTTCAAACCGGCCTCGGTTGCCAATTCAATAGCCTTCGCTCCATACTCGCGCCACGAGCAATGACCGCTGTTACAGGCGTGATAAAGCCCTCCTTCAACCGAGGGATCAAAAAAAAACTCCAGCCATTTGGCTGTGTCTTCGGCCGATGTGGGGCAGGAAAACTTATCTTCGATAGCTTCCACGCGATCCTCTCGCATTGCCCGTTCTATGAGTGAATCTGCAAACGATGGCTTGGTCGGACCGAAAACCCATGAAACCCGAACAACCATATGGCGAGTATCCTCCTCCAGCACACGCCGCTCGCCCTCAAGCTTGGTTGTGCCGTAGAAACCAAGTGGTGAGGGAGTGTCTTCTTCGCTGTAGGCTTCTCGTTTTTTCCCGTCGAAAACATAGTCCGTGCTGAAATGAATGAGCCGGGCGCCTTGCCGGGAAGCGCATTCCGCCAGGACTCCCGGTGCAAGGGCGTTGACGATATGGGCCTCCTCACGAGCCGATTCACAGCGGTCTACATTGGTAAGACCTGTGCCATTCACGAGCACATCGAATTCCAGATCGTCGAGTATCCTTGGCAAGGATTTTAAATCTGAAACATCCAGTGCTGGACGTGCGAGTCCGGTTACTTCTTGGAATTTCGACCAGCATTTTAACAGAGAACCTGCAAGCCGCCCTTGGCAGCCAAGTATCAAAACCCGCTTTTTCTTTTCAGCCATATCCGAATTTTTTTCTCTTCGGCGTTTTTACGCTTGCAAAATTATTTTGTCCCTTCATTTTGTTCAGCCCTTCTTCAATAGGAATTATTTTATGGCATACGCAGTCATCCAAACAGGCGGGAAACAATACCGCGTTGAATCCGGCAATGAGATCGAAGTCGAGAAGCTCGACGTCGAACCCGGCGCGGCACTTGAAATCTCTGAAGTCCTTCTCGTCTCGGACGGCGGCAACCTTCACGTGGGAGCACCTTTCGTGGATGGTGCCACTGTCAAGGCGACCGTTGTTGATCAATTCAAAGACGACAAGGTCATCGCTTTCAAATTCCGTCGCCGTAAAGGCTATCACCGCACGGTTGGTCACCGCCGCCGTCTCACCACACTCAAAATCGAATCCATCTCAACTAAGTAACTTTTTATGGCTCATAAAAAAGGACAAGGCAGTGTCAAAAACGGACGCGACAGCATCAGCAAGCGTCTTGGCGTTAAAAAATTCGGCGGCGAGTCCGTCATCGCCGGTAACATCATCCTCCGCCAGCGTGGAACCAAATTCGAGCCCGGCAGCAATGTCGGACTCGGCCGTGACTACACGATCTGGGCTCTTGTGGATGGCCACGTGAAATTTGACCGCAATGGTCGCCGTGTGAACGTTGTTCAAGTCACCGCTAACTAATCCTTTCCACAGCTCAATAAATTTTAAAAACGCGCCGACACAATCGGCGCGTTTTTTTTATTGTTCGGTAAGATACGCAAGTACTGCTTCTCCAGCGTCCAAATAGCTCGCAGACCGCGTCCCCGACCGAATAGTATCGTGTCATGGAATGCAGATTGGATGAGATTGCAGAGGGAATTCTTGCCTCCTACGAAGAGGTTGGAGGCTTGAATAACACGGATGGTCACAACCTGCCCTCCAAGCGAGCGCTGGACAATCTTTGCGAACAGTTGCTTCAGTTTTTATTTCCGGGTTTTCATGATGAGCGGCCGATTCACAAAAGCGAATTGGCCTTAATCACCCGCGAACGGCTCAGGGCTCTGGCGGAGCAGTTTGAGGACCAGATTGGGAAAAGCCTTTTGGTCACAAATCCACAAGCGCCGACATCGCTCGCCAACGAAGTCCTGATGCGCTTTCTCGGTTGCATGCCTGCGGTGCGGGAGTTGTTAAAAACCGATATTCTTGCCGCTTATGAAGGCGATCCTGCCGCCGTGAGCAGCGAGGAGATCATTCTTTCCTACCCTTTTCTTGAGGCCATTGCGATCCAGCGGTGCGCCCATGTGCTCTATTGCGAGGGCGTGCCACTTCTGCCGCGCATGATGACCGAGTGGGCCCACACGCGAACCGGTATCGATATCCATCCCGGTGCGGAAATCGGAGAATATTTCTTCATCGATCATGGCACCGGCGTCGTCATCGGCGAAACATGCCGCATCGGCAAACGCGTGAAGCTCTACCATGGCGTGACGCTCGGTGCCCGCAGCTTTGCCAAGGATGAGTCCGGACAAATCGTGAAGGGCGGGAAGCGCCATCCCGAGGTTGGAGACCGTGTGACCATTTACCCAAACTCCACAATTCTTGGAGGTGAGACTTTAATCGGTGATCGTAGCACCATCGGCGCCAACGTTTTCCTAATGCATAGCGTTCCTTCGGATTCGCTGGTGGTTTACGAGGAGAAACAATTGCGTATCCTTAATAAATCCAAACGCACCGCATCCGAGGAAATCGAATGGTTTATCTAGATCACAACGCCACCACACCCCTGGCCAGCGAGGCCCGAGAGGCCATGTTGCCTTATCTTGACGGGGAGTATGGCAATCCATCCTCCATCCACTCGGCGGGGCGTCGTGCGCGAGCGGCGGTGGATGATGCCCGCGACCGCCTGGCGGCTTTGCTCGGGGCAAAAGCGCACGAGATCATTTTCACGGGAGGCGGCACCGAATCTTGCAACCTAGGACTGATCGGCATCGCCCGCGCCCATGCCGTGCGTGGTAAACACATCATCATTTCCGCTGTGGAGCACCATGCCGTCCTCCATGCGGCCGAACACCTGCAGCATTTTGAAGGTTTCGAGGTCACTGTCCTTCCGGTGGATTCCGCCGGAGTCGTTGATCCTGCGCTTTTGGCCCGTCTGATTCGCAAGGAGACAAGCGTTGTCTCCATCATGCATGCGAACAACGAGACTGGGGCAATCCAGCCGCTTGAGGAAATTGCATCGGTCTGCGCAGAGCGTGGCGTGTTTTTTCACACAGATGCCGTTCAGACATTTGGAAAAATCCCTCTCACCACCTCGCTGCCCGGTCTTTCAGCCATTTCCATCGCAGCTCACAAGTTCTATGGTCCCAAAGGGGTGGGAGCTCTTTATCTTCGCGCTGGCATTGCTCTCTCACGCACGTCCTATGGCGGTTCGCATGAAAACTCCCGTCGTCCGGGAACCGAAAATGTCGCCGCCATCGTGGGAATGGCAGCGGCCGCCGAAGTGGCAATCAACCGCGCTGCAGAGGACGCGGAGCGCCTTGCCCCCCTCCGTGAGAGGCTCTGGGAGGGAATTCATTCCGCCTGCCCGCAGGCGATTCGAAACGGTGACCCTGCACGATCACTCGCCAATACACTGAATGTCAGTTTCCCGGGGGCGGATGGGGAATCGCTTTTGATGGGGCTCGATTTGGAAGGCGTCTGTGTTTCCAGTGGTTCAGC
This sequence comes from Spartobacteria bacterium UBA5019, assembly GCA_002396485.1. Lineage (GTDB taxonomy): Bacteria > Verrucomicrobiota > Verrucomicrobiia > Chthoniobacterales > Terrimicrobiaceae > UBA967. The sequence continues at coordinate 24,030 of DGXZ01000047.1, forward strand.
GTGCATGGTCGGCTCGATTCAGGCATCCCATGTCCTGATTGCCATGGGCGTTGATTCACGAACGGCTCTGGCCACGGTCAGGTTTTCCATGGGGCGTGGCACCACGGAAGTTGGTGTCGATCTCGCATCCACAGCCATCGCCCGCGTCGCAAAACTTCAACCTGCATTGGCTGCGTGAAATACAAACAACTCGTCATGGATTTTGGACGCTCGGTCATGAGGCGCGTGCGCACCTCTCCGGATGATATAGCACTGCCAAGGCGCAAGACCCGCTTGCGCCACGATCCGTTGCTGGAGGATTTTGCAAACCAGCTTCTGAAGTCGGTTGGGTGTCGGCAACTTCAAGTGCGTGTCTTTTGGAATCCCGGCCTCCGCACTACGGCTGGTCTGGCCGTGTGGAGTGATCGAATGGTTGTTTTGAATCCCAAGCTCCTTGAGGTTTCTTCTGCGGAGGTTCAGCGGACGCTGCGCCATGAGTTGGCTCATCTTCTGGCCAAGCACCGCGTTGGTCGCCATCGTATCGAAGCCCACGGTGAGGAGTGGCATCAGGCTTGTGCCGATCTTGGAATTCCCAACGAGGCGCGTTGCCATGAGCTCCCCTTCAAACGCCGCCGCATCACGCGAAAGTTTTTTTATGCGTGCCCCGATTGTTCGACGATCCTGGCCCGTGTAAAAATTCTCCGCCGCAAGGCTGCGTGCATCAAATGTTGTCGCAAGCACAACGGTGGAAAATACCATGAGCGTTTTCGTTTCCGCCCCATCGAGCGGCCAGAGACCGCCGCAGCTTGAGCTCGATAGGATTTTCCCTGCTGCGGTGATTAGACGTTGAATCGAAACTCCACGACGTCGCCGTCTTGGACCACGTATTCCTTGCCTTCAAGGCGAAGCTTTCCGGCTTCGCGCGCTTTGGCTTCGGAGCCGAGAGTCATGAGATCCTCGAAGGAAACGATCTGCGCCGCGATGAATCCGCGCTCGAAGTCGCTGTGGATGACGCCCGCAGCGGCAGGGGCTTTGTCACCCGCATTGATTGTCCATGCGCGGGTTTCCTTGGGACCGGTTGTGAGGTAGGTGCGCAGGCCGAGCAGATGGTAGGCGGTGCGGATGAGTTGGCTTACGCCGCTGTCCTTCACACCCAAGCCAGCGAGAAACTCAGCGGCCTCTTCGGCGGGAAGTTCAGCGAGTTCGCTCTCGATCTGGGCACTGATGACCACAGCTTCACAGCCCAGATGCTTGGCGGCGTATTCACGCACAGCTTTCACGTGCTTGGCGGCGGGGGAGTCGCCATCAAGGTTTGAGAGATCGTTTTCGCCCACGTTGCAGGCAAAGAGTGTGGGCTTCGATGTGAGCAGGAAAAACCCTCGCAGGAGTTCCTTTTCGTCAGTGCTGAGGTCGGCTGTGAGAGCAGGCTTGCCGGAGTCGAGGTGGGGAATGAGTTTTTCAGCCAGGGCGAGTTCCGCCTTTGCTGCCTTGTCTCCGCTGCGGGCGCCTTTTTGGTTTCGCTCAGCGCGTTTTTTGATTGCCCCAAGGTCGGCAAGGATAAGTTCCGTGTTGATCACTTCGATGTCGCGCACGGGATCCACTGCGCCGGAGACATGGTGGATGTCTTCGCTTTCAAAACAGCGTACGACTTGAATGATGGCATCCACCTCTCGGATGTGGCTGAGAAACTGGTTTCCAAGCCCTTCGCCCTCGCTCGCACCGGCGACAAGTCCTGCGATATCCACGAACTCAATCGCCGCTGGCAGGATTTTTTCGGACTTCGAGAGATCCGCAAGTTTCTGCAGGCGGTCATCGGGCACGTTCACGATACCGACATTCGGCTCGATGGTGCAGAATGGGAAATTGGCCGCCTGGGCCTTGCGCGTGCGGGTGACGGCGTTGAAGAGAGTGGATTTTCCCACATTCGGGAGCCCGACGATTCCTGTTTTGAGCATAGATGCGGGAGGTTAGACTGGCGTTTGGAAAAAGGAAAAAACTTCTTTTTGCCGTGTCTGGTTTGATCGCAGAGCAAAAATTCCCTCTGTTCGACGTTTGGTTCCTCTGCTCGGGCAAAAAAAATCCGGTCAAGGGTTGCGATGCCTAGAAAAGGGCTTAGGTTTTCCTATGTTCCTCCATTTTTTCATCCTCGGTGTATTCTCCATTTTGGCCCTCAGCTGCGTCGTTGCACCTTTCCTGAAGCCGCTTCGGTGAGGTTTGGGTGGGCAGCCTATTTTTTAAAATCCCGGGCTGGCCTGAATCCAGTGTTTTGTGATGCCCGTTCCGGAATGGTGAAATCGGTGTTCGTGATGGTGCATGCAAAGGAGTCATCCTTCATGCTGCCTCCACGCACGCGGCGGTAGTTTTTATAGGAATCCCAGCACCACTCTTGCACGTTGCCGCTCATGTCTTGGAGGCCGAGTTCATTGGCTCGCTTGGCCCCAACGGGACTTGTTTCGCCGGTGGAAGCGTTTCCAACATGCCATGCGACGCTGTCGAGTTCGTTGGCACCACTGTAGTTTGAGGCTTTTGAGGAAACGCCGCCTCGAGCTGCCCATTCCCATTCGATTTCGGTGGGGAGGCGGTAACCAGTGGCTTGGGGATTTGCCTCTGGAAGCTGATTGCCGGTTTTGTAGGTGGCGCCTCCAGTCGTGTAAACGGGGGTGAGTCCCTCATTCTCACTTTTTAGATTGCACCATTTCACGGCGTCATACCAACTCACGCTGTGAACCGGATGGTCATCTGCGGTTCCTTTTCCAGCTTCTGCGATGTCATAGCCTCTTGTGGAAGCTGTCGAGCGTGTCTTTTTCCATTCGCCCCAGGTGAGTTCGTAGCGGCTTATGTAGAAATCTGGCACCACTTGTTCGCCAAGCGGAGAGGTGGCAGGTAATTTTCCGCCGAGCACGAAAACCATGCCGGGATTGAAGTCCACGCCGACCGTAATCGGAAATAGTTGGATGCTGGTGTTGCCGAAGGAGTCTTCTGCCTTCACAACAATTTCCTCGTTAACTACTTGATTCGGAGTTCCCGAGATTTCTCCGGTTGTGGCATTCAACGAGAGACCGGGTGGAAGTTTTCCGGATTCCAGAGTCCATTTGATTGTTCTGGGGTTGCCTCCCTTGGTAGTGGGTTTGGTGCTGTAGGCTGTTTTGAGTATCGCAGTCGGCAGGGTTTTTTCTAAGATGGTCAACGGCTCGCCAGCGGCAATGGTGAAGGCAAAGAGGCCTGAGGCTGCCCGGGCTTCCGCATCGGTCACTTGCACGGCCACGGAGTGGTTGCCCGCAGTGCTTTTGGCTGGCTGTCCAGAGAGCACGCCAGTCGATGCATTCAGTGTGAGCCCTGCCGGAAGTGGATCGCGGTTGGACCATGTGTATGGAGCTTTTCCGCCCTTCACCCGTAGCTCTGCCGTGAATGGCTTGAACTCCTCGCCTTTGGCGTTTTTTGGGCCAGCGATTTGCATCGGTTTGTCGCTCACCAAGAGCGTGAATGTGGCTTCCGCGCTTGAGGCTTGGATGTCTGTTGCCGTGAGGGTGAATGTATGATTGCCAACGACGGACGGCGTTCCAGTGAGTTTTTCTTTAACAAGAAGCATTCCGGGAGGAAGTTGGCTTTCGGGTTTCAAGGCGAGTTTCACCGGCGGCAGACCACCCGATGTCTCGATAGCTTGGCTGTAGGGTGTTCCCAAGCGAGCTGGCGGCAGGGATTGTGTGGTGATGGCAACGGGTAGGGGACTTTCAGCTACTTCAAGCGGGGTGAAGGGTATAACAAGGATGAGGTCCTTTTTTACCGTTTTGGATTCTGCATCCTCCGCAATAAGCGTGAAGTGGAATGTTCCCTCGCTGCGGGGCGTTCCTTGGATGCGAGCGGATGTGCCGTTGAAGCTTAAATAAAGTCCCGGCGGCAGGGTGCTTTCGCTTTCCAGCCTGATCGGGCGAGGGGAGTATCCACCTTTTAGTTGAAATGGCCATTTGAAATCGCCTCCACGACGGGCCTCTGGTGCGGGGTCATGGATGATTTCCAATGGATCGGTCGTGATTGAAACCGGAATAGAGCGTGTCGACGGGAAGCCTGTGGCATCCGAAACCCGGATCATGATGGTGCCGGTCTTCAGTTCGCTGGGCGTGCCTGCCAGAACGCCTGTTGAGGCATTGATCGAAAGGCCGCGTGGCAGGTCGCTGGTTGTTGACCATTTATAAGGTGGTTCGCCTCCCGTGGCGTTGAATGCAACGGAGAGGGGTTCCTTGACTTTGCCTGAGATCAAGGCCGGCTCGGGGGCGATTTCCATGCCGTAGGATTGAATCTCGAGGCTGTAGGTCTGCTCATTTTTTGATTTTGATGCAGTATTGGAATCCTCCGCCGTGATGGTGAAGGTGAAACTTCCTGCGGCGGATGGCGTGCCCAAAATCCTGCCTTTGCCAAGCGTCAGTCCCGGTGGGAGATTGTCGCCGGATTTGAGCGAGAAGTTCACGGGAAGAATGCCGCCGCTGCTGGTGATTTCAGTGTTGAATGGAACTCCAGCCTTCGCAGAGGGGAGGCTGGATGTGGTTATAGAAAGCGGGTCGGAGGTGATGCGGATGCTTGCATTTGTGCTAACGGATTTGCGCTTGGCATCTGTCACCTTCACAGTGAAGTCAAATGCGCCTGTGTTTATTGGCGCTCCAGTGATCTCGCCGGTGGTGGCATTGATTGTGATCCCCTTCGGTAGTGTGCCTTGAATGCTCCAAGCTAGCGGAGGTACACCTCCAGTCGCGTTGGGCGCTATTTTCAAAGGCTCATTGTATTTTGGTTCGACTGGCGCGATGTCAGCAATCGCGAGGTCGTATGGGATGACTGTTATGGCTACTTCCTCTTCGACTTGTTGTGCGAGTGTGTCTTTGGCGATGACTTTAAAGCGGAAGGAACCTGTGGCGCTTGGTTCGCCCATGATGCGGCCGTGAGGCGCATACTCGCTGAGATAAAGCCCCGGTGGAAGTTTGCTGCCTTGTGCCAGTTCGACTTTGTAGGGGGGAAGGCCGCCTTTGACTGGAACCTGCCAGAGGAAATCGGCTCCTGCCATGGTTGCGGATGGTGCTTCTGCAGCAATGGCGAGGGCGTCTGCGGTGATCGATACCGGTATCGAACGCATGACAGGGAATCCCTTGGAATCTGTGACCCTGATTGTGATCGTGCTGCTCGCCAATTTTGAAGGAATGCCGCCGAATACACCGGTCGTGGCGTTTATCGAGAGACTGCGTGGTAGGTCGCCGGTCGCCGACCATTTGTAGGGAGGTTCTCCACCCGTAGCGGTGAATTGTGAGGAGACAGGTTCTTTGACCTTACCGGAAATCATCGAGGGTTCCGAGTTGATCTCCATACCGTAGGATGCAATTTCAAGATTGAACGTTTGCTCGGCTTGGGATTTGGCGGAGGAGTTCGAGTCCTGTGCCACAATGGTGAACGAGAAGCTTCCGGCGGCAGATGGAGTGCCGGAAATTTTACCCTTGGTCAGACTGAGACCGGCCGGGAGTTCGTTGCCTGGTTTGACGAAAGTTGCAACTGGAAGGACTCCTCCAGTCGTATGAATTTCGGCTTTGTAGGGTGTTCCGACTTTTGCAGGAGGTAGGCTGGAGATCGTTATTGCAAGCTGATCCACTGCGATGCGGAAAGTTGCGTTTTTTGTGACCGATCTGGAGTTCGAGTCAGTGACTTTGAAAACGACATCAAACGATCCTGCGGTAAGCGGTGTGCCTTGGATCGAACCGGTGGTTGCGTTTAAAGTGATGCCATTGGGAAGGCTGGATAAGACGCTCCAAATCACTGGAGGCACGCCGCCTGTGGCATTCAGCTTTTGAGAGACTGATTCGCCATATTTTCCCTCAATAGGTGTGGCAATGTCTGAAATGGCGAGATTGTAAGGCAGGATATTGAGTGTGAATTCCTGTTCGGAGGTTTGCGCGAGGGAATCCGTAACAAGGATTTTCACGGTGTGGGAACCCTCGGACTTGGATTCTCCAATGATGCGGCCGGGTGGGTTGTATGTGCTGAAATATAGACCTGAAGGCAGTTTGGAGTCGGGAGCGAGTGAGAATTTGTAGGGGGCCATGCCACCCTTCGCTTCAAGTTGCCATAGAAAATCAACCCCAGTCATCACAGATGGAGGAGGAATTTGAGAAATCTGGAGCGGGTCGGTGGTGATGGAAACGGGAACTGAGCGGATTGCCGGGAAGCCTTTGGAGTCTGTAACACGGATATTAATGGAACTGTTTTCAGGTCGGCTTGGCGTTCCGCTGAGAAGGCCAGTCGCTGCGTCCAGACTGACACCGCGTGGAAGCCCGTTCGGCGAGGACCATTTCAATGGAGGCGCCCCACCGGTCGCGGTGAAGGCGATAGAGAAAGGTTCCTGAACCTTGGCGGAAATCAGTGCCGGATCGGAGTTAATTTCGAGGCCATAGGAGGCAATCTCCAAGGTGAAGGACTGCTCCGTCGTGTTCCGGAGCAATGGGTTGGAATCCTCAGCCAACACGTTGAAGGAAAAAGATCCAGAGGCTGTTGGAAGGCCCGATATTTTGCCATTTGCCAGACTCAGGCCGGCAGGCATGGGCGTATTTTGTTTAACGGCTAAAGAGATCGGCGGCACGCCGCCTTGAGCTTGAAGTTCGGCGCTGTAAGGCATGCCGGTTTTTCCGACTGGCAATGCCTGGGCGCTGGAAAAGACGAGTTGGGGACTTGCTGCGTTTGGTTGAATCTTTCCGCCTCGTGCGGTCCGAAATCCGATAAAATCATAGCCCAGTTCTGCGGTACTGAAATTTGTGTTGTTCACTGCGCAATCGGAAGCCGCTCCATACCAAGCGCCGCCACGGATTCCGCGAAAGGGGCCATTGGCTTGATCGCCCGACCACTCAGCCACATTGCCGCTCATGTCGTAGAAACCGAGTTCGTTTGCTTCCTTGCGCGAGACGGGCCATGTGCCGCGTCCGTCCAACATACCCTGCTTTGCCCCTGCTGAGTTATTCCAGTTCCATGCGACTTTGTTCAAATCATTGCTGCCACTGTAGGTGTATCCTTTGCTCTCCGATCCGCCCCGGGCTGCCCACTCCCACTCTGCACCGCTTGGAAGTCGGTAGCCGTTCGCTTGGGGGTTGACTCCGGGGATGAAATTTCCTTTTTTGTAAATTTCGCCATTCCTTGTGTAGACTGGCTGAAGGTTCTCCATTTCGCTTTTTGCGTTGCACCATTTCAAAGCATCGAACCAACTGACGCCTTGCACGGGATGGTCGGGGAGCGCGTTTGTCGGTGCCTTTTTCAAGTCGTATCCATGATCTTCCGCATAGGAAAGCACAGCCTGCCATTCGGCCCATGTTGTCTCGGTTTGGCTTAGAAAAAATGAAGCGACCGTTGTGTCATTGAAGCGCGCAACTGTTGGGAGGACGCCACCTTCCACTGAAATCATTGCAGATTGAGGAGAGGTCTTTTTTTCTGCTGAATCAGAGTCGTCGCGGTTGTTCTCGCCATAAGCCGTAAAGCTCAGAGCGGCTATGAGGAGAAGGGTTGGCCATGTAATACGCATGGCGCCTGCTTAATGACATGCTGCACTTCCCTCAAGATTTTAAACTGCGTTTTTTCAGGCTGGGAGGTGAAGAAGCCTGCCGCATTGGGGGCAGGAAATAACGGATTTGTCGGAGCGCAGTGCCAGGCTGGTCTGGGCTGTGATTTTCATGTGGCAACCAGTGCAAACATCGTGCTCAACGGAAACGACAGCGCGCGCATTTTTGGTTTCGAATAGGCGATCGTAGCGCTCGAGAAGTTCCTCATCGATTCCCTCGAGAGCGGCGGCGCGGCTTTGTTGGACTTCTTCGATGCGCTTTTTTAAGTTTCCTTCCTTCTCCCGAAGAAGACCGATCTGGCCTTCCATGCGTGCTTTTTCGTCGGCGTGGATTTTATCCGCTGCGGCGATTTTAGGTGCCAGACTGTCGGCCTCTTCCATGAGGGCGAGTTCTTTGTCTTCGATTCCTGAAATGATCTTCTCGGCGTTCGAGATTTCGTGCGAGAGGGCGGTGTATTCCTCGTTTTTGCGCGTCTGGAGTTGCTGCGTTTTGTAACGGCTGATTTGGTCCCTCTTGGCGGCGGCATCAATCTGGAGGGATTTTTTTTCGACTTCGATGGCCTTGGCTCGCGTGCGGGCGAGTTCCAGTCTGGCAGCGGAGTCTGCGATGAGTTTTTGTTTTGATGCGACCTCGTTGGGCACGGCCTGAAGTTCGAGTCGGAGGGTGCGGAGCTTTTGGTCCCGGTCTTGGAGGGCGAGAAGTTTTTCGATTTCTTCGAGCATTTGAGCAGCATGGTGTGCTCGTGAGAAATTATCCAGCAATCAAAAGGATTTCTTCACGACTCAGAAGCTGGCAGGGTTTGACGCAACATGTCTCATGGAATTTGTTTTCTGGTGGGCGCCGGTCCCGGTGATCCTCTTCTCCTCACGCTGAAGGGCCGCGCATGCATCGAGCGGGCCGATGTGCTTGTCTATGACTATCTCTGCAATCCGCAACTTCTCCGCCACGCGCGCTCCGGTGTTGAAAAAATCTATGTCGGTAAAAAAGCCGGCGCACACACGCTGAGGCAGGAGGAGATCAATGCGCTGATCGTCGCCAAGACCCTCGAGGGAAAAACAGTGACCCGTCTCAAGGGTGGAGATCCTTTTTTATTCGGACGGGGTGGAGAAGAGGCCGAGATGCTTCAAGAGGCAGGCTGCCGGTTTGAAATTGTGCCGGGAGTCACATCAGCCATCTCCGGGCCAGCCTATGCGGGGATTCCAGTGACACACAGGGCCCACAACACCATGCTGACGATTTTCACAGGGCATGAGGATCCGACCAAGGCTGAAAGTTCGATCGATTACCAAGCTCTCGCCTCCACTCCGGGAACCAAGGTCATGCTCATGGGAATCGACCGATTGGCGACGATCACGGCTGGTTTGCACGAGGCTGGCATGAAAGCAGAGACCCCTGTGGCCTTGGTGCGATGGGCCACAACGGCAAGGCAGGAAACGCTTATTGGCACGCTCGCTGATATCGCGGAGAAAGCCGCAGCCGCTTCATTCAAAGCACCGGCGGTAGCTGTTTTTGGCGATGTGGTGTCGCTTCGCGGCAAGCTCAACTGGTTTGAAACCCTGCCGCTCTTTGGAAAGCGCATCGCCGTGACTCGCACGCGCCAGCAAGCTGGGGAGCTTGTGAGCTGCCTCCGGGAACTCGGTGCCGATGCCTTTGAGATGCCGACGATCCGAATCGAACCTGCTCCCAACAAAAGGGAATTCTACGAATCCGTCGCCTATGCCCACGGCTACGATTGGCTCATTTTCACCAGCCCGAATGGCGTGGATGCCTTCTTCAATGCCTTTTTCGAAATTTACCGCGATGCCCGTGATCTCGGTGGAGTGCGCATCGCAGCCATCGGGCCCGCCACCGCAGCGCGTGTGAGCGCCTTTCATCTCCAAGTTGATGTTCAACCGGAAAAATACGTCGCCGAGGAAATCATCACAGCCCTTCAAAAGGAAACGAGCCTCGACAATGTCAAAATCCTTCTCGCCCGAGCGGAAGGTGCGCGGGATGTGTTGCCCAAGGAACTCAATCGTCTCGGAGCGATCATTGACGAGGCCATTGCCTACCGCACGGTCCCCGAGACCTCCGACGAGTCGGGAGGCATCGAGCGTTACAAAGCGTTGGGGGCGGACATGGTCACTTTCACCAGTTCCTCGACGGCGGAAAATTTTCACGCACTCCAGTTGCCCCCTTGCGACGGCGTGAAATTTGCAAGCATCGGGCCGGTCACTTCAAAAACCATGCGCGAGCTGAAAATGCCCGTCGATGTGGAGGCGAAAGTTCACGACATCCCAGGGCTGGTTGCCGGAATTTTGGAATTTTACTCAAAAAAATAATCTCGGTCGCATCTTCGATAGGTTGAAGTGCGTAGTTATTCCAAAGCTCCACTAATGATCTCCGACATCACAGACTCCTCCTTCTCGATTAAGGAATCTCCATCCCCTTCGCTCACCCTCGCCGCTGCCGAGCGCATTTTTAAAAATATCCTCGGCCGCATATCCGCAGAACCCGCCCGTGTTCGCACCGACGCCCAAGGCAGGATCACCGAGATCAATCCCGCCTTCTCCGGCTTGTGCGGATACCAATTTGAGGAAATCCGTGGCCGCAAACCGGGTTCACTCCTCCAAGGGCCAGCCACCACTCCAGATTCCATCCTCGCGCTCAGGGAGGCCATTCGGGACCGTAAAAAATGCTGCGTGGAGATGTTGAACTACCACAAAGACCACACCACCTACCGTGTTCAAATTTTTCTCACCCCGCAATTCAACCTCCTTGGCGACCTAGAGGGATTCGAAGCCGAGGAGCACAAGCTCGACTAATCCCACTCGCCCGCGTCTGGGTTTCTTAAAGGTGTTGCGGGTGTATCGCATGCGAAATGACAATTCTTTGTCCATGCGATTGATGAGCCGCAAACGAAACCCAAGATACTGACCCTTGAACGGCACTTATACCAAAAGCTGAATGCTTTTGGACTTACTGTAGCGGCGGTCTATGACCGCCGATGGTTAACGACTCCGGCGCTCATAGAGACGCCGCTACAAGTGAAAACGGCTCGCTCAAATTCATACTTCAACTATGCGTGCAGTCGGAGGCCTCATGCCTCTCCTCCGTTACGCCCTTAAACGTTCGGCTGTATTTTATTGCCTTCGACCTTCATCGAAATCATAGAAATCAAAAAGCGTTTGAATCTCAGCTCGGTTGCCCAGTCCGATACTCTCTTTCTCTCTCTGGACTAGCTCACTGTCGTCGTCACGCCACCCCCGCTTTTCCATGAATAGGTTCCAGATGAAAACCTCTTCATCGTTGGGCCGACGGCCATTGACGTAACACCATTCAAGAATCTCTAGGTCCTGCTTCCCATCTCCTATAAGTTCTTTGACGCTGTCGTAGCTTACATTGAGAAAACGGCAGCAACGGCCATCGAATCCAACGCCTATATATTCATGATAATCAATCGGAAGCGCACTTCTCTTCATTAAACGCGCCTTGCTGCACATTCTGGCAAAATAGATGAGGCGCTCAGTCTTTAGATAGCCGCTCACTGGTAGATTATCGCTCATATTGTGTTCACTACAAAAACGTTCGCATTATTTTGCGTAATGAAACCTGAGTTGTGCAATCTCAATGTTCTTTGCATCAATTCGGTAAACCATACGATGCTCATCCGTGATACGGCGAGACCAGAACCCAGCAAGGGTGTGCTTCAAAGGTTCAGGTTTCCCGATCCCTTCATAATGGCTCCGCACAGTGTCCTTGATCAGTTCGTTGATTCTTCTGATCATTTTTTTATCCGTTTGCAACCAGTGCTGGTAATCCTCCCAAGCTTGGGGAGAAAAAACAAGATTCATACCTCCGCGAGGTCTTTAACATTCTTTTTCAGGGTCTTTCCAGAGTTAAGACTCTCAATCGAAGCAATTAAGCGCTTTGCGTTGGCAGGTGTCCGAAGTAGATAAGCAGTCTCCTGAAGTGATTCATAGTCATCAAGCGAGAGCATGACTACAGCCTGATCACGATTGCGCGTAATGATAACAGGGTCATGATCAACGCAAACTCTGTCCATTGTGGAGGCGAGATTTTCTCTCGCTGCGGTGTATGTCATTGCAGTCATATGGACAGTATCATGAACAAGCACAAGAACCGTGTCAAGGACGATGTTTTTCTGGCGAACGCCCGCGATCACCTGTTCCACTTGCTTCTGGCGCCAAAGTCTGCGCGGCAGGAGATATGCCATAAGCAACTAATGCAAAGGCATTAGCTTAATCTGCCTGTTCAGCGCATTCTTCTTTGATTCGCTCACTCAGCCACACTTTGATGATCGATTGTCGCGTGACTCCAATGAGGTTGGCTTGACGATCCAACTTTTGGATCATCCAAATAGGCAAATCAACATTAACTCGCTTTTGGTCCAGGTTGGGCCGACGAAGGGTAGTCATGTCGAGGTAGGGAAGAATGTCTTCCTTGCCTTCATCAAAGATTTTATCCAGTTCTTCTGCTTTCATAATATATTTCTTCCTCCTGATTTCTGGCCCGCCGCACGGAAATCAATCGAATCTTTTCAGAGAGCTCCGTAAAAAATGCGGTCCAAATCTTCCCACGGTGAACCGCGATCAATGCAGACCGTGGTTCTGAGTCGCTCCGGGCATCCACAATCGCAGCATATTGGTCCTTCCATAGAATCTGTGCCTCCCTGAAATCAATTTTGTGTTTGTAGAAATTTGCCTCGCTTTTGACGGGATCAAATTCAAACTCCATAAAAGGAGATTATCTATACCCTAATAGTTGTCAAGCGGAGATATATTCCTCTGCCGAACGTCCGCGATCACCGATGGCTGCCTGTGGCGTGACTCCTGCCGGGTGAGGAACGAACACAAGCAGGAGGCATGATGTGGGTAGCCATTCGGTGGATCGCATTGTTGAATTATTGTTTTGCTGTTTGATCATCCGTATCAGGAGCTTCATGCTGTGCAATATACTCTTCGACGCCGTTTTGCCATGCCAACCAGTGTTTTGCCGATTTTGCAAATGCTTCTAGGCTTGCTATGCTGGCATTGAGCTCATGAGCTCTTTGCAGAAGACCCATTGCCAGTCCTTCATTGCAGTATGTGAAACGATTGCGGAGAATGCCCCGAATGTAAAAAAGACGATTTACCTCCGGATTATCGCGTTCGAGCCTTGCCATGCGGCAAACCCCGCCAACCTTTTTCCACGCGATTTCGACAGAAGCTTTTGTGGGCGATTCATCCTTAAACTCAATATACTGGTCTGCTGCAATTCGGATAGCCGAAACAATCTCATCCACAGAATACGTCTTGTTAAGCTTTTTGAGGTCGCGGAGCCCATTCTCATTGAGTGTATAACCAGGCACATGCTCAGACCAGATGGAATGAAGCCTGTCAACTACTTCGTCATGAAGCTCAAGCAGACCCTTTTGCCACTGAAACATCATATCTATCTGCTCGCGCCGTTCCTGTAGCTCCTCAAGCTGTGCTCGTTGCTTATCAAGAACTACGGAATCAGACAAGCGCTTGTCAGACTTGCCACTGTTGCAATCCTTGCAGGCTGTTACCAGATTAAGAAAGTCGTCCGTTCCTCCTTTTGCGACAGGCTCGATGTGATCAACCTCAAGAAGCACGTCCGGAGCCTTACGCCCACAATACTGGCAAGTAAATGAATCTCGCTTGAATATCTCAAATCTGAAGGATTTTGAAAGTGAGCTTCGCACGACGAGTATATTGTTTCCCAACGTCCCCAGTGACCTATCCCTGCTTACTTCTGGCATCCGAGCCTGCTCCGCAGGCGAAATGCCAGAAGTGCCGAAGGCATAGGGATTAGGTCCACTGGCTCGTTAGCCATGTATTCTTTTAGTTTCAGCGTGGGTATATTCTGACCTTGCTTCTGAATTGGGTTGTTTGTTCTTCTGGCGACACCAAACAAGGAAATCATCAATTCGAAAAGGAATGCGATAAACGCGAGTTTTTGCATCTTGAAGCCGCTCTATGGTTTTCTCTGCGTTACTCAACCATTCTTGATAGGGGTAGTCAAATGTCTCGGGATCTGCCACATGATCTGGAATGATGCTCCACTCATCCGGTGAATACCATGTCACGCCAGTCACTACGGATGGAGGTCGCTCAGAATTGGATTGTTCGCTCATACTGAAATTGCGGTAGGGTCAGAATCAGGCGGATTATTCTTAGGCTAACGTCCCCGATGACCAGCTACCACTTGCTTCTGGTGCACAGCCTGCGCAAGCAGGATGTGTGACAGAAGTCCCGAAGGGATGGTAGTTTAGTCCATCGGTCTCTTCGGATTTTTCATGCGTCGTTGATTGCATAGAGGATCAAACGGTTACACGCAGCCTCACTCGTAAGGGGCTCCGAATGAGCTTCCTTCCAATCCGTTAGAAAATCGGCCGCGATAAAAATCTCCAGGAAATACTCCATTCCAGATTCCTTTATCGTCTTCTCTTCTTCCGATCCCTCGATGGCAACGGCGGCTTTGCTGTCCAACGTCCAAGGCGCTTGTGCATAGATCGTGACCTCGGCATCCTGCGAGTCGATCTGTTGGAAGATTTCGAAAAGGGTCATATTTCTTCCGAACGTTGCGCATCACCCACCGAAGGAGCGTAGCGACTGAAGGTTGGGTGCATGCGCCTTGTTAGGCGACGCTTGACAATAGTTAAAAAGGCTCTTTAGGTTTTGATGCATTACCATTCAATTTAAGTAAATGCTGCAGAGCTTTGGCAATTCTGCCTGCAAATTCAGCGTCCGAAGCTGGGATCTGTAGGCATTTAGAATTATCCTTTGTGCAAACGGAAACAAAGCATGCGCCTTCGGGTGTGGCTGGGAGGGGTTTTGATACATAAACATCCGCATAAAGGTCGGCCATTCGGACTGAATTAGATGTTCTTTCTCGAACAGGATGATTCCCCGTGTTGAAGTAGGTCTGAGTTATGCTGATAACACCATTGGAAATCGTAAATGAATCAATTCGCCAAGACATTTGGCCAAGCACTCCAGAAGAATCAAAGACAGTCATTCCATAGCCATTAAGCTTAGATACCAGCCACGCTGTTGTCTTCGATGCTGATGGTTCTTCCGATAACGCTGTCGGTATTAGAGCGCTTATGCAAAGCAGAGAAATAAGTAATCTGATGATCATAATTGTTAACGAGCTTCTACAGAGATTATATGAACTTCAATAGGGCCAAAATAATTAATGTTATCCGATCCTTCTTTCCCGCCATTAACAGAAATCACCGTTTTCCCGTTAAACGCAGATTTTGCATTTTTCAATTCTTTTCGACTTATAACAATGGATACTGGATGTCGATTGTTATTCTTAAGAACGATCTTCGATCCAGTTTCTCTCCTCAAAACGCTTGTCGCATCTTCAAGATATAGATCAACGCCACCTTTGGATTCAATAAACGATCTGCCTGCTTGTGCATTGTTGGTTATCGAAATGAGAGTGCAAATTACGAGTGCTATTATGTTTTTCATGTGTTTATTGTGTGATTAAAGTTCGGTTGTAGTGGCCTAACGTTGTTTAGTCAAACAAATTTCCGATTTAACCATCAAAGCGAGAAAAAAGTGGACAATTCGGGTGGGTGTTGCAGGATTAGAAGCATGAGTGAGGGGAAAGAGATAATTGTTGCGGAGCATCCGAAGGCGTGGGTGGTGCGGATGGTGGAAGGGCGAGGGTTGAAGGTTGCGGAGAAGACGCTGTATTGGTGGAGTGTGCATTTGGAGCGATTTTTAAGTTTTGTCGGAGCGCAGGGGCGGAGTCAAGCGAAATTCCCGAGGTGGCGGCAAGGTTGTTTTTACAGTCGTTGCCAGTCGGCGATTCGGCGCAGGATTTCGCGCGCGAGCAGGCGCGGATGGCGTTGGATGTTTTATTGTCGGAGATGGAGGGGTGGTTATGGGGCGAAGATCGGTATGGGAGGGTGGGGCCGAAATTCCGGTTGAAGACGAATTCGGCAGGGTTGACCACAGAGGACACAGAGAGCACGGAGGGACATTTCAAGCAAAAAAATTCTCAGAAAAAATCTCCACGCCTTTCAGCGTCTTTCGACAAACTGCAATTCCTCATTTTCTACTCCGTGCTCTCCGTGTCCTCCGTGGTTAGTTCCCGTCCAGCCGCGCAGCACCCGTTGTTTGCTGAAATGCGGCTTGGGCGTTTCGTTTTCGGAGGCACGCCTTGGAGCGTCACCAGACGGTTTTGAGGGAACCACCGTCGAGTGCGAGGCTGGAGCCGGTGATGTAGGATGCGGCGTCGGAGAGGAGAAACGCTGCGGCTTTTCCAAATTCGGAGATGTCTCCGTAGCGGCCCAGGGGAATCGTCTTTATGGCATCTGCGCGGCACTCTTCAGGCGTCATTCCGGTGCGTTCGGCGCGCGTGCTGTCCAAGCTCCTGATGCGGTCGGTATCGATCCGGCCGGGCATGATGTTGTTTACCCGGATGCCTTCTGGGGCGAGTTGGATGGAGAGCGTCTTCACCAGACTTGTTACGCCGGATCGCATGACATTTGAGAGAATGAGTTGTTCGGCGGGCTCTTTGACGGTGATAGAGGTGATCGTGAGAATAGAGCCACCGCCGCGTTGGCGCATCGAGGGGAGGACGCTGCGGATCATGCGAACAGTGCTGAGAAGATTGAGTTCAAAGGCATCCTGCCAGGATTCGTCGCTGAAGGTGTCGAAGTTTCCTGCTGGAGGACCGCCTGCATTGGCTACGAGGAGATCGACTCCGCCGAATTCCGAGATGGTGCGTGATGTCCAATTCGCTATGGCTGCCGAATTTTTTGCATCCATTTGCGATGCGAGAACGGGAGTTCCCGTTTTTTCATGGATTTGCGAAGCGGCTTTCTCGGCAGACTCCAAGTCCCTGCTGGCGAGGGATACCTTTGCGCCTTCGCGGGCGAGTTCCCGAGCGACTCCAAAACCCAGTCCGCGACTGGACGCGGCTACCATTGCGATCTTGCCTCGAAGCATGAAATCCATCGCTACGCCTTGAAAAGATCGGGCTGTGAGGAGGAGGTCGGGGCGGACTGTGGAGCAGGCAGGCCGAGTTTTTTGTAGGCCTTCGGCATAGCGACACGGCCCTGGGCGGTGCGTTTGATGTAACCTTGCATGATGAGGTAGGGTTCGTGGACCTCCTCAATCGTGCCGGACTCTTCTCCAATGGCGACGGCAAGGCTGTTCACGCCTACTGGGCCTCCATCGAAAAGGCCGATGATCGCTTCCAGGATGCGCTTGTCCATTTCGTCAAAGCCCTCGGCATCGATGTCGAGCATGGTGAGGGCGTCGGTGGCGCTCTGGGCGGTGATTCGGCCCCCGGCACGAACCAAGGAGTAGTCGCGCACCCAGCGGAGAAGATTGTTTGCGATGCGTGGAGTGCCGCGCGCGCGTCGGGCGATTTCCAAGTCGGCACCTGCCTCCAACTCGCTGCCGAGAAGTCCCGCGCTGCGACTCACAATGGCAGCAAGGGTTTCGGGAGCGTAGTAGTCAAGTCGGCAGTTCATGCCAAATCGCGAGCGTAGCGGATCGCTGATCATGCCAGAGCGAGTCGTGGCCCCGATGAGGGTGAAGGGAGCGAGGTTCAGCCTCACGGTTCGGGCGCTGGGGCCTTGGTCAATAACGATGTCGAGTTTGAAATCCTCCATCGCGGGATACAAATACTCCTCGATGGCTGGTTGCAGGCGGTGGATTTCATCGATGAAGAGAACTCCGCCGCGTTCGATATTTGTGAGCAGTCCTGCTAGGTCGCCTGCCTTTTCGATCATCGGTCCGCTGGTGGTGCGGACTTCGGAGTTCATGGCATTGCCTATGATGTAGGCTAGGGTGGTCTTGCCAAGTCCGGGTGGGCCGCTCAGGAGAATGTGCTGGAGCGTGTCACCCCGTTGCTTGGCCGCCTCGACCATCACTTGCAGGCGTTCCACAGTTTTTTCCTGACCCGCAAATTCCTCGAAAAGCGGTGGCCTGAGAGAAATCTCAAAAGCCGAATCTATCGGCTCAAGATCCTGGGATTTGGGGTCTGGCGTGCTCATGGGAATTTTAAAATGTGAGCCTCTTGCAGACGCGTCAAGGATTCATCGCAAAAGTTGCCAAGCTTGAGTCTCACAAAACGAATGTAAAGTTGCCACCGTTGAGGGGAACACAAAAAATCCAACGTCAGCAAGCTGGAAGGGCGGGAAAAAATGCCATGAAGGCGGCTGATGGGCTTTCCGCCGTTCCCTGCCTCGCCTTGTTAGTGTTCCGTCGCGTAAATGAATAGACGTTACGCCGTAGCCTTCCGGCGGCGCCTCG
>DGXZ01000014.1:0-22582 GCA_002396485.1 Spartobacteria bacterium UBA5019
CATGCCCCCTTGCTTTTCAAGATTCTCCCGACTTTTTTTCCTATTGATTATGCTGTCCCAATTCCTCAAAGCGTCAGATGAAACCCGATCGCTGACGGGCAAGTGGCAGGTTCGATTGGATCCCAAAGTCGTCGGGTTGAGCCAGAATTGGATCGCACCCGAAGTTCGCTTTGAAGAAACGATGTCTCTCCCTGGAACCACAGATGAGGCGGGCTTGGGCGTCGCCCTCACTATGAAGCCAATCGTGAGCAAGGAAGGGTTGGCCCGCTTGCACCGGAAAACCTCTTTCATTGGCCCGGTGTGGTATCGACGCACGATCGAGATACCGGAGGATTGGAAAAGCCGCCGCATCACTCTCTTTCTGGAGCGGGTGATCTGGGAGAGTCAGGTCTGGATCGATGGACAAGCTGTCGGAAAACAGAACTCCCTCAGCGCGCCGCATGTTTTCGACCTTGGGTCCATCGCACCCGGTCGCCACGAACTCGTCATCCGTGTGGACAACCGCCAGCAATTCGATGTCGGTCGCTCGCACGCCTACATCGAGGATACGCAATCGATCTGGAACGGCATTATTGGAAAGATCGAACTCCGCGCAACTCCGCCGGTTTGGATCGATGCCGTCCGCGTGGTCTCCGATCCATCGAAAGCCGGTGCCGAGGTTCGGATATCAAACGCCACCGGCCACAAAGGGGAGGGGACTCTGGTAGGGCAACTCAGCGGTCCCGGGATCGACCATGAGATCAACGCCCCCGTGCAATGGGATGCCACAGGTGGCTCTGTTTTTTTGGATTTTAAAAACAAAAACCTCCCGCTCTGGAGCGAGTTTGCGCCGAACCTCTGCAAGCTCGTCCTGACTCTTCAGACGCCCGTTGGAAGCGATTCCAAAGAAGTTTCCTGCGGCTTCCGAAAAATCGCGACGGATGGTCCGGCGTTACTCCTCGACGGTCATCGCATCTTCCTGCGAGGCACGCACGAGGGCGTCACATTCCCGCTCACCGGTTACGCGCCGATGGATGTCGAGGGATGGCGGCGTGTCTTTAAAATCCTGAAGGAATGGGGGCTGAATCACCTGCGCTTCCACTCCTACTGCCCGCCAGAGGCTTGTTTCACGGCGGCCGACGAGGAGGGCATCTATATCCAAGCCGAGTTGCCACTCTGGACCGGCGACCTCGGCAAGCCCGGCGACGCAAGCCGCGTGCGGTGGATCCGCGACGAGGCGAAGCGCATTTTCGAGGCCTATGGCAATCATCCCTCGCTTGTCCTTTTCTCCCTCGGCAACGAACTCCACGGGAAGTATGAGTTCATGAAAACTCTGCTCGCCGAGTTGCAGCAGGCCGACCCGCGTCGTCTTTACACCAGCACCTCGAACCGCCTCTGGATCGTCGATGCACCCGAGAAAACCGGCGAGAAGGATGGTCCGCCCGAGAACGACGACTTCCTCGTCGAGCGGGCGATCCGCATCGATGGAAAAATCCAAGGCATGCGCGGCCAGGCGTTCTTCGACCGTGAGCCGAACACGACGGACGATTTCAGCGCCATCCTCGCCCGCACCAACAAACCGCTGCTCACCCACGAGATCGGCCAGTGGAATGTTTTCCCCAACCTCGCCGAAATCCCAAAATACACAGGCGTCCTCCGCCCGATCAATCTGGAAGCCATTCGGGACGATCTCAAAAAAAACGGACTTCTCGCGCAGGCTGCCGACTTCACCCGGGCCTCGGGCAAATTTGCTGCCGAGCTTTACAAACAAGAAATCGAACTCGCCCTGAGGAGCCATCCGCTCGCGGGCTATCAACTCCTCGACCTCCATGACTATCCCGGCCAGGGAACAGCGCATGTGGGATTCCTCGATTCCTTCTGGGATTCCAAAGGCGTCGCCGATCCCTCAGCGTTTCGAGAGGTTGCCGCCCCCGTCGTGCCGCTCGTTCGGATGCCCAAGCGCGTTTACACGAGCGATGAAACTTTTGTTGGCAAAGTTGAGTTCGCCAACTTCTCGCAAAAGCCACTCACAGCTGTTGCCACAAAATGGGATCTCCGCTCGCCTGAAGGCCTGATCGCCGATGGCAGTCTCTCCTCTGTCGATATCCCGCTCGGAGCCTGTCACCCTGCAGGCGAAATTCAAGCCGACCTCTCCGGCGTAACCAAGCCGACCGTGGCTACGCTCACCCTCACGGCAGGCGCCGCCAAAAACTCCTGGCGCATCTGGGTCCTCCCGCCCGCCGCAACCGTCGATGCCGCAGGCGTGCTGCTCACTTCGTCGCTCCGCGAAGCCAAGGCCGGACTCGCAAACGGCGGTCGCGTCATCTACACGCCTGCCAAGGGGGCCATTCGCCAGCGGCAGGACACCGCCTTCCTTCCGTCCTTCTGGAGCCCGGTCTACTTCACCAACCAAGCGGGAACCATTGGTCTCCTCATCGAAAACAAACACCCGGCCCTCACGGATTTCCCCACAGCCGACCACACCGACTGGCAGTGGTGGAGCATCCTCACACCTTCGCCCGGTGCTGTGGTGCTCGATCAAGTTGCCCTGAAATCAAAACCCATCGTGCAAGTCATCGACGCCTTTTCTCGAAACCAAAAACTCGGCCTTGTCTTCGAAGCCAGGGTGGGCGAGGGACACCTCATCGTATGCGCTGCAGATTTCAGCGATGTGTCCCTCCAAGACCCGATGCGCCGCCAACTCCGCGCCAGCCTCATCCGGTACTTGGAAAAAACCAAAACACAGCCGCCCGATGTGTTCACCGAGGCCCAATTGGATCAACTTTTTCAGGATGTTTCCCACAACGAAAAAACCGTCCATGGCGAGTGGGCCAAGGACCTCGAGCCCCCGCCTCCCAAAAAGTGAGAGCAGTTCTATTGGCTCTTCTCGGACTCGCCCCTGTGGGTCACTGCGCCGTGCGAGAGGTTGTGCCGCTTGTCGAAGGTTGGAAATTCCTCAGGCGCGACATTGCCCCGGATCAGAACGCGGAGGAATGGAGGAATTTCCAAACACCGCCGTGGGAGGTTGTCCGCATTCCCCACACTTGGAATTCCGAGGACGGCTCGAATGGGCTGGCGGCTGATCCTAACCTGCTGGAGGGCTATTATCGAGGTCCAGCATGGTATGAGCGGGCGATGCCAATTCCGCCAGAGTGGAGGGATCGGCGCGTGTTTGTGCGATTCGAGGGCGTCTCGCTGGTGGCGGATGTTTTGATCAACCGCGTTCCTGTCGGGCAACATCGCGGCGCGTTCGGGGCATTTTGTTTTGAGGTCACTCCCTATCTGAAATTCGATGGTAAGGATGCGATGCGTGTTCGTGTAGACAACTCACGGGCCTTTGATGTCGCGCCGCTTTCAGGGGACTTTACGATTTTTGGCGGAATTTACCGGCCCGTGGAAATTTTTAGCACCGGCGAGGCCTGCATCTCGCCCACATTTTTCGGATCGCCGGGGGTTTTTTTGACCATTCGGAAAATGAGCAAAGAAAAGGCCGAAGTCGAAGTGAAGACACTCATTTCGACCGAGTGTGTGGACGTGCAGAACATCGCAGTGGAGATCGAAATCAAGAACGCCGAAGGTGTGGTGGTTGCGAAGAAAAACGAACGCATCGCCAAGGCTGGAGCGAGCGAACATAAGGCTGCAATGGAAATCCCGGCTCCACGCCTTTGGAGGGGAGTCGCCGAACCGTACCTTTACTATGCCACGGTTCGCTTGAGCCGCGCAGGGGAAATGCTCGATGAGGTGACGCAACCTTTGGGGCTCCGTACAGTGGCGATCGACAAGGAAAAAGGCTTTTTGCTGAATGGCGAACCCTACGCTCTGCACGGAGTGAACCGCCACCAGGAGCGCGCGGGCAAAGGCTGGGCGCTCTCCAAAGCTGATCATGACGAAGACCACGCCCTCATTCGCGAAATGGGAGCCAACACTATCCGGCTCGCGCACTATCAACAGGCGGAATACTTCCATGATCTGAGCGACCGCTTCGGGATTATCACTTGGGAGGAAGTTCCCCTCGTCGATGCCGTGAGCGCCTCGCCCGAGTTCCTCGCCAACGCGCGCCAGCAATTGCAGGAGATGGTTTATCAAAACTACAATCATCCCTCGGTCGCCATGTGGGGCATCTTCAACGAACTCGACTGCGGGGCGATGGCTACGGCTCCAGCGGTGCCGGTAGTCGAAGACCTCCAAAAACTCGCCAAACAAATCGACCCCACCCGCCCAACGGTCGCGGCCTCGTTCCGTCAGAACGCTGGTACCAAACACAGAATCCCGGATGCAGCGGCATGGAATATTTATCCCGGTTGGTATAGTTCCAGCCCGAATGATGCCGACGGGTGGATTGTGGATTTCAGCAAGCAAATGGACGGACGCATCGGAATCAGCGAATACGGCGCGGGGGCGGATCCTGAACAATTCCAGGAGGGCGATCTCGTGCGACCGGTCCACAACGGGGCTCGTCATCCGCAGGAGTGGCAGAACCATTTCCACGAGCGCCTCTGGGCGCAGCTGAAGGACAACCCGCATCTGTTTGGGACTTGGGTTTGGGCGATGTTTGACTTCGCGGTGGACAAGCGCAACGAGGGAGGAATACCGGGGCTCAATGACAAAGGTCTCGTGACCCGCGATCGGAAGACAAAAAAAGACACCTTCTATTTTTACAAAGCGAACTGGAACCCCGAGCCGATGGTGCGCATCGCCTCGCGTGCGGCAACCCCGCGCACCAAAGCGATCACCGAGGTGAAGGTGTATTCAAACTGCGCGGAGGTGAAACTCCTCGTGAATGGAAAATCTGCCGGTCGCGCTAAGCCAGATGCCATCAAAGTCTGCCGGTGGCCTGATATCGCTCTTCAACCCGGCAGGAATACCATTCAGGCCATAGCGGCTGACGAAAAACTCTCCGATATCTGCGAGTTGACTTTAGAAAACCCCAAACCATGAAAATAAACCTCACGAAATTGTGGGCTCTCCCCATCGCCGTCAGTTTCTCGCTTTCGGCTCACGCAGAGCCTGCCAAGTCTGAATCGGTCTTTCGAAACAACGACACGATCTGCCTCATCGGCGACAGCATCACACACAGCGGACCTTACCACTCGTATGTGTTCCTATACTACGCGACGCGCTTCCCACAAATGCGGCTCAAATTCATCAACTGTGGCATCTCGGGCGATTCGGCCTCAGGCATGATGGGGCGCCTGCAAAGGGATGTTTTTTCCAACAACGCCACCGTCGCAACACTGAGCGCCGGGATGAACGATGTGAACCGGGGTCTCTACTCGCAGACCAAGGTTCCCGAGGATGCGGAAAATTCGAAGCGGAAGGCGATCGATGGATTCAAACAAAATGTCCAAAAAATTTCCGACTCGCTTGCGGAAAAAGGAGTGCGGCAGGTTTTCATCACTCCGACCATCTATGACGAAAACTTCGAATCGACCGTGGAGAGCCTGCGCGGAGTCAATGGTGCTCTCGGCGAGTGCAGCGATTTTGTGATCGCATTGGGGAAAACCCGCAGCATCCCGGTTGTTGATTTCTGGCATCCGATGAACGAGATCAACACCAAGTGCCAGCAAGTCGATCCGCAGTTCACCTTGATTGGCAAGGATCGCGTACACCCTGGCCCGATGGGGCATCTCGTGATGGCGTATTTGTTTTTGGACCAAACTGGCGCGCCGCAGGATGTGTGGAGTCTCTCGATCGACGCGAAATCTCCAAAGGTCCTGGAGCAAAAAAATACTGAGGCCACGAATCTCGCCGCCACTCTCGCTGGATTGACTTTTTCCAACAAGGAATTCGCCTTGCCGTTCCCTCTCATCGAAGACGCCAAGGCGGCCTATGACCTCGTTCCTTTCGTGGATCGTCTGAACCGGCAAGTTCTCCAAATCCGAAATCTGGCGACTGGCAACTATACGCTTAAAATCAACAGCACCGATGTCGGTACCTACTCATCGAGCGATCTCGAGAAGGGCGTCAACCTCGCCACAAACACTGCCACACCGCAAAGCAACCTCGCCCAAAAAATCGCAAGCCTTTGCAAAGAGCATCAATCCCTCGGAAGCACTATCCGAATGCTTCGCCGTGTTGAAATGAAGCATCTCGGCGGTGTGGATCTGAACGACAAGGACGCTGTGAAAGCCAAACTCGAAGCGTTCATTGCGGAAATGCAGGCCAAGAAAAATGATCCCGGGGCGAACTCAGGATATTACATTTCAACAGCACGGACCTACTTGAAGGAAAGCGGGAACGAAGACGCCATGCGTGCACGGATTCTAGTGATTGAAGACGAAATCTACGCCATCAACCAACCTCAAACCTACTTCTACTCTCTCGAAAAATCCGCTGACTCTCAAGCTGTCCTCAACCAATGAAAAGAATCCTCCTCGCCTTTCTTGTTGCTTTCGCTCCCATGCTCCCGGCGATTGGAGATGCCTCGCCGCGCGAACGCCTTTCCTTCAACAAAGGCTGGCTGTTCCACCAAGGCGATATTCCATTTCCTGAGGTGAAGGGGCATACAATGACCTATCAGAGCGCCAAAGCCGGTGCGGCGTCGGGGGCGGCGGCACAGGCTTTTGACGATACCGGTTGGACCGAAGTCGATTTGCCGCACGACTGGGCGTCCCACTCGCCCATCAGCAAGGATGCAAACATCGCCCAGGGATACCGTGAGCGCGGTTTCGGTTGGTATCGGCGGCACTTCCAGATCGATCCCGCCGAACGCGGCAAGCATCTGGAACTCCAGTTCGACGGTATCTCGACGCACTGCACCGTTTGGGTGAATGGCACGGTTGTTCACCGCAACTGGTGCGGCTACACCTCGTTCAGCGTCGATATCACGCCATTTGTCAAATTCGGCGATGAGTTCAATACCGTGGTTGTGCGCGTGGATGCCGAGGCTCAGGAAGGTTGGTGGTATGAAGGAGCGGGGATTTACCGTCACACTTGGCTCGTCAAGCGATCACCCCTATACATTGTGACGGATGGCGTCTTCGCTCAACCCGTGCGCTCGAAGGATGGCATATGGTCCATTCCCGCCGAGGTCACTCTCGCCAACTCGGATGGAAAAAACGCCAAGGCCAAGGTGGAAGTCACGCTCCTTGACCCCGAGGGCAAGCCCGTTGGCACGGTGTCTCAATCCTCCGAAGTCGCCGCGCTGGGCGAAGGCACAACCAAGCTCACTCTGCCTGTGAAAAATCCAAGGCTTTGGTCGGTGGAATCACCTGTGATGTATTCGGTGAAAACAGTCGTCAAAGTCGGCGACCGCGTTCTCGATGAGACCATCACACCCTGCGGTTTCCGCACCCTTCGCTTTGACGCCGCAACCGGTTTTTACTTGAACGACCAGCCGTTGAAAATCCAAGGCGTGTGCGTCCACCAAGACCACGCCGGTGTGGGCGTCGCGATGCCAGACTCGATGTGGGAATTTCGCGTTCGAAAACTCAAGGAAATGGGCGTGAATGCCATTCGTTGCTCGCACCACCCGCCCGCCGCCGAGCTCCTTCAGGTCTGCGACCGGATGGGACTGCTCGTGATGGATGAGGCGCGGAATTTCAACACCTCGCCGGAATACATTCGCCAGCTGGAGTGGATGGTCCGCCGCGACCGAAACCACCCGTGCGTTTTCATGTGGTCTGTCTTCAATGAAGAACCTTTCCAAGGCACAGAAGTGGGCTACGAGATGACCCGTCGCATGGTGGCCGCTGTGAAGCGTCTCGACACCACACGGCCAGTCACCGCCGCAATGAGTGGGGGATTTTTCACTCCGCTCAATGTTTCGCACGCTGTCGATGTCATGGGATTCAACTACCACCAGAAGGAATACGACGCCTTCCACAAGCTCTATCCGAACCTTCCAATTCTCAGTTCGGAAGACACATCAGGTTTCATCACGCGCGGTGAGTATGAGAGCAACATGGAAAAACAAACCGCCGACTCGCGCGATACTTATGCGGCTCGTTGGGGTGCCACGCACCGCGACGCTTGGAAGGCCATTATCAATCGACCTTTCATTGCGGGAGGATTCGTCTGGACTGGTTTTGACTATGCCGGCGAACCCACCCCCTTTGAGTGGCCAAGCGCCAGTTCCTCGTTCGGGATTATGGACCTGTGTGGATTTCCGAAGTCGGCATTTTTTATTCATCAGGCCCACTGGCGCAAAGACAAGGATGTGCTCGAAGTCATCCCTCATTGGAACTGGATTGGCCGCGAGGGTCAGTCCATCCGCGTCTTGGCGCTCTCGAATGCCGATACGGTGGAGCTTTTCCTTAATGGAAAATCCCTCGGCGAAAAACCGGTCGATCCCGTGGACATGGTGGAATGGGATGTCACTTACGAAACTGGCGCATTGCTGGCGGTCGGTAAAAAGCAAGGACGCGAGGTCTCTCGAAAGCTCGTCGAAACGACGGGTGATGCCGTCTCTCTGGAGCTTGTGCCGGACAGGAATACCATATCCGGCGATGGCCGCGATGCGATGTCTGTGACGGTGCGGGCGGTCGATGCCAAGGGCCGCGAGGTTCCCACAGCGATGAACCCAGTGAAATTCTTGCTCCAAGGCGGGGCGGACATCATTGGCTTGGGTAATGGCGACCCGCGTTGCCACGAACCGCAAAAAGGCGACCAGCGCTCGCTGTTCAACGGCCTCGCGCAAGTCATCCTGCAAGCCCGTGAAGCCGCCTCCGGCTCTCTGACTCTGCGTGCCGAATCCGCTGGCCTGGCACCTGCCGAAATCAAAATCCCCATTCAGGCGGCAACCGCGCCACCGTCATTTCCGACAGCCCGCTACGAGCAACGCATCGAACGATGGTGGAAGGCATCTCCCGGGTTTGCATCCAAGCCTGATCCTCTGATGAAGGCCGACAGCAACGACATGAACACTTGGGCAACGGTCACGCCCGGAACGCCCCTCGTTCGCACTGGCGGTCCATGGAGTGTCTTTTCTGCGTCCTTCGAACCATTCGCGACTATGCAGCGCGATGGCGGAGTGCTCGCTTTTCGCGGAATCCTCGGCAAGGCCGAGGTGTGGATTGATGGAAAGCTCGCGGCAACGAAACCGGACTTTGAAAATGCGCTTCTCGTCGCCCCCTTCCCGCCGGGCAATACGAAGCGCTCAGTTCGAATTCTCTTCGAGAGCGAAGCTGACAAGCCGGTCGGCTTCACCGCTCCAATCTCTGTCGTGCCCTCCGCGCCGAGAGCCTTCAACGCCCAAGGTGAGATGGTTGGCGAGGTGACGGCGAATAGCGCCCTTCTCCAATCCCGCCTCACGAGCATTCCGGGACCATATCTCGATGCGACGGGGGAAATCCCCGGCATCGTTGGAAAAGCCCGATTCGAGTGGAGCGAGGATGAGAACTTCGCCAAGTCCCAACTCACTCCAGGCATCGAGGCAAAACCGGACTCCGATTTCATCCTTCGCGCTCCATTAGGCGGACTGCGGCCCGGCACCCGCTACTTCTATCGCCTGGTTTTCGATGATGGACAAAAAGGCCCCGTCCATTCCTTCAAAACTCTCGATCCACAGGGGCAAAGCGTTTCTTTTACCATGGGCAGTTGCATGCACTACCAGGCTTTTATGAATGGCATCGCTAATGGCGGGGGACCCGTCACCGCGACCGATGAAGACAAGCGTCTTGGCTTCCCCTCATTTGCCGCCATGCAAAAGCTCAAGCCCGATTTCTTCATCGGCGCGGGGGATGTCATTTATTACGACTTTCCGCTCGATGCCCCTGCGGAGACGCTTCCCGCGCTTCGCAAGAAATGGCACGAGCAATTCCGCCTTCCTCGCCTAGTGGAGTTTTTCCGCAACACACCCGCCTATTGGCTGAAAGACGATCATGACTTCCGATTCGATGATGCCGACCAGACCGGCGACAGACTCCCGCTTGCCTCGACCGGCAAATCTTTGTTTCGCGAGCAAATGCCCATCCATCCTGCGGGCGACCTGAAATCCCCGAACTTCCGCACGCACCGCATCAGCAAAGATGTGCAACTCTGGTTCCTCGAGGGCCGTGACCACCGCACGGATAACAAGACTCCAGATGGTCCCGGAAAATCCCTCTGGGGTTCAGCCCAGCGCGAGTGGCTCGAACGCACACTGGCGGCCAGCGATGCCAAATGGAAAATCCTCGTCTCACCCACGCCCATGGTCGGTCCCGACCGCGCCAGTAAGAGCGACAACCACACAAACCCCACAGGTTTCCGCGCCGAAGCTGATGCGTTTTTTGAGTGGCTGAAGAAGGAGGGAATCAAAAATGTCCTCATCCTCTGCGGCGATAGGCACTGGCAATATCACAGCATTCATCCCTCTGGCGTGGAGGAATTCTCAGTCGGCGCGCTGAACGATGAAAACTCCATCAAAGGCATCAAGCCTGGCGACCCGAAATCCACCGACCCGGATTCGCTCGTGAAGCAACCTTACCAATATGGCGAACCCACTGGCGGCTTCCTCTCGGTAACGGCAAAGCCTGATTCCACCCTGCACCTACAATTTTTCGACGACCGTGGCGCGCTTCTTCATGAAATTGGGAAACCTTAAACCATGAGCCTTCCCTCCGCTCCCTCGCAGAACCCGGTGAATTTCACCGTTGGCACGCTCCACTACACGCGGGCGGGGCTCTTGCGCGTGGTTTTCTGGATGTTGGTTGCCGACTTTGCCCTCCAGCTCATGCAGCAACTACCCATCGCGCTGGTGCCTTTGCAGATGAGGTGGGTATCGGCCTCTGATGCGTTGATCGGATTTCTCACGGGCAGCCTGCCGGCATTTTTAGGAATGTTTCTGAATCCCTTTGTCGGCGTGCAGAGCGACCGTCATCGGGCGCCGCTCGGGCGGCGGCGGCCTTTTCTTCTCTGGGCGACGCCCGCGATTGTTTTTTCCTTTTTTGGTCTGGGCTTCGCAAAGCCGGTGGCGGAGTGGTTCGCTGCGACTTGGCAACTCGCATCCGTCCCGGCATTCACCATCGGCTGGATCGCGGGCTGCATGCTCGTCTTTGTCGTGGCAAACACATACATCCTGCAGGTCTATCAATTCCTCTTTGTGGATGTGATTCCTCTGCCAGTCATGGGCAAGTTTATTGGTTTTTACCGGGCGATCGGGGCCTTGGGCACATTTGCTTTCCACTATTTCCTGTTTGGAATGGCGGAAACACACATGACCACGATTTATGTCGTGTCGGCCCTTCTCTTCGCTTGCACTTTTTTTCTATTGGTCTGGCAGGTTCCAGAGGGGGACTACCCGCCACCACCTGAAAAAATCGCAGGTCCGATTTGGAATCACGCAGCGAGCTATTTCCGCGAATGCTTCGGCCATGTGTTTTTCTGGAAGGTTTATGCAATGAGCTTCTTTTTCTGGAGTGCGCTTGTACCGCTCTGGGCCTTCGTCGTCTTCTTCGGAACCAAGCCCGGCGGCGGTCTCGAGGGCTATGCGCCAACGATCGGACTCAACTTGCAGGAATTCGGAAAAATACGCGGATGGGGTTCTTTGCTTTCTGTGCCCGTCTTCTTTGCCGTCGGTCCGCTCATTGATAAGTTCCATCCCCTGCGCGTCTGCATGGTTGGTTTGGTCGTGACGACGCTGGCGTTTCTGGGCTGCTTTGCCTTCGCTCACTCACCTCTTAGTTTCACAATTTGTTGGCTGGTTCTAATGATGGCGGTTGCCGTCTACATGGGCGGAGTTGGCGCGCTTTTTCCACGGCTCATGGATCGCGCCAAATACGGGCAATTCGCTTCGGCCAATCAGATTTTTGGTTTTAGCGGAGTCGTGATGGCGCCTGTGATTTGCGGCTGGATGATCGCGGCCCTACGCGATTACCGGTATGTTTTCCTCTGGTGTGCATGCTGCAGCGTCCTTTGCTGCGTCGCCTGCATCTTGGTTTTTCTCCACTGGAAAAAACTTGGTGGGGATAAGGATTTCACGCCCATAGAAACTCAATGATTGACCGCTCCCGCATCACCAACCCCATCCTCCGTCTCAAGGACAACCTCCGCGACCCCTCTGTGTTCAAGGGAC
The DNA here is from genome assembly GCA_002396485.1 of Spartobacteria bacterium UBA5019. Lineage (GTDB taxonomy): Bacteria > Verrucomicrobiota > Verrucomicrobiia > Chthoniobacterales > Terrimicrobiaceae > UBA967. Next base: position 11,972 of record DGXZ01000014.1, read on the forward strand.
CGAACGGCTACACCCTTTTCTACACGCGCTACCAGGTGGGGGATTGGAATCTTGCGTTTAACTGGTCGGTCGCCTGCTGCACCACCCGCGACTTTGTTACCTTCACCGACCACCGCGACATCACCTCAAAAAACCACGCTTCTCCGGGCGATGTCGTCTGGTGGCACGGGCGATGGGTTCTACCATTTCAGTCCTACCCAGAGCGCCCGCAGCGGCTGTTTTTCATGGAGTCGAACGATGTCATCCAATGGTCGAAACCGCGTCCATTTTTAGACGGGGTTTTGACCCTGCCGTGGAATACCGACGCCCGTGCGATCGATCCGACTTTTGTGGTGGATGGAGATGAACTTCATTGCTTCTTTGTGGGCTCGGATGGCTTGGGCACTCTCCGGCGCGCGAACCTGCTTGGCCATGCCGTGACACGCGATCCCGCATTGCTGGAATGGAAAATTCTCAGCATTGATGAACCGCTCATGGGACGTGACCGCGCACCCGACGGCGTCGAAAATGTGGTCATCTACCGCGTTGGTGGGCGATGGATTATGATGTTCAGCGAGGGCATGGAAAACCAGCACCTGGCCATAGCCGAATCAAGCGACCTCATCCATTGGAGGCCTCTTGGAACCGTCGAGATCGCCGATCAACCGTGGTTTGCCTTCCGTCACGGAGCGCCATTCGTTTGGCAAGAAGATGGAATTTTTTACATGATCCTCATGGGCGAGGAAAATGCCGCCCACCTCTCGAGCTTGGGTTTTTTGTCCTCCCGCGACGGAATTAATTGGAAGTGTGCTACTTATCAAGAATAAAAAGGGGCGTGCTGCAGTCGAATGGTCCGAGGCGGGTGCGATCCCCGGGACGAGGCCATGAATCAAGTGCGTGGAATTGAATCTCAGCGAAAGGTGCATTCCTCATCAGAAGCGGACCTCATTTGCTCGGCTTTTCAGCGGGCAGGATGATGGTTTCCTTCAAACGATCGCCTGCGAAGGGGGTGGTGACATTTTTAAAGGTGTTGTTTCTGGCCAGGATGTCGGTCGGTCCGCCCTTGAGGAAATCGGCCCAGCGACCACCGCGCGTGGTGACTTCGATTCCGATGTCCGCATCGCTCACGCGACCGGCTTCGAAGAGGACATTCTGCACGTTGCCGCCGACGAAGAAGCGGCCGTTGTTGGCGATGGCATTGCGGCGGAAGACCTGATCCAGCGCCATGGGGCCGTGGTAATCGGGGGCTGTGACTGGAAGGCCCTTGTCAGCCTGGAGTGTGCGGTCGTGGGAGATTGGCGGGTAGGTGAGGGTGCCGATATTCGAGCCACGGGGGAAAATGAACGAAGCGCCCCAAGTGGTTCCCTCAAGAATCTCGTTGTCGAAAAACTGGGCGCGCAGGCCGGGCAGGACCTGGCCTTGGTAGGAGATGGTGATCTGCTGGATGGCGCCGCCGCGAATCGACTTGTTGCGAGCGGCCACGACTTCGATGCCGCCGCACCAGAAGAGGACGGTGTTGCCGGCATCGTGTGCGATGTTGTCCACCGCGATGACATGGTCGAGGGCCTTGCACACCGAGATAAACGAGGTGCTGTCGAGCGGCACATCCCACGCCTTGTCCACGAGGAGAGTTGTGCCAGAGCCTCCGGCGAGTGTGCGGTATTGGCCCGCGCCTTTTCCATCAAGGACGACGACCACAGCGCCCAGCCACTTGGTCGCGAACTCTGGGTCTTCGGTTTCCTTTGGCAGGACGAGTGTGGTATCATCGCATTTTTCCACTGTGCCCGTGTAAATGCCAACGGGGGCGTGGAAGTCGGAGTTGAACCCTCCGTCGCGGTCGCCTCGGTAGCTGTCCTTCATGGCGTTCCGGGCGATATAGATTTCACGAGAATACATGCTTTGGATTCGCGTCTTTCCGTCATTTGAAACCATGTCGTGCACACTGTTGAGGCTCACGCCGCCATCGGAGCAGTCGTTATATTCAAAGATCACCTTCTGCGTGCGGCGGCCGAAGACGGTCCAGTGGCGTGGAACGGCTGAGAATTTGTTGCGGGCGATGTATCCCGAGGAGCCGTTGAGCATCAAGACTTGCAGGGACGAGTAGATGTCGCAGTCTGTGATCTGGATATTCGGGCCGCCGACATCGATGGCACCGGTCCGTCGCTTGTCGCGCCAGCGTTTCAGGAAAACCTCTTCGGCATCCGAGTAGTGGCGGTCGGTTTTGTCATTGTTGATAAAGCGGTCGAGCCGCATCAGGACTCGGCGGATCGTCACATGGCCGGCGTTCGGTGAGTTTGTTGGCAACTCGCTTTGGATGCCTGCGTGGTGGTTGATGGCGTAGATTGCGAGGTCTTCCACGGTGAAGTGCCCCTCGCCGCGCATGAGATAGGGATGCGGTTCGAATTCGACACCTTTGATTGGCTCCACCTGCTTGGCACCCCAGTAGAGTTTTTTTGTTCTCTCCACACGCGGTAGGAGGTCGTCCACATAGGAAAGCGTGGTGAGGCCCGATCCGGCGCCGCGAACAGTGACATTCATGGGAATGGTGACTCCCTTGGATAAAACAAAAATGCCACGAGGGAACTGCACAATCCCGCCGCCCGCTTGGCCTGCGTCATCGAGCGCCTTTTGGATGGCCTCGGTGCTGTCCTCCTGGCCATCGGCGAGCATGGCAGTGGTGTATTGCAGGTAACCCGGCTCGGCGGGAACAGCACCGTATTTTGTGACATCAAAGATTCGCTCGGGAGTTGGCTTTTTATGGGCGATGCGGATTTTTCCAGCTGATGTCTGGGCGGCGGGATCCGCGAGGCCGTTTTGAAAATCCACCGAGTAATCGCCGGGCTTCAGATCGGCAGGGAGGGAGACGCGGAGGGCAAATTCGTCGATGGCATCGGGAGTGAGTGTGATATCCGAGTCTGCGGAGCGGAGGGAAATTTGGGCTCCTGGGCGGAGTTCGAGGTTGAGTCCGAAAACCCGCAGCCAGCCGCCCGGTGTGGCCATCTCGGTCTCGTCGCCTTGCATCCACCAAACTTTCGGGGCGTTGAGGATTGAAGGGGCGGAGGCGTCTATTCCATCGCTGATGCGGAAGCGCACGATGCCATCGCCAATCTTTGCGGGGAGGGCGAATTTCAGGGTCGTGGAAGTTTGTTGAAGAACATCGAGAGACTTCCAATCGGTGGTTTTTCCTTTTTCAGAAAAACTAGCTTCTACGAGCGCCCTCTTGCCAAAGCCATCGCCGCGAACCACCACGCTCTCGCCCGCGCGGACGGGGTCCGAGGCCCAGATGACGACTGGCTTTGCGAGGAGTGGGAACGAGGAGACAAGAAGGAGACTCGCTCCGGAGAGGAGGGTTGTTTTTACCATGAATCGGTGCGGAAGGGCGAGGCTGGGAGGCCTTGGGTATTGTAGAGATTCGCTCTCGCCGGGTCTTGTTTGAAGGCGTAGCGCACCGCCACGGGGGAGGTGACCTCGGGGCTCGAAACAACTAATTCGCCGCCCTCGATCACGGCATCCGCGCGCTTGAATCGCTGGTCTTCTCCCGCAATTTCGAGCCAATTGATTTTCCCGTCGGCCTCGGGCACGACTGCGGCCAGACCGTCTTTTTTGCCGATCATGAGGCCATCTTTGGCATGGTTAAAAGAAATGCGGATTTTCGATCCCTCGACGCTGTAGCCCTTGTAAAGAGGGCCGGAGGGGTCGATGTCCTTCCCGTAGGGCCCCGCCAGTGCCCAGAGGGCAAGTCTCCTGCCGACATCCTGCTTGTTTTTGGGATGGATATCCTTGGATTCTCCAATATCGATCGTCACGGCGAGTCCGGTATTCGGGATCGATGAGAGGGCGTTCATTTGAGCTTCACGCACCTTCGACCAAGTCTTTCCATCATCACTCGCTTTGCTGAAGTTTGAGATTTGGACGATGTAAAATGGGAAGTCGCCCTGATTCCATTTGGCGCGCCATCCTCCGATGAGCGCTTGCAGCTTGTTCAGGTAAATCGCGTCGTCCGATCCATTCGACTCGCCCTGGTACCAGATCGCGCCTCGCATGGCAAAAGGGGCGAGCGGATGGATCATGCCTTTGTAGAGTTGCGTGGGTTGGGGATTGTCCCATGCCGGCCAGGGGAACGCTGGGGGCTCTGTGACCGGTTGGTTATTTGCCAGTGCGACTTCCGTAGAGGCGGTCCATTTCTTCAGCTCTTCCAGATACTCCTCATGTCTTTGTTTGCCTTCGGGTGAGAGGCTGGATTGCGAAAAGACTTTGGCTTGGAGTTCGGCAAGTTCAGGGATGGTGGCAACACTCCCGGGGGAAACCCACATTTCGATACCGGTTCCTCCCCAACTCGAATGAAGGAGGCCGATTGGCACATCGAGCTTTTGAAAAAGTTCGCGGGCAAAATAGTAGGCTACAGCTGAGAACCCGCCGACAGTCGCGGGCGAGCAGACTTGCCAGTTTGCTTTGACATCAGCCTGAGGGAACGCGCTGGAGGTGCGAGGAACCTTGAAGTGCCGGATTTCAGGAAAATTGGCGGCCGCTTTTTCCTCCTCGGGATTTGCCGACTTGTCGACCAGCCACTCCATGTTTGATTGCCCGGAGCAGAGCCAAACTTCACCGACGAGGACATTTTCGAGAGTCAACTTGTTCTTGCCGGAAACGACAAACGATTGCGGTGTCTTGTTGGCGGGTAGGGGATCAAGGGTGACCTGCCATGAGCCGTTCTCATCGGCCGTGGTTGTTTGTTTTTGGTCTGCAAACGTCACTGTGATCTTTTCGCCAGGGTCGGCTTTGCCCCAGACGGGAATGGGCCTCTCCCGCTGGAGAACCATGTTATCGCCGAAAACGCGGGGGAGTTGAATTTCTCCGTAGATAGCTCCACATGAGAAAAACAAAAGGATGAGAATCAGGCTTCGCATCATACTAATCTCCGCCTGTTTTTCTAAAGATTCCGTTGGTGTAGGCTGGAGGAGTTTTAAAAAATTCCACATGCCCGTCGAAGAATGCAATGTTGCAGCCTCCCTTGTGCGGTGCCGCGATATCGGCATTTGCCGAGATTTTGTAGGCCGTGGCGGCGGTCATACTGCAATCGACAACAGCGGCGGTGCGCGAGGGTTTCGGGATGTTGATCAGCTTGTTGGTGGCTTGGCTCGCGCTGGTCGGTTGATTTGCAAAAATGTTGTTCGGAATTCCATAAGAACAATCTCTGCTAGGGCTTCCTAACTTAAATGGGTTGTTTGCTGGGCATATCCAAATTGTGTCCGCAGTCTCCCCAGGCAATAGCGGATTGTGCCCAGCATAAGGAAGGTTTGCGGGTGGGGTTCCGTTGGTATCGCGAGATAGCCGTGCGTACCATAGCCAGCCTCCTGCACCACCAACAGACGTGGTGTAAGTTGGCAGGTAACCATCATTGTCGTGAATCCATTGGAGCATTCCGGAAACAATCTGCCTTTGATTCGATGCACATTTCCCCGTGTGTCCGCTGGCAATCATGGATCGCGCTGTTGGAACCAAAAGCGCCGCCAAGATTGCCAGTATGGCGATGACTACAAGTAACTCGACGAGTGTGAAGGCTCGATTGAAGTCCTTTGCGATGGGTTTAAGCGCACCTTTCTTCCATGCTAAGAAAAATTTTACGACCTTGGGATGGATTTGGATTTTCACTTAGTCAGATGGTTTAGGGGTGGGGGCTAAGCGATAGGATTTTTTTGAGTCCGGCGGCGGGCAAAAACAAAGGCAATGAGGCCTGCCAACATTAAGGCGTATGTCGAAGGTTCGGGAACGGCGTCGAAGCTCAATTCATAGTTCGATCCGGATTGGGCGAAGTTGGCTGTGTAGGCTGTGCTGTCGTAGCCGGTGATCGAAAAGAACGCAAAGCCAGTCGTGGTGGTGTTTTCAAAAATTCTGTAGGTCGCGGTGTAGTCAAAGCCGGTGCCTTGGGTGAGGCTGAGTGTGGCGTTTCCGCTGCCAAGGAGGTTATCCGCTGCGGATGTGAACGCGATTTTGCTGCTGCTTGAGCCAAGAGTGAGAGCGATGGTGGATCCGCTTCCCAAGGTGAGTGTCGATCCTAAAGTCAGTGTGGTGGCTGGGCCGGGACTGAGCGTGCCATTGATGGTCGTGGCTCCATTGATCGTTCCTGATCCGCCGAGTGTGGCCCCCGCATTTACTGTCACTGCGCTGGCGGCGCTGGTCGAGCCATTGACGATCAGGGTGCCGGCACTGACGAGGGTGTTGCCGGAGTAGGTGTTGGCAGCTCCCAGTGTTGTCGTGCCCGCGCCGCTCTTGGTGAGAGACACTGTGGCATTCGCTCCGTTGGAAATCACGCCATTGAAGTTGATGTTTCCGGAACCGCCCAGGGTGAATGATTTATTTCCGTTGCCTGTGGCTGTGGTGTTCGAGGTGAAGGTGAGCGTGCGACCAACAACGTTCGCCGTAATTGTGCCGCCGGAGGTGGTGTTCGTGGTGGTTGTGAAATCGATCACCTTGTCGGTGGTCTCATCGGAGATGCCATCCCAACGGAGCACGCCAACGCTGGTTGTGGATCCGAATTGAATGGTGCCGTTTGTTCCAAGGGCGCTGTTGCTGTTTGCGTTTCCAATGGATGTCACCACGACCGTGCCGTCGAGAATTCTTGTTCCGCCGCTGAAGCTGTTGCTGTTGGCGGAACTCAGGTCGAGTGTTCCTTGGGAGTTTTTCGATACTGAACCCACGCCAGAGATTACCCCTGTGCTGGTGAAGGTGTTTCCTGAACCAACGCGCAAGATGCCCGCAGTGGCGACGGAGATGTTATTCGAAAGCGTGGCATTGGCGAGAGCGGAGAGTGTTCCGTTGAGCGAAATCGATCCTGTGCCGAGGGCGGAATCGTTGTTGAAAGCAAGGGTTCCCGAGGAAATAGTGGTCCCGCCTGTGTAGGTGTTCGTTCCGTTGAGAGTGACCGTGCCCGCGCCACTTTTGGTCAGGGAAATGACAGATGAGTTGGGAAAGGTGCCGTTGGGGATAATGCCGTTGAAAGCGATGTTGCCACTACCTCCAAGCGTGAGGATTTTAGTCCCATTTCCAGAGATGAGGAGATTCTGCGAAATGCTCAGCGTCTGTCCCGATGTGCTGGCGCTGATTGTGGTGTTTCCCGTGGTGCCTCCCATAGCGAAGACTTTGTCCGTGGTTTCCGTGGTTCCGGTCCAGGTCAGCGAGCCCGAATTTCCAGAGCCACCGATCGTGATCGTTCCATTGGTTCCCAACGCGCTATTGGCGCCACTGTTGCCGATACTCGCCACAGTGAGTCCACCATTTGAGATACTCACGGGGCCACTAAAACTATTTGCTGTATTCGAGATGGTGACAGTTCCCGCGCCCGATTTGCTGATTCCTCCAGATCCGCTGATCACCCCGGATAGAGTTGCAATATTGCTGGCATTAGAATTGGAGATAGTCAGGTTGTTCGAAAGAATGAGATTGTTGCTTATTGTAAGAGTAGACCGGACCGTCGTTCCCGAGGCGTTAATGGAGAGCGTCGGTGTGGTTGCTCCATTACTTGTAAAAGCCAGCGCATTTCCCGAGATGGTCACTGTGGGAGCGGTTCCGCTGGCAGGACCTGCATAGATAAAATTCAGGCTGTTCAACACAAAGTTTCCTGAAATGTCGTTGTTCGAAATCGTATTTACGCCGGCCGCTTGGGTGGCGCTAAAGATGAGTGCGGTATCAGCGGCGCTGATTGGCGTTGAGCTCCAACTGGTGCCGGTGTTCCATTGCGTCGTGGTGCTCGTGTTCCCGCTGTAGGTGAAATTGGCGGCGTGCGAGATGTGTGTCAATGTCGCCAGAGCTAGGACGGATGCGGCGCAGAGGCGTTTTTTTGTCAGGGAGGTGATGGGTAGAGTAGGGGGTCTCATGCTTGGAATTTCGCAAAAATCCACAATGAGTCAACAAATAAAATCAGATATTTTCAACATTGTAGTAATAATATCCAAAAATAAACACGCGCGAAAGAATGCCATCATACGAAGATCGCACCATGGCTTAAAATTTGTTCTGTGAGCCTTTAAGGCGGAGAGCCGGAATGGTGGATTTAGACTGAAGCGTCGTCCATGAGGTGCGGTGGGACGAGAAATGTGAGGACCTGTGCAGGCATGTTTTGAGCGCGATGCAAGAGGCGGTCTACTGCGACATTAATGATCTCGGGGAATGAAAGGCTGATGAGGGTGGGCTTGGGTTCAAGATTTTTTACGAAGTGCGGCGTTGTTCCGGCAATGAGGAGTTTGCAATGTGTGCCATCGAGAAGTCCCTCAGCCTTGAGTGCCTCATGGAGTGCGGGTGCGGCGCTTTCGAGCGTGAGAAAAACTCCGACTGGGGCTGGCATTTGCCGGATGGTGGATGCAACGGATTTGAAATCCTCAAAGACGGTTAATGGCTGTGGCCAATAAGCTGTGGGCTCTGCGGTATTTTCTTTTTTCGCAAAAAAGTGAACCGGCGTGTGGGCTTCATTGGCTCGATCTGTGAAGGCCCTGCCGCGCACATGGAGGGCCTCAAGGAATTCCGTATTGGCATTCACCATGGCCATGGACTTGCAGCCCGCATTGCGAAGGGCTCGGAAAGCCATGTCGCCGACGGCGACATCATTGACAGTGATATGGTCTACTGAGGAAAGGGGGTGACCGGGTGTGAAAAGATGCACGGAGGGAAGCAGCGAGGCGAGCTTGGCTATGCATTCGCGTCTCTTTGCGGTTCGGCCTGAAACCATGAGGATCGCCCCATCGACCTGCCGCGTCTCGACGCAGAGCGGAATCTGATCCGGTGAGGACATTTGATCCAGGAGCAGGTGCATCTGGCGCTGGCGGCAGCTGTTTTGGAGTTCTTCGATAACATGCGCCATGATGGGTTCTTGGAACAGATTCCGAGTGTCGCCAATGGCAATCAGTGCTATGGAGCTTGCTTTCAATCGTGATGCGGAGGGTTTGGGGCCCGGCCTCACGGCGGGTCTCACATAGCCTAGACGTTTCACTGTTTCTCGCACCAACGCTGCGGTTTTAGCCTTCACCAAGGGGCTCCCGTTCATAACCCTGGACACTGTGGCCCTAGATACACCCGCCTCACGTGCGATATCTGCAATGTTCATGTCATCCATGAGAGTATGAAATAGCACAGATTGCGCTCAAATTGCCACTACATTTCTACATTTATGAATGATCGGAAGCTTATTTCCTGATCAGACTCGTCGCCGCTACGTGGAAATCTGGCGTTTCGATCCGTGTCTCATTCCTTGTGGGGAATATTTTGGAACTAGGACGAGCGGTGATGAGGTCACCTAGTAGAGACCTCCGGGCTTTAGCTGGACCTAAAAGAAAAGCATTTGGGTAGTCACTGCGTGCGTGTTCGATCGCGGCAAGCTTTGTGTTCCAGGTTGGCATCAACTACTCGATCTTTTCGAGTTCGGTGAAGGTGCCGGCTCGAACGGGGGGCGACAGCAAAGCCGCATGTGCAATGGATCGGGGCGGAGCAGTGCGTGCTGGTGGTTGTGAGCGCGATGGTAGGCGGGTATGCTGAGTTTTACGCGATCCTTGCGAGTGATCGTGGAAAATTGGAACCCTGCGATATGTCCAAAGAATTTGATGTCTTCATGTGAAAAATCGCCAGAGGAAATGCCTCGTTCCAGTCCGTGTTGCGGGGGAGGACTGATGACTGTCAACTAGAGTGCACAAGCCCATCAGCTCGGTTCATTATGGTTCCTCGGGTCCACTCCGCGCTTACCAAAGGCCGGGATATTTGAAGTTTCAAAGTTCTGGAATGAAATGTCCGAAATTCGCAAGATTTGTCCTTTTTTTTATAGTCTTTTCCATTGCTTCAAAAAGCAATTTGCTTAGAGTAGCCCCTTCAACTCTCACCCCGTATCTCCCACCCCTTATGTTCACCAAATCTCAGACAGTTCTTTCCTTTTTGATTTTGACCACTGCCGTTGCTGTGGGCGCTGACAATTCCAATACGCCGACAGTGTATGTCGCAGTCGGTGGCCGCGCGTCAGGCTCTGGAAGTTTAATTGATCCCGCGCCAAACATTCCTCGGGCTATCGAATTGGCTCAAGCCAAAAGAGGACAGTCTGGCAACCGCGCGGCAAATTCTCCTCTTCGAATCGTTCTGCGCGGCGGGCAATACGAACTGCAGGAACCCTTGACGCTGACACCCGAGGCTGCCTCGGGCTTGAGCATCCAAGCTTACGCTGGTGAGAAACCAGTGCTTAGCGGCGGGGTGAAGCTCTCAAAAAAGTGGACGGTGGAAACAGTCGGCGGCCATGAAGTTTGGAGCCAGGTGTTGCCCAAGGTGGCATCGGGAGATTGGTATTTCCGCCAACTGTGGGTGAATGGTCAAAGGGCCACGGTTCCGGTGATCCCCAAGAATGGGGGGTTTCTGCAGATTAAGGATTTGATCATTCCGGAAGCGGACCTTGGGAAAGATAATCCTTGGCAATATGCATCCAAGGCCGGCTTTATTTTCAATCCCGGAGAATTTCAAAAAAACTGGCACGCGCTGGAGGATGTTTACGTGATCTCCAGCTATTCGTGGTTCCACGGCTATCATACGATCAAAGAACTTGATGAAGAATCGCAAACGGTTCATTTCCATCAAGAAGCTTATGTTAGACCCCTTTTGGTTGCC
>DGXZ01000014.1:22769-23085 GCA_002396485.1 Spartobacteria bacterium UBA5019
TATGTTAGACCCCTTTTGGTTGCCCACCCCTCACACGGCAGGTTCATTGGGGAAGATCTGCCTGATCAACATGATCCCAAAACTTTTTATGAACCAGCGCACTATCGTATTTACAACGTTTTTGAGGCATTGAGCGAACCGGGTGAGTTTTATCTCGACCGCAAGACCGGCAAGCTCTCTTATATTCCTCGCGCCGGAGAAAAACCGGAAACAGCAGAGTTTGTAGCCCCGCACCTGAAACAGCTTCTGGTTCTCAAGGGCGAACCTGATCAATTGATTGAGAATTTTAACTTGGACGGCATCACCTTCAGTCACA
>DGXZ01000014.1:23259-28640 GCA_002396485.1 Spartobacteria bacterium UBA5019
TTGGACGGCATCACCTTCAGTCACACGGAGGTGAGTCCTGAAAAACATGTCGGAAGCGGCAATAACTATGGAACCAAAGACCAAGGGGTGGTCCGACTGGAAGGTGTTAGCCGCTCCACGATTCAAAACTGCGAATTCAGCCATCTCGGTGAAACAGCCTTGGAAATCATCAAAGGCTCGCGTGACATCGATGTGGTTGGGAATGAATTCTTTGATCTGGGATGCGGTGCCATCATCACCTACGGACATTTCGGTGATCGATTGGAATCGGCAGAAATCACACTGGGCACGACGATGCGCCTGCGCATCACGGATAACCGGATCCGCAACGGCGGGCGTTTTTTTCCGGGACACACCGCAGTCAATCTGGGCAAAACCCGAAACTCCGTGGTGGCATTTAACGAGGTGAGCGACTTTTTCTTTTCCGGCATCCGCCTCGGGTCCAAAATAGGCAGGGATCTGGATTTTACCATCGTCGACACTCAGGTGCTGAACAACCATGTGCATAACCTCGGGCAGGGGCACTGGACCGGTAACGATATGGCGGCTGTCTACGTCAGTGGTGTTGGCTTGGGTGTTGAGATTGCCGGGAATATCCTGCATGACATCAACTGCACGATCTATGGCGGAAGCGGGGTGTATCTCGATGGGGACGCCAGCCATTTTCAGATTCGCAATAATTTGATTTACAATACCAACTATGAGGGTCTCCACCTGAAGGGGTTCAATAATCTCGCCGAGAACAACATTGTTTATAACTGTAAAAGCGCATTCGGACAGCCTTTTCCACCAAAAAGATTTGAACAGCCTGTTGCTCTAGTGAAAAATAACATTTTCGTTCCTTCATCATCGGTCGTGTACATCTCAAAGTTTTCCGATCCGATCGATTTCAACTTTCGGTCCGAGCGCAATCTCATCTGGAGTCTGGAGACGGGAAGTGAAGTGAACGTCGCCCGCAAAGGGGATTATGGCGTGAAGTATGCCAGCACGATGGGCTTTGACGAATGGCGCGAGAAAACTGGCTTGGATCAGGGCTCCGTGATTGCACCGGTCAAGTTCCAAGGTCCGGAGAAAGGAGATTTCCAGATGGACAAGGTGACGCTGGATCAAGCTAAAGCGCTGGGCTTTGTTCCCTTTGAGATCAACGCCGGCCCGCGCCCTGTTGGCAAACGCACGCTGATTGCTTTCAAGCCGGATAATGAGGCTATTGATTCCGCTGCTTTCAAGCAGCATGTGGAAATAGTTCTTCCTGAATGGGAGAAACAAATGGCCGAAAAGGAGCTGCTGAGGAACGATGAGGAGCTGGCGAGAAGGAAGCGCGAAGAAGATGCGAAGGCACAGCTCAACCACGTTCAATAAATAAAGACGAGATGAAGCCCCCTCTCATCCATATTAACCACGTCGGCTTCCTTCCGCATGCCGTCAAAACGCTGGTTGTTTCCGGGCCACCGCAGGATTTTTTTAATCTGTATCGCCTGAGTGACACAAAGTTCACGCTGGTCTTCACTGGTCCACTTCAACGGCGCACGACTGAGCTCGGGGAGGGTCTGGTGGGAGATTTTTCCGCTTGGAATGAGGAGGGAATTTACCGGATCGAGTGCGGAGATGCCGTAAGCCATTGCTTCGTGATCGGGGCCGAGGTTTATCGCTATCCGGCCTCAATGCTCCTCAATTTTTTCCGTTCGCAACGCTGCGGCGATAGCGAGACGGGCTGGGCGTCGCCCTGCCATTTAGACGATCAGATCGTCCTCTCCACTGGCGAGTGCCGGGATCTCAAGGGCGGCTATCATCAGTCTTGTGATTTAAGAAAATGGCCATGGGGTATCAGCCTCGCACTGGTTGGCTTGGCGGAGGCTGCACTGGAAGGCGGCAACGGGAAAACCAGAGAAGCTCTTCTCTCCGAAATCCGCTGGGGTGGCGATTATCTGCGAAAACTTCAGCGCAACGATGGTGGTCTGATCGATTGCACTCTGGTTCCGGAGGGATTTGAGGGACGTGCCCCCGGTGAAGTTCGCGGGTTCGAAGATCCGCACGCTTTGTGGGGTGCCCGGGAGTTCTACGAGAGCGATGCGCCAGCTCCTGCGCAGTGGCAAGCCATTCGTTTTAACGCGCTGGCTTTTTGCATTTTCCAGCGAGACGAGCCGGACTTGGCCAAGGTCTGCCTCGAAGCGGCGCGGAAAGGCTGGGCCTATATGACCCGAGCGAATAGGGACTTCACCGCTTATCAGGCCCCCGAAATCCCACCCCTTGGACACGAGGGGTTGAACATTATCTTCAGCGGATTTTATCGGGACTCGGCACATGAGACCGCCCACAGGCTCTGCACGGCGCTCGCGCTCCATCGTGCGACAAGGGAGACCTGCTTCCTGAAGGATGCGACAAATTGCGCCCGCGTGCTTTGTTCTTTGCAGCTTGATGAGGAGGCTTCGGGAGACCGGCCAGACGGCGCCTGCTTCCGGGAATCCACAGAAAGTCCAGTATTGGCCGATTCGTTTTTTTACTTCTGGCGCACCTCGGGGCCTCTTGGTCTTGTGGAGTTGTTAAGACTTGCTCCCGAACATCCCGATGCCTCCATCTGGCGCAAGGCTGTTCGGGCGGTTGCCGAACAATACCGGTGGGTTGCGCAAAAAAATGTCTACGGGCGCTGCGCCGCAGCATGGTTCCGCGAAGGAGCCAATCCCTTCGAGTCTCCGGCATTTTTCACCCACGCCTCAGAGGAGCATAAGGGATCCGATGGCAAGTATTTCTTTGAAGATAGAGAAAAGGCCGGTCGCATCTTCTATAAATACTATAATTTCTGCTATAACGTGGATATAATGGCTGGTGCTGTTTTTCTAGGGAAAGCGGCGCTCTATTTCGAGGAGCCGGCCTATGCGGCGCTCGCCCAGCGCACGCTTGACTGGATTCTCGGATGCAACCCATTTAACGCCAGTTCGGTCGAGGGGGTGGGGTATAACCAGCCCCATCGGGGCCTGTTCGGGGAATTTTTCCCTCCGGTTCCGCAAATGCCTGGTGCGGTCTTTGTAGGGATTGATGAAAACTCCTTCGATCCCAAGGGCCAAGGCCTTTCCAATGAATACGATTTGCCCATGGGCGGCTGGCTGGCTTGGCTATTCCAATCGCTTGAAGGGCCCCTAGAACAACTTCGAGATCAATAAATGTGATGATACGCATTCTTTGAAGCTACGAAGAAAAACACCAAGAGATGCCATGATCATCACTCGTAGTAAATAATCAAGAAAAGGAACAAATAAACCATGAAAAAAACAACCAGTTTGATTTTGGCAGCGGTATTGTCCGCAGCGCCATTTCTCCACGCCCAACAATATCTAAACACCATTTATGTCTCCCCTCAGGGGAATGATTCCGCCGCAGGCAATCTGGAAAATCCTGTAGCCAGTCTGAGCAAAGCCATGGCGATAGCTGCTCAATCTGCCAAAGCTGAACCAGGGCAAGGTTCTTCCGGACCGAAAGAGGGCGTCCGGATTGTCATGCGCGGCGGGATGTATGAGCTGCCTGAGACGCTGGTGATTGACCAGAATAGTCCTCGGCCACTGACGATTGAGGCCTATCCGAAGGAAAAACCAGTTTTGAGTGGCGGTAATAAACTGCCAAACAATTGGAAAGTCGAAACGATCAATGGTCGGGAAGTTTGGAGTCAAATATTGCCGGAAGTAGCCAGTGGTAAATGGTATTTCCGCCAACTGTGGGTCAACGGTCAAAGAGCGACGGTTCCAGTGCTCCCCAAGAACGATAAGTTTTTCCAGATCAAGGATCTGGTGATCCCAGAAGAAGACCGCAGCAAAGATGCTGCCTGGCAATTTTCAGCCATGGATGCGTTCATCTTCAATCCAGGAGAGTTTCGACAGGACTGGCATGCGCTGGAGGATGTTTATGTGATCTCCAGCTATTCATGGTATCACGCCTATCATACAATTAAGGAAATTAATGAGCCCACGCAGACAGTGCGTTTTTATCAGCCGACAGCTGTTCGTCCGTTTCTGGTAGCTCATCCCACACATGGGAGATTCGTAGGGGAAGATTTTCCCGGGGGACATGATCCAAAAACGTTTTATGAACCAGCTCATTATCGCATTTATAATGTTTTCGAGGCACTGAGCGAACCGGGCGAGTTTTATCTCGACCGTAAAAGTGGGAAGCTCTCCTACATCCCTCGTCCGGGAGAAAAACCGGAAACAGCAGAGGTAGTGGCTCCAAGACTCAAGCAATTGCTGGTTGTCAAGGGCGAACCTTATAGTAAGTGGATCGAGAATATCGTTTTGGACGGCATCACCTTCAGTCACACGGAGGTGAGCCCTGAAAAGCATTTCGGTACCGGAAATAATTATGCAACCAAGGATCAGGCGGTCGTCCGGTTGGATACGGTGAGCCGCTCTTCCATTCAGAATTGTGAATTTAGTCATCTGGGTGAAACGGCACTGGAAATCATCAACGGCTCACGGGATATTGATGTGGTCGGCAATGATTTCTTTGATCTGGGATGCGGGGCCATCGATACCTATGGCGAGTACGGCGATAATCTGTGGTTGGCGCAAATCACGCCCGGCACGACCATGCGGCTGCGGATCACTGATAACCGGATCCGCAAGGGTGGGCGTTATTTTCCGGGGCATACCGTTGTCAATTTGCACCATACTCGCAACTCCGTGGTTGCCTTTAACGAAATCAGCGATTTTTTCTTCTCGGGTATCCGTGTCGCTGCGCTTGGATACAACACTGCTGGTAGAGACCTGGAATTTTCCATCGTCGACAATCAGGTTCTGAATAACTATGTGCACCACCTCGGGCAAGGGCACTGGACCGGCAATGACATGGGGGCAATCTACGTGAGTGGTGTTGGCTTGGGTGTTGAGATCGCCGGGAATGTGTTACATGACATCAACTGCACGATCTATGGCGGAAGCGGCGTGTATCTCGACTGGGAGGCTTGCCATTTTCAGATTCGCAATAATTTGATTTACAATAGCAACTATGAGGGTCTTCACCTGAAGGGGTTCTATAATCTCGCCGAAAACAACATTGTTTATAACTGTAAAAGCGCATTCGGTCAACCTTCTCCACCAAAAAGATTCGAACAGCCTGTTGCTCTAGTGAAGAATAACATCTTCGTTCCCTCATCATCGGTTGTGTACATCTCAAAGTTCTGCGATCCGATCGATTTCGACTTTCGGTCCGAGCGCAATCTCATCTGGAGTCTGGAGACGGGAAGTGAAGTGAAAGTCGCCCGCAAAGGGAGTTATGGAGTGAAATATGCCAGCACGATGAGCTTTGACGCATGGCGCGAGAAAACTGGCTTGGATCAGGGCTCCGTGATTGCACCGGTCAAGTTCCAAGGTCCGGAGAAAGGAGATTTCCAGATG
>DGXZ01000014.1:28814-34549 GCA_002396485.1 Spartobacteria bacterium UBA5019
TCCGGAGAAAGGAGATTTCCAGATGGACAAGGCGACGTTGGATCAAGCGAAAGCGCTGGGTTTTGTCCCCTTTGAGATCAACGCCGGACCGCGCCCTGTCGGCAAACGTACTCTGATTCCCTTCAAACCGGACAATGAGGCTATTAATTCCGCTGCTTTCAAGCAGCATGTGGAAATAGTTCTTCCTGAATGGGAGAAAAAAATGGCCGAAGCGGATTTGCTGAAGAAGGATAAAGAGCTGGCAAAGAAGAAGCTTGAGGAAGAGAACAAGGCACGGCTCAACCACGTTCAATAATACCAAAGTCAGTATGCTTTGAGACTTTAAAATAGTTTGCACGGTAACTCCTTGGGGAGCGCGCCCGCCATCGAGTGCAGTTGGGCGCGCCCCGCGCCCGACATGGAGTGGTTTCACCGCCTTCGGCCGCATTTTTTTGTTCCTAGCCCGCGAGGGCGATCCCCGAGACCATGCGCCCCGCGCTTGGCGCAATCAGAGTGAGAGTCTAAAAACCTAGCTAGTGTTATAAGGTAAAAAATTATGAAACAAGCCGTTATCCATATTAGCCAGTTCGACCGAACGCGGCCGGAAATGACTGGTGAGACGATGGCACCGCTGCTGTCAAACATCCCGAAAATCTTCGACATCATGGCCTATGGCGCCAAGGGCGACGGCACAACGCTGAACACCACCGCGATTCAGAAAGCCATCGATGCCTGCCATGCTGCCGGTGGAGGCACGGTCTTGGTGCCTAGCGGGGTGTTTGTGTCCGGATCGTTACGACTCAAGAGCCGGGTCACTCTAAGACTCGAGAAGGATGCCATCCTGCGCGGAAGTCCGAAGATTGGTGACTGGTCGGTGGAGACTGTGGAGCAACCTTATTGCACTTACAACTCACATACGCCGCCAGCTTTTAAACGGTGCCTGATCTACGCGGGGGATGCGGAGGAGATCGGCATCAAGGGTATGGGGACAATCGACGGCCAGGGCGGCGTCGAACGCAAGGTGTTCCCCAACAAGCAAGATCCTCAGCTGCACACGCCGATGTTGGTCCGATTTGAACGATGTCGGAACGTCAAGATCAGCGGACTCACGCTGCTCGATCCGGCGACGTTTACGACGTACTTCTGGCAGAGCGAGGACATCCAGATTGAGGGTGTCACAGTGCGCAGCCGGAACTCCCATCCTGGTAATGCAGTCGTCATCGCAGGCTCACGTCGCGTACGCATCAGCGGCTGCGACATCGACTCCGGCGACGACGGCATCGCGTTGCAAACCTTCAAGCCCGAGTGGCCGAACGAAGACATCGAGATCAGCGGTTGCCGTATCACTTCAAACTGGTGTGCCATCCGCATCGGGCCCGAGTCCTTTGGGGCGACACGACGGCTGAGCATGCGCGACTGCACGTTCACGACCTGCCAAGGTGGCATCAAAATCGAGTCCAACGAGGGGCAGACGTTCGAGGACCTTTCGTTCTCGAACATCCAGATGACCAAGGTCTGCCAACCCATCATGGTGTTGGCCTCGCGCTTCGCCTTCAGCAAGTACAATCAGAACTGTCGCGCTCCAGTGGGACAAATACGAAACGTCCGCTTCGAGCACATCAAGGCGTTCGCTGGGTTCGCGGGAGACGTGGGATTTGGTAAGGTGGATGATCCCTTCAGCCGCCTTTACTCCGCCGTGGTGTCGGCGCCGGGCAGCCGCATCGAGGGCGTTTCCTTTTCGGACATCGACCTCACGTTCCCCGGCGGCGGCACGGCAGAACAAGCCTCGCGTCTCGACGTGGCCGAGCTGCTTGAAGCATTTGATTATGTAAAATGGGCGGTTCCCTTCGACGGCGAACTGCCCGCCTCCGCGCTCTATCTGCGCCGCGTCAAAGGGGTGCGACTGGAGAACGTGAGGCTCGCCGTGGAGAAGCCCGATGCCCGAGCTTTCATAGCCGGGGATGATATCGAGGGCCTGATACTGGAAGGCGTCGTTGGCAGCGCCCCCGCACCGCTGCCAGGCCTAGCGAAACTCGCCGATGCGAAAGACGTGACCGAAAAAGACTGCCGCGTGGACTGCGGTGCGGTCGTGCCGGTGATGGTCACACCGACGGCGGAAGAACTGCGGCGTCTCGCTGAGCTACGCACGCGGTCCACCATGCTCGACCTCGAAATCCAGCAGAAGGTCGATCAAATCGATGCCGCCACGAAGAAGTCAGTCGAATCGAAATGAAACGAATTCAACAACAAGCGCACAAACAATGAATGAATCTATCTCCATGAAAAACACCCTCAACAGTAGCCTCGCCGCGCTGCACGCCGCCGAACCAAAGATCTTCGACATCACGGCCTATGGTGCCAAGGGCGACGGCACAACGCTGAACACCACCGCGATCCAGAACGCCATCGACGCCTGCCATGAAGCCGGTGGAGGCACGGTCTTGGTGCCTAGCGGGGTGTTTGTGTCCGGATCGTTACGACTCAAGAGCCGGGTCGCTCTAAGACTCGAGAAGGATGCCATCCTGCGCGGAAGTCCGAAGATTGGTGACTGGTCGGTGGAGACTGCGGAGCAGCCTTATTGCGACATATTGTTCAAAGCAAACTCAAGTTGGACGCCACCAGCTTGGAAACGGTGCCTGATCTACGCGGGGGATGCGGAGGAAATCGGCATCGAGGGTCTGGGGATAATCGACGGCCAGGGCGGCGTCGAACGCAAGGTGTTCCCCAACAATCAAGATCCTCAGCTGCACACGCCGATGTTGGTCCGCTTTGAACGATGTCGGAACATCAAAATCAGCGGACTCACGCTGCTCGATCCGGCGACGTTTACGACGTACTTCTGGCAGAGCGAGGACATCCAGATTGAGGGTGTCACAGTGCGCAGCCGGAACTCCCATCCTGGTAATGCAGTCGTCATCGTAGGTTCACGGCGCGTTCACATCAAGGACTGCGACATCGACTCTGGAGATGACGGCGTCACGTTTCAGACCTTTCACCCCGACTGGCCGAACGAAGACATCACGATCAGCAACTGTCGTATTACTTCAAACTGGTGTGCCATCCGCATCGGGCCCGAGTCCTTTGGGGCGACACGACGGCTGAGCATGCGCGACTGCACGTTCACGACCTGCCAAGGTGGCATCAAAATCGAGTCCAACGAGGGGCAGACGTTCGAGGACCTTTCGTTCTCCAACATCCAGATGACCAAGGTCTGCCAACCCATCATGGTGTTGGCCTCGCGCTTCGCCTTCAGCAAGCATCACCTGACCTGCCGTCCGCCGGGCGGCGTGATCAAGAACATCCGCTTCGAGCACATCAAGGCGGTCGCTGGGTTTGCGGGAGACGTGGGATTTGGTAAGGTGGATGATCCCTTCAGCCGCCTTTACTCCGCCGTGGTGTCGGCGCCGGGCAGCCGCATCGAGGGCGTTTCCTTTTCGGACATCGACCTCACGTTCCCCGGCGGCGGCACGGCGGAACAAGCCTCACGTCTCGACGTGGCCGAGCTGCTTGAAGCATTTGATTATGTAAAATGGGCGGTTCCCTTCGACGGCGAACTGCCCGCCTCTGGGCTCTATCTGCGGCGCGTCAAAGGGGTGCGACTGGAGAACGTGCGGCTCTCAGTTGAGAAGCCCGATGCCCGCGCTTTCATCGCCGGGGATGATATCCAGGGTCTGACACTTCAAGGCGTCGTTGGCAGCGCCCCCGCACCGCTGCCAGGCCTGGCGAAACTCGCCGATGCGAAAGACGTGACCGAAAAAGACTGCCGCGTGGACTGCGGTGCGGTCGTGCCGGTGATAGTCACACCGACGGCGGAAGAACTGTGGCGTCTCGCTGAGCTACGCACACGGTCCACCATGCTCGACCTCGAAATCCAGCAGAAGGCGGATCAAATCGATGTCGCCACGAAAAAGTCAGTCGAATCGAAATAACGAAATGTGCACTTGAATAAAACACACGCACACACCATCATCCTCGCCCCCCTGATGCTCGTTCCACAGGTCTTGGAGTTGCTGTTAGTGAACATTGAAAAAAACTAATAGAGCTTTAAAAAAGAAATGAAAACGAAAGAAACAACCATGAAATCCACCACTGTTGTCATTACCGCCCTGCTATTCCTTGTACTGGGTGAGCTCCACGCTGTTGAAAAAAATCTCCTGCGCATGAGGCGAAGACATTCGACATCCGTTCCTATGGTGCCGTAGGCGATGGCCAAAGAATCAACACCACTGCGATCCAGGCAGCCATCGATGCCTGCCATGAAGCTGGCGGAGGCAGGGTCGTGGTGCCCAGCGGGGTGTTTATGTCCGGATCGTTACGAATCAAGAGCCGGGTCACTCTAAGAGTCGAGAAGGACGCCATCCTGCGCAGCAGCCCGAAGATCGCCGACTACACGGTGGAGAGTGCGGAGCAGCCTTATGGCACTGGCACTTCGCATACGCCACCAGCTTGGAATCGGTGCCTGATCTACGCGGGGGATGCGGAAGAGATTGGCATCGAGGGGTTGGGGACAATCGACGGCCAGGGCGGCCGCGAACGCAAGGTGTTCCCCAACAAAGACGATGCTCAGCGCCACGTTCCGATGTTGATCCGCTTTGAACGATGTCGGAACATCAAGATCAGCGGACTCACGCTACTCGATCCGGCGACCTTTACGACCTACTTTTGGCAGAGCCAGGATATTCAGATCGAGGGCGTCACGGTACGCAGCCGGAACACCCGTCCTGGTAATGGATTCGTTCTCGTGGGTTCTCGCCGAGTTCGCATCAGCGGCTGTGACATCAACTCCGGCGACGACGGCATCGCGTTGCAAACATTCAAGCCCGAGTGGCCGAACGAGGACATCGATATCAGCAACTGTCGGATCACTTCAAACTGGTGTGCCATCCGCATCGGGCCCGAGTCCTTTGGATCAACACGACGGGTGAGCATGCGCGACTGTACGTTCACGAACTGCCAGGGGGGCATCAAGATCGAGTCCAACGAGGGCCAGACGCACGAGGATCTTTCGTTTTCGAACATCCAGATGACGAAGGTCTGCCAGCCCATCATGGTGCTGGCCTCGCGGTTTGCCTGGAGCAAGTACAGTCAGACCTGTCGCCCTCCAGTGGGACATATACGAAACGTCCGCTTCGAGCACATCAAGGCGGCCATTTCGTTCACAGGAGACGTGGGCAGGGGCAAGGCGGATGATCGGTTTAGTCGTCTCTGCGCTGCTGTGGTTTCCGCCCCGGGCGGTCGGATCGAAAACGTTGCATTCTCCGACGTAGAATTCAGCTATCCAGGCGGTGGCACCGCAGAACAAGCGGCGCGGCTCGATGTGGGCGAGCTGCTCGAAGCATTTGAATGGATCACACCTATGATTCCCTTCGACGGCGAACTGCCCGCCTCGGCGCTCTATCTGCGGCGCGTCAAAGGGGTGCGACTGGAGAACGTGCGGCTCACCGTGGAGAAGCCCGATGCCCGCGCTTTCATCGCCGGGGATGATATCGAGGGCCTGACGCTGCAAGGCGTCGTGGGCAGCGCCCCCGCACCGGTGCCCGGCCTGGCGAAACTTGCCGACGCCAAGGACGTGACCGAAAAAGATTGCCGCGTGGACTGCGCTGCAGTCGTGCCGGTGATGCTCACTCCGACGCAGGATGAGCTGCGGCGTCTCGCTGAGCTACGCACGCGGTCCGCCATCCTCGACCGTGAAATCCAGCAGAAGGCCGATCAAATCGATGCCGCTGCGAAGCGAACAACCGAATCGAAGTAACGAA
>DGXZ01000014.1:34711-35349 GCA_002396485.1 Spartobacteria bacterium UBA5019
CGAACAACCGAATCGAAGTAACGAATTATGAAACACACCCTCAAAAGTTCCGGTATCTATCAAAAGTCATCCTGGCAGAATACTTTGATTATTAGCGCTCTCACCGCCGTGCTATTCTCTCCGTTTCTTCTGCGAGCTGCGGACAAAACCGCATCTGAGACCGACTCCCTCGATTTGTCATTCTTGAATCCTCCGAAATCCTCGAGGCCTGCGGCTTATTGGGTTTGGATGAATGGCTGTGTGACTGAAGAGGGAATCGTCGCAGACTTAAAGGCCATGGATCGGGTTGGGGTGGGAGAGATGGTGAATTACTGTACCGTGCAAAATCCGAAACTCAATGCCATGGGGCCTGTCGAGTTTTTCTCTTCGCGTTGGCGGCAAATGTTCGGCTTTACCCTTAAAGAAGCCGAACGTTTAGGGATGAAATATAATCAGCATAATGCTGAGGGCTGGACGGGCAGTGGCGGGCCATGGATTTCCGCTGAGAATTCGATGCAAACTTTAACTTGGAGCGAAACGATTGTGCGCGGCCCACAAGTCTTCGATGCCATCCTGCCTGAGCCTTTCAGCCGCTTGAAGCACTACCGGGATATTGCCTTGTATGCCTTTCCTGCTCCCAAAGATGCAGGCATAGACTT
>DGXZ01000014.1:35525-36086 GCA_002396485.1 Spartobacteria bacterium UBA5019
AAGATGCAGGCATAGACTTCAGAAAAGCCGCGCCAAAGGTGGTTGCAAGCACGGCCTCATTTCCAGTCGAAAAACTTCTGGACGGTGATTTAGGGGCGGCAGTCACCCTGCTTTCGCAGAAAGATGCGCCTTCGGTACTTTTTGAATTTCAGGAACCGTTTACAGCGCGCTCCGTGACGATCCATTGTGAAGACCGGACCAAGAAGGTCGAGGTTTGGCTCTCGGATGACGGAAAAAACTTTCGCCCTGCAGCTCAGGTCATGAAAGAACCCCTTCTTGCAACGAGTCCGGTCGATCTTTCGTTACCGGGGGAACCAGCACGGTATTATCGCGTGGACTTTCCGGAGCAGAAAAAAGTCCGGCTGGCCGAGATCGTCTTTCACGGGAATGCACGGCTGCCGGGATGGAGCCATCTCGCGGGGCATTCGCCTTTCAGCCCTCAAAAGACACCTTCGCTTGGGAAAGAATGGGATATTCCTATGCAAGAGATAAAGAACCTGACTCCCCTGCTGCAAGCTGATGGCAGGCTGAAATGGGAGGTGCCGCCGGGTGAGTGGCTGG
>DGXZ01000014.1:36282-38825 GCA_002396485.1 Spartobacteria bacterium UBA5019
GCTCAGAATGGGGCACACCACCACTGGAGCGAAAAATCATGCTGCATCGAAAGCCGGGGTCGGGCTCGAATGTGATAAGATGAGCAGTGCCGCTGCTCAAGCTCACTTTGATGCCTTCGTAGGAAAACTAGCCGAAGAGAATGCCGATCTCTGCGGAAAGACATTTGCAAAAATACAAATTGATTCTTGGGAGATTGGAACTCAGAACTGGACTCCTGAATTTCTGATGAAATTTAAGGCTCGCAGGGGATATGATGCCTTTCCCTACCTGCCAGCTCTCTGTGGATTTCCAGTGGGCGAAGCGCAAGTCACTGAACGGTTTCTTTGGGATTTCCGTCGGACCTTGGCAGATCTTCATGCGGATGAGTATTGGGGCGTCATGTCGAATTTGGCAGAAAAGAAGGGGCTTGTCCTGACGGCTCAATGCTATGGAGACGGAAACTTTAATGAGCTGCAGAGTTATTCGCGGGTGCAGAGTCCGAATGGCGAGCTATGGGCCGGAAATCGCGGCGGAAGGCTTCGGATGAAGCGGGCCTCCTCAGCCGCCCATACCGAGGGCCGGAGTCTTGTGGCAGCGGAATCCTTCACTTCCTACGATAAAATCGGACAAACGGCTTACCCTTGGATGCTCAAACGTCAAGCGGATGAGGTGCTGGCAAACGGACTCAACCAATTCCAAATGAATTCGATACATCAACCGTGGACGAACCTATATCCTGGTATGAACGCTCGCAACTGGGGCATCGCCTTCCATCGGAATCTGCCTTGGTTTGAACAGAGCCGAGATTGGCTCACGCATCTGACACGCAGTCAGCACCTGCTCCAGCAGGGGCAGTTCCAAGCGGATATCCTCTGCTTCACAGGCCAGGAGATCGCCAACGACTGGAGCGCCATCACAAATCACCCCTACCACGATTTCGATTACTGCATGGATGAGACGATTATGAAGTTAAGCGTCAAGGACGGGAAGTTGATCTTGCCATCAGGCATGAGCTACCGACTGCTGGTGATGCCGAAAGCCGATGCCATGACTCCGGAGTTGCTAAAAAAGCTTCGCGATCTGGTTCAAGCCGGCGCGCATGTCCTGGTTCTCGGAGATGCTCCAGCCAAGTCCTTGGGTTTGTTAAATTATCCCGAATCTGATCATGTCGTAGCGGCTCTCGCCGGTGAGTTATGGAAGGGTTACACGGCCACTGAGGTGGGCGAGAACAAGATTGGACTCGGCGCTGTGCATTGGGGACAGACTCCTGATGAATTGCTGGCGAGTCTGAAGATCCTCCCTGACGTGCACGTCGCCGGCTTTAAAAGCGGTGATGAGCAGAGCATGATGATGCCTTGGATCCATCGGCGTATCGGAAACGCTGATGTCTATTTCGTTTCAAATCAGAAAGATGTCAGTTGGCTGGCCACGATGACCTTTCGTGTGAATGGCCTCATTCCTGAAATCTGGTATCCGGAAACCGGAGCGATGGAGATCGCCGGCCGCTGGAAGCCAACCGCTGACAAGCGCACGGAAGTGACTCACTTTTTTGAACCGGGGGAGGCCGTATTTGTGGTATTTCGTAACCCGATAGGTTCAGGGGATCCAGTGGCCGCAGTGAACAAAGAAGGCAAGCCGTTTGAGGGCAAGGTAAAGACAACGACTAAGGGTAGTGAAATCCTTGCTGATCAAGCTGGGGCTTACACCGTGGAGCGTGCTTCTGGAAAAACGGAAACCATTCAGGTCGATAGCGTCACCGCACCGATGGAGGTGAAGGGGCCTTGGAAGCTCGAGTTCCCTCCGCAGTTTGCGTATGGCGATAAATTGCCGATACCTGTCACGCTCGAGAAGCTGATTTCCTGGCCGGAACATGAAGATCGAAGGATCAAAAATTTCTCCGGAACAGGCGTTTACACCACAACTTTTAAAGCAGAGTCACCCAAAGCCGATGAGCGTACTTTTTTGGAGTTTGGCCAGATTGAAGTGATTGGGGAAGTAGTACTTAACGGAAAACCGCTGGGAATTGTATGGAGGCCACCTTATCGTGTGGATGTCACCGACGCACTCGTGGTTGGAGAGAACCGTCTGGAAGTGCGTGTGGCGAATTTGTGGGCCAACCGTCAAATTGGTGATGAAGCTTATCCGCCCCTCATGGATTGGGATGACAAGGCTTTCGCAGCGAGTGGCAGGAATGATTACCCGACAAATGCGGAGTTGCCGGATTGGGTTTGGGGCAAAGCTCCGATGCCCAAGACGGAACGTGTCACCTTCCAGACCTTCCGTTTGTGGAAAAACGATGACCCGTTGCTGCCCTCTGGTCTGCTTGGACCGGTGACCTTGCGCACCATGCGGAAGGTCAGCGTAATCCCTTAACAAGGATCCATCGTGCCCTGATTAGAATGAGATTTCAACCCCTTATATGAAACACTATATGAAACACTATATAAAACACAATATGAAACACAATATGAAACACATCCTCCCGCTCGTAGCCGCACTGCTGCTCGCACCGGTGGCCGTAGTATATGCAGCCGAGTCCCCAGAGAAACTGCACCCCTACGTC
>DGXZ01000014.1:39121-39670 GCA_002396485.1 Spartobacteria bacterium UBA5019
AAATTTCAGCAGAGGCGGTCAAGATTGCCGGCACGAGCGAGGTAATTCCTTCGAGGATGCCGATACTCGGCGCGGGTCTGGATTACGTTCTTTTTCAATACGACACTGGCATTCATGCCTGGGATGGCACAGGGTTCTTACAATCCGAGGCGATGACGGGCGGGTTATTGGCCACGCTGCTACTTGACAAGGATGGCGGACTGCTGTGTGGTCGTGGAGGGTCTATCGAGGGAATGCTATGGACCGTCGGCGCTTGGTCGCATTATCTGATTACGGGAAATCGCCCATTCCTCAAAGTCGCACTCTCGGCCACACTGGCCACGCTCGATCACTACGAACGTTACGAATTCGACGCTGAGAAAAACCTCTTTCGCGGGCCGGCTTTGGGTGGCGATGGCATTAGCAACTACCCAGATGTTTGGGCGCAATCGATGCCAGGCGTTGGGCATATCTCCAAATGGCCGGAACACAATCCTGACAAGAAGGTCGCAGTCGGGTCCGGCCTGCCGATGCATGCGCTTTCCACCCAGTGTAGCATCTACGAAGGCT
>DGXZ01000040.1:0-879 GCA_002396485.1 Spartobacteria bacterium UBA5019
CAAAGTGCCCTTCAGAAAAAGGGCTGTATTTCTAAATCAAGTCTGCTGAGCAATCTTGAAATGGAGTCTCTCCCGTTCCTTTTCAAAATCTGATCTAGCCCTACTTGGTTCTGGCGTGATTCCTGCCTGCGAAGTGGAAGCGGCAGGCATGACAGAAGTGCCGAAGGCATAGGGATCAGGTGTATCTCCCTGTTGGCATTATTTTTTCCAGGTCAATGCAAGGCGACGCTGTTCCTTGGCGCAGTCGAGCAAATAGAGATTGATGAGATTTTGGTATGGAATCCCGGTATCGGTTGAAAGCGCCTTGAAGTAATCGATCACATCGGGTTCGAGCCGAATTGTGACCGCCTTCTTCAAGCGCTTCGCATATGGATTCCGCTTTGCTGCGGAAAAATCATATTCTTTTCTCATTTTTTGTTCTCCCAGTATGGTTGTTGTTCTTTGGTTCCGGCCCGTCGTGCCGAAATCACTCTGATCGATGAACCGCTTTTGCGAAAACAGTGAACAATGACGAGGACCCGCAATGCGGAACTGAGCCCCATGATGATGAATCTGTCTTCAGTGGTCGAATGATCAGGGTCCGGGATCAACAGAGCATGCTCGTCGTAGAACACTGTTCTGGCCTCCTCGAAGGAAACGCCGTGCTTCTTGGCATTCGATGCCGCCTTGCAAGAATCCCATTCAAAGGAGATTTGGTTCATACGTAAACGAGCAATACCACATATTGCTCATTGTAGCAAGGCATATTTTCTGCTAACCTCCGCGATGACCGACCAGCACCTGCTTCAGGCACCAAAGCCTATACTCCGCAACCGAAATGCCAGAAGTGCCGCTGGCACGGGATTAGGTGGAATGGTCTGTTGAACTAAGCCGCTGCGC
>DGXZ01000040.1:1066-5044 GCA_002396485.1 Spartobacteria bacterium UBA5019
AAGCCGCTGCGCGGCATTGTGAAGTAGTCGTGTTTGAGGGATGACGGAGCAGGGCATGGGCTGGCTTCATGGGGGGGCGAGTTTAGGAGAGTGGGCGGCCATGAACAACACAAATGGGTTGGCACACAGCATCCAGAATGCAACATCTTAAATCACTGTCACCGCGAGAGATTGTCGCCAGCATCCTGATCCTCTGGATTACCAGCATCCTTATGACTCGATGCGACGATACGCGGAGATGCTTGCCCATAAGTATCAAAAAATGAAAGAAAATGAACAATGCCCCCCGGTTCCCGCCGTTACCGCCACTGTCTGGTTAGCCTTTTGCATTAGGTGTCGGTAAAGTAGTCAGAATCGATTCGCTTAACTTCGTAGTTAGATGCCGTGGCCACTCCGACGCCGTGATCGAACATGAGCTTGGACAAGCGTGCGCCGTCAATCAGGATAATCTTGGTTTCAATCCGTGAAGCGTATTCGAGGGCATCTGCAGTAAATGTCGATGTCGTGATGAATATGCCCTTCCTTGCTCGCTGGCCCTGTAAGGCTCCAGCAAACTTCTGAATCTCAGGACGCCCAACGCTTCCCTCCCAGCGCTTCGCCTGCAAATAGATGATATCAAGCCCAAGTGGATCTTCCTTGATGATTCCGTCGATTCCCTCGTCACCTGAGCGACCGAGTGCCTCGCCGGCATCTTTGCGGCTGCCCCCGTATCCCATCTTCACCACTAAATCTACCACCACCCGCTCAAGGAACTCAGGAGGCGCGCTCTTGATCTGTGCTAGGAGCTCGCTCTCGATCTGCCTTCGGACCTGCAAATATGCATTCTCTAGCAACTCTTCGGGGGTTTGAGAATTTTGGACCTCCAACTCGGTAGTGTCCGGCTCTTCATCGTCTGCTGCTTTACGGCGATTGCGAAACTCGCGATATTCTTCATAACCGTTAAGGATCCGCAAATCGATGCGCTCAGGATGGATGCGCAACGCTTCACGACCTCGGTCCGTGATCGTTGAAATCGCCCTGCGAGGCGCTGCCAATAAGCCAGCTTGGGTAATGTGTGACTTGGCCCAGCCAATCCGGTTATCAAACAGGCGCGCACCACCACTTGGTAACATCTCGCGGCGCTCTTCGTCAGAAAGACCAAACTGCTCGCCAAGTTGTGCTACTAGATCACGGTTAAGGTGTTCCTTGCCATCCGCATGTGCTTCTAAAAGTGGTCGCATTAGAGACTGGAAATCGGGTATTGGCATCAGGTGATTTATTCTTTGCTAACGTTGTCTGGTCATACAAAATTCGTTCTTATCAGTCGAGTCGCGAAAAAAGCGGGCAATTGAATTTTCGTTTGGTTGTGTTGGTTGATGCAAGATTTGAGAAACAGCGCGAATGGAGCGGTTTTTGAAGTTCTGGCGAAGTGCGGGGGTGGAGTCAAGCGAAATTCCCGAGGGCGGCTTGCCCAAGCTGGAGTCGCGAAGCGCGTAAGCTGGGCGTGTTCCCCGAGACCTTTTGGCGGTTGCAAGCCCCCGCCACTGCAAGAGAAATCAGCTCTTGGTATCAGCTCACAGCAACCAGAATGGGCAACATCTCAAATCACGATCACCACGAGAGATTGTCGCCGACATAGCCTCCTCTTGATTAACAGCATCCTTATGACTCGATGCGACGATACGCAGAGCTGCTTGCCCTGAAGTATCAAAAAATGAAAGAAAATGAACCCTACCCCCAGTTGACGTTAGCCTTTTGCTTTTTCTGTGAGATCACCCTCCACAAACTGATGAATCAAGCCGGAAATTAACGACTGATAAGGGACCCCTTTAGTTGCAGCGACCCTCTGAATGCCGGCCATGTCATGCGCAGACAAGCGGATATTGATCCGACGATCCTTCTTGAAGGTGTTTTCAGCAGCCGTCTTCAACTGGCGCAGCAATGCCTTATCCGGCTTGCGAAGTCTGAAGGCATTACTTTCGTAAAGAGCCTCAATTTCCTTTTCTTCTTTGCTCAGTTTCATTCTGTTTCTCCTTTATGTATTCTCTTGTTGCTTTTTTGCTCGGGATAACAGTCACAAGCCATAGGGTGTCTCCTCGGACCTCAAATGGGACCATGTGAACATAGTCGTCCACGATCACGAAAAGGATGCTTTGCCCAGGGTATCGGACTTTGTCAGGATGGTCTGTGATCTTCCAGATGTCTCCGCGGCCAAGGTGCACGATGACGGCCTCAAAAGAAATCCCGCTATTCGCCTTGAGGAAATCGTTCTTTTTTGAATCCCAGTCATACAGCACAGTAAACGTATGCCGTAACGGCACACGTAGTGCAAGATTTTTCTTTGCTAAACTGCTCGATCATCGATGGCTGCACGAGGCGCAAAGCGGGTAGCCATTCGGTGAATCGTCGGGCAAAAATATTCAAAAGCTCACCGCAGACAAGAAATGGCCGGCGCCGAACTGGCCTTGGAGGCTGAAAACACCTTGCCTTCGTCTTTCGAAAGCGATCGACGAGGCCACTTTCCAAGCTCAACCGGCTTACCCTCCACTCCCCAGAGTCCCGTTTCAAACATAAACCGCATACGCCCCGCCTCCCCCTTACAAACCGGGCTTGTTCAAGCATGGGTGCAGTCGGAGGGCTCGTGCCTCGCCTCCGCTACACCCTTTAAGGTTCGGCATTTTCTGTCAGGTGGTCCGCATGCGAAAGCTCGCTACCACATCACGAATGCCGGATAAAAAGACTCCGATTGCAAACACAGTTAAAATCCATGACAAAACGCCGCGATCTACGAACAACAATTCGGTATTCTGAGATGTCCATTGAAATACTTCTGGTAGGAGCTTAGCCAGAAATGCGCCATAGATAATAGCCATTATTGTGTGCATAACACGTTCTCCAGCAGGCAAACGACGGCTAATATCTTCCTCAATAAAATCCCACAATGTGATGCCGATTTCAAAAACTAGAATAGCCAGAAACAGCCACGCCCAGCTACCAAGCCAGAGCATCCATGCCAAAGAACCAAACACGACTGCATAGGCAAAGTCACGCGAAGCATGCAAGCGCAACTCAATCTTGGCTGAGGCATTGCGTGGTAGTTGCTGCTTATACTCGTGATACCAAAGCGTGTCAAAGGCCCCTAATAGACCTTGCGCCAAAAGAAGATATAGAGCTATTAGCATGATCGAGGGATTATTTCTCCTTTATAAGTTGTAATTTTACCGAGCAGCGGAGCGGTGATGATTACTTCGATATACCAGCAATTGCTTCGTCTCAACGCACTAGCATCAACACGAAGTGACATACATTCAGGGACTTGAATCCCAAAAATTCTGTTGGAATGCGGATTGAAGGTCAATCCATTTTTATCTGCCACAACTTCAAAAACAAACAAGAGTGGTCCAGCTTGCTCTATTAAATACGGTCCTTCTTGCCATTGTAGTGTCATTAACCTCTGTCCATCGAAGTGTCGTATCCAAATTTCTTTGCCGTCATCGGGAATGACTTCTAGCCGTAGTGGTATCTCCTTGCCTGGGCTCGGCAATTGGAGCAATTGTGCTGCAATACGATGGATTATACCTTCGCTCCTCTCTACAGAAATTATCCCGACGGCGCATCCTCCTTCCGACAGACTGTGAAACTGCTGAAGAATGTTTGGTAACTTGAAATAATCATTGCCTAGTATGCGTTGATAAAGTGTTTGCGATTTCATTCGATGGCTTGAAGTATAAACTATTAACTGATCAAAACTTCTTCATCGGAACGGAAAGCAGAGAGAAATGTGAAATAGAGGCTAATGTAAAGGGTGATCATTTATTCATTATATTATATTGCCGAACGGAGGTGCGCGATTCTGTCTGGACTTGAAATTGGATGTTTTTGGGGTTCCTCCACGATAAACCCTAACCCGAAAATCCCTCCCCAGTTGAACACTAGAACACCAAATCCAAATATGGGAGAAATTATAGCAATTGCCACTAGTGTCCGGTTTAGAGAGTA